>NZ_JBYBLQ010000007.1:0-234397 GCF_059337855.1 Stenotrophomonas maltophilia complex sp. Om-AH-Sm3 | reverse complement strand
GGGTGTCAGCCGCATGGATGCGGCTGCCAAGCCCCCAGGGACGGGTTTACGGCGTCCCCGCACTCCGACACCGCCCCGCCATCCCACGGAATACCGCTTCTGCTGTTGCTGTTGCTTGAATGCCGCAGCAGGTGCAGGGCTGCAAGCCCTGCTCGACCAACCCCTCACACCGTGATGGTCTGGGTCAGTGACTCCCACGTCGGTGGCACCGGCCACGCCGCCGCCTGGTTGCCATCCAGCACCCTGCGCAGGTCACGCGGATCAATCTGCGGTGCCAGCACGTGCACCAGTTCCAGCGCGTAATCACGCAGCACCCGGTCGCGCGGCAGCACCGCCCAGGCGATGCACTCGGCGATCGGGTCCGGGGCCGGCCACGAACGCAGGTCTTCATCGTTGGAACTGACCGCCATCTCGGCCAGCAGGCCTACGCCAAGACCCGTGCGCACGTAGGTCTTGATCAGGTCCGCATCCAGCGCGGTCAGTGCCAGATCGGGCACCAGCCCATTGGCGGCGAAGGCGCGTTGCAGGGATGAGTTCGGTCGGGTCGACGATTCGTAGCTGATCAATGGCTGGCGGGCCAGCGCGGCCAGGTCCGGTGCGCGGCCGGCGCGGTCCAGCGGATGGCCCTTGGGCACCACCACCAGGCGCCGCCACCGGAACAGCGGCACTGCGATGCCATCGGTGGGCTCACCGCCTGCGGTGCTGATGATCGCAATATCGGCATCACCCTGGTTCAAGCGGTCCAGCGCGTCGGCTTCACCGGCCTGCTGCAGGTGCACGCTGACCTGCGGGTAGGCCTGCTTGATCGCCGCAACCGCCGGCGGCAGCACGAAGCGCGCCTGGGTGTGCGTGGTGGTCAGGATCAGCTGACCCTGGCTCTCGCGACGCTGGTTTGCCGCGTAGGTGCGGATGTTGTTGGCCTCAGCCAGCACCGCGCGGGCGCGGGCGATGACCTCGGTGCCGGCCGGGGTGACCGACTCCAGGCTGCGGCCCTTGCGCACGAACAACAGAAAGCCGAGCTCGTCTTCCAGCTGCTTGAGCTGCTTGGACAGGCCGGGCTGGGTGGCGTGCACGCGCGAGGCAGCGAGCGTGATGTTCAGCTCGGCATCGGCAATGGCAACCAGGTAGCGCAGCTGGGTCAGCGTCATGGGAGGCAGGCGGCGTGGGGCGGAGGTCCACTCTAGGGTCAATTGCCGTCACCAGCTTATAACCAAAGGTTGTTTAAGAAAGGTATCTGGTCATTTCCGGGCGTCATATGCCGGCGCTACGGTCAGCCGGCAGCCGCTGGCCTGAACAGCCAGCCCTCCCCCTTTGCCCGCCGAAGCCCGGCGCGGCCCCGTTTCCGGAGCGCTTCCATGGCCCTGTACGAGTCCATCCTCGATACCGTCGGCAACACCCCCATCGTCAGGCTGCAGCGCCTGGCACCGCCACAGGTCAGCGTCTACGCCAAGGTCGAGTCATTCAATCCGGGCGGCTCGGTCAAGGACCGCCTGGCGCTGGCAATCATCCTCGACGCCGAAGCGCGTGGCCTGCTCAAGCCAGGCGACACGATCGTGGAGGCCACCTCGGGCAACACCGGCGTGGCGCTGGCGATGGTCGCTGCCGCGCGCGGCTACAAATTCGTGGCCACGATGGTCGAGACCTTTTCGGTGGAGCGTCGCAAACTGATGCGCGCCTATGGCGCGAAGGTAATCCTGACCCCGGCCGCCGAGCGTGGCAGCGGCATGGTGCGCAAGGCGCGCGAACTGGCCGAGCAGCATGGCTGGTTCCTGGCCAGCCAGTTCGCCAACCCGGCCAATCCGGCTTATCACCGCAACACCACGGCCGCCGAGATCCTGCGCGACTTCGCCGGCAAGCGGCTGGATTACTTCGTCAGTGGCTGGGGCACCGGCGGCACGCTCACCGGCGTGGGCGAAGTGTTGAAGGTCGCGCGCCCGCAGACCCGCGTCATTGCTACCGAACCCGCCGGCGCCGCCCTGCTCAAGGGCGATGATTGGAAACCGCACAAGATCCAAGGCTGGACCCCGGATTTCGTGCCGGACGTGCTCAACCGCGATGTGGTGGATGAACTGGTGTCGGTGGAGGATGACCGCGCCATCGCCACCGCGCGCCGACTGGCGGCGGAGGAAGGGATCTTCGTCGGCATCTCCGCCGGCGCCACCGTGGCCAGCGCGCTGGACGTGGCAGCCCGCGCTGAGCCGGGCTCGGTGATCCTGGCGATGCTGCCGGACACCGGTGAACGCTATTTCTCCACGCCGCTGTTCGCCGATGTGAACGAGGGTTCCGACGACGACTGGCTGGCTGGCCTGCCATGACGCAAGCCGCCGGGCATTGCCTGGCGCCACCGCCTGCCGCGGATCCATGACCGCTTCAGCCTGCGTGAAGGCAGTGACCGCCATCGTGCGTGAAGGCCGTCGGATCGCAGCGCGTGAGACGGCCATGACGCAGTATCGATGCCCTGTCCCCTACCGTGGGGTACAGCCGGCGCAGAGGCTGCGCGGAACACCTCACAGGCAGGAGACGGACGCATGAAGATCGAAGTTTGGCAGGGTGACATCACGACCCTGGCGGTGGATGCGATCGTCAACGCGGCCAACGAAACATTGCTCGGCGGCGGTGGTGTGTACGGCGCGATCCATCGTGCGGCCGGCCCCGCATTGCGGGCCGAGTGCGAGCGGTTGCCCGAGCTGCGCCCGGGCGTGCGTTGCCCGACCGGCGAAGTGCGTGCCACCGGCGCTTACGCCTTGCCGGCACGGCATGTACTGCACACGGTGGGCCCGGTCTGGCACGACGGCCAGCGCGACGAGCCGGCATTGCTCGCCAACTGCTACTGGAAATCGCTGCAGCTGGCCGAGTCGCTGGGGGTGCAGTCGATCGCCTTCCCGGCGATCAGCTGCGGTGTGTATGGCTATCCGCTGTACCAGGCGGCGCAGATCGCCGTGACCGAGACACTGGCCTGGCAGCGCAGCCATGCGCAGCCGATGCGCATCGTGCTGGTGGCGTTCAATACCGCGACGGCCAAGGCGTACCAGCAAGCGTTGAGCGCCGCCGGGCAAGGCGCAGACGGCGAACCGCGCGGCTCGATGCTGTCGCCGCTGGGTGATGCGGGCTTCGCCGCCGCGCACTGAATCCGGCGGTCAGCGTCAAGGAAAAGGCCGGGCATTGCCCGGCCTTTCCTGTTGCGCCCTTGTCCACACTCCCACGGAGTGTGGAACACGCTCAACGGCTGGCAGCTTCCACCGCGGCGGCATCATCGGCCGCAGCAGCGGCCGCGTCGGCAGCGGCACTTGCCGCCGAAGCAGCAGCCCCATCGGCGCTGGCGCCGTCCACCTGCACACGCACTTCCACCATGCCCGCGCCGTTGCTGAGGCTGGACACCTCGACGGTGTAATGACCGGCAGGCAACGCTTCTTCCAGGCGTGCGTTGGTATCGTTGCCACCGTCATCGTCGGTCAGTTCGACATCGCCGCCAACCACGCGCAGCACGGTATCGACCTGGCCGGAGATTGCATCCAGCCGCACATTGGTCGGACGGTCCAGCGTCAGCAGGAAGCGGCGGACGCCATCGTTATCGAGCATCGTGTACACGCTGCCGGACTTCGGCAGTGCGGTGCCATCGCGATCGACCAGGTTGCCCGGCAGCTCGATCCGATTGGCCGACAAGGTGAACATGCCACTGACGCCGTCGCCGAGGCCACGCGCGGTCAGCGTGTACTTGCCCGGCTTCAGCGACAGGGTCAGGCGCGAGTTGGTGCTGTCCCCGCCGTCGTCATTCTCGGCATCCACGCCCTGCCCGGACAGCTTCAGCACCGGGTCGAAGGCGTCCGAGACCAGCCGGATCTCGTACAGGCCCGCCTTGTCCACCTGCAACGTGTAGTCCTGCGAGTTGCTGGCCAGCATATCGACGATCTCGCCACTGCCCGCCAGCGGCTTGCCGTCGTACGGCTTCAGCTTCTCGGCGCGAAGGCGATAAGGGCCGAACGCGGTCGGGCCATCGGCGTTGACTGCCACCTGGTAGGTACCACTGCCGTTGGCACGGAAAGCCAGCGAGACGTCCCCCTCGCGCTCATAGCCTGTGTTGCTGGTGGATACCAGGCTGCCGTTGTTGAACACCGCAATCGAGCCGCTGAGGGCACCAGTGAGCTTCAGGCCGACCAGATCCCTGTCTTCCAGCTTGATCTGGTAGAGCTGGTGATGGCTGCCGTCATTGAAGTTGATGCCGCTGCGCGAGGTGATCTCGCCGGAGACCGGCTTGTCGAAATCGAGCGACGCGGCCTTGCCTGCCTCGGCACCGCCGCCACCGATGCGGTTGCACCCGCCGGCGACCAGGACCGTGGCTACGGCCAGTGTGATTGCTGCCAAACGCATGTTGTTTCTCCTTGGCCTTCCATGTGGTTCCCACGCACCGGCCGGGCGCATGGGGGCGGAAAAGATACCCGCAAAAGCAAACGCCGGCGTGATGCCGGCGCTGCCTTGTTCATCCAGCGATGGGACGGATCACCCGTTCCACTTGCCCAGCGCGGCCAGGCCATTGTCCCTGGCGCGCTCGTACACGGTCTTCTGGGCAGCAGCGTAGTTGCCCTTCATGTCCTTGGCCCACAGCTTCAGCGCGGCCTGCTGCATGGCACGGCCGTAGGAGAAGCTCAGCGGCCACGGCAGGTTGCCCAGCTGGTTCATCGCGTTCAGGTGCTCGGTGGACTGCTCGTCGCTCTGGCCACCGGACAGGAACACCACGCCCGGCAGGATGGCCGGCACGGTGCTCTTCAGGCACATCACGGTCGACTCGGCCACTTCCTCGACGTCGGCCTGCTCTTCACAGTCCTTGCCCGAGATGACCATCGAAGCCTTCAGGATGGTGCCTTCCAGCAGCACGTTCTGCTGGTACAGGGCGTCGAACAGCGAACGCAGGGTCGCTTCGGTGACTTCGTAGCAGGTCTCGATGTCGTGGTCGCCGTCCATGATCACTTCCGGCTCGACCATCGGCACCAGGCCGCATTCCTGGCACAGCGCTGCGTAGCGGGCCAGCGCATGGGCGTTGGACTCAATGCAGGTGCCCGACGGGATGCTCTCGCCGATGTTGATCACAGCACGCCACTTGGCAAACCGTGCGCCCAGCTTGTAGTACTCCTGCAGGCGCTCGCGCAGGCCATCCAGGCCTTCGGTCACCAGCTCGCCCGGGCAGCCGGCCAGCGGGTGCGCGCCCTTGTCCACCTTGATGCCCGGAATCATGCCGTGGTCGGCCATGTACTTGGCGAACGGCACGCCGTCCTTGGTCGACTGGCGGATGGTTTCGTCAAACAGGATGGCGCCGGAGATGTGCTCGTTGAGCTTCGGCGTGGTCAGCAGCAGTTCGCGGTAGGCACGACGGTTCTCCTCGGTGTTCTCGATACCGACGCCAGCGAAACGCTTGGCGATGGTAGCGGTGGATTCGTCGATCGCGATGATGCCCTTGCCCGGGGCAACCATGGCCTGGGCGGTTTCAGCCAGCTGTTCGATGCTCATGTACTTCCTGTGGCGGGTGCGGGAAAAACACAAGTATAGCCCCGCGGCCCGTTGCCTCGCCGTGGAGGACAGGATGGAAACGCTTCCAATGTCCGCACCGGACACGACGTGTCCTGCCGTCGGGGGTCAGGGCCCCTGCGGGATCTGACCCCGGGGTCGGATCCGCAACGCGGCGCCGGCCCCAGGGCAGCACTACTTACAGATCGCCCAGGCCGATGGCGCGGCCGTCCTCACCCACTTCCAGCAGGCGCAGGGTATTGGTGGCACCGTGGGTTTCCATGTGCTCGCCACTGGTGAACACGACGCGATCACCGGCCTGCAGCAGTTCCGATTCCACCAGCAGGCGGATGCTGCCGCGCGCGGCTTCACGCGGGGTCAGGCCGCGGCTGTCGAAGTTGATCGGGAACACATCGCGCATCAGCGCCATCTGCCGGCGCGCACCGTCATGGCGGGTCACCGCGAACACCGGCGCCTTGGCCCTGAAACGCGACAGGTAACGTGCGGTGCCACCGGATTCGGTCATCGCCACGATCGCGCGCACGCCCACGTGCTGCGACAGGAACATGGTGGCCATGGCAATCGCCTGGTCGGCACGTTCCAGATTGCGCGGCGACGCGTTGAAGTCGGTCTCGGTCTGGAACTGGCGCTCGGCACCCAGGCAGATGCGTGCCATCGCCTCCACGGCCTTGACCGGGTAGGCGCCAGCGGCAGTTTCCGCCGACAGCATCACTGCGTCGGTGCCGTCGATGACCGAGTTGGCCACGTCCAGTACTTCGGCGCGGGTCGGGATCGGGCTTTCCACCATCGACTGCAGCATCTGCGTGGCGGTGATCACCACCTTGTTCTGCGCCAGCGAGGCCTTGATGATTTTCTTCTGCAGGCCCGGCAGCTCGGCATCGCCGATTTCCACGCCCAGGTCGCCACGGGCGACCATCACCACGTCGCTGGCCTCGACGATTTCTTCCAGGTTCTCGATTGCCTCGGTGCGCTCGATCTTCGACACCAGCGCGGCATCACAGCCGTGCGAACGGGCGATGTCGCGCGCATCGTTCATGTCCTGCGCATTGCGGCAGAACGACACGGCGATGAAGTCCACGCCGATCTTGGCAACGATGCCGATCAGCTCCTTGTCGCGCTCGGTCAGCGCACCCAGCGAGAGGCCGCCGCCCTGCTTGTTCAGGCCCTTGCGGTCGGACAACACACCATCGTTGAGCACGGTGTTGACGATACGGTCGCCCTGCACTTCCACCACCTGCAACTGCATCAGGCCGTCGTCGAGCAGCAGCACATCACCCGGGCCGACGTCCTGCGGCAGGCCGAGGTAGCTCACGCCCACCTCGCCGGCAGTGCCCGGGCCGGCGTTCTCGCTGGCGATCAGGTCGAAGCGGTCGCCCGCCTTCAGCTGCACCTTGCCTTCGGCGAAGCGCTCGATGCGGATCTTCGGGCCCGGCAGGTCGGCCAGGATGCCCACTTCCACGCCCACGCGGGCCGCAGCGGCACGCACTTCGGCGGCACGCTTGGCCTGGCCGGACGGATCGCCATGGCTGAAGTTCAGGCGCACCACGTTGACGCCGGCGCGGAACAGATCCTCCAGCACGCCCGGCGGGTCAGTGGCCGGACCGAGGGTGGCAAGGATCTTGGTGCGACGCTGACGCTCGAACATGGTGGATGGGCCTCTCCCGATAAAGAACGGAAATTAGCACATCCTTCACGCCGCATGTATACGGTTACAGCCTTGTGCCGCCTGACTTCGCGGGTCATGGAACGGACATCATCCGGACATACGCTGGCGCAGGGGGGCGGTTCTGTGGAGCCGAGCATGGGCTCGGCTCCACAGGAAGCTAGGCCAGCAGCGCTTCCAGCTGCGCCGGCTCACGTGCCAGCTGGCTGGCACCGGCTTCGGTCAATTCCGCCTCTCCGCCAAAGCCCCACAGCACGCCGACACTACGCAGGCCGTGGTGGCGCGCGCCTTCGATGTCCATGCGCCGGTCGCCGATCATCCAGCACTGTGCAGGCTGCACCTGCAGCCGGCGCAGTGCCTCGCCGACCAGTTCCGGCTTGTGGCTGCGCGAGCCATCCAGGGTTGAACCGACGATCTCCTCGAACAGCCCACCGAACGGCAGGTGGGCGAGGATGCGGCGCGCGTGCGGCTCGTTCTTGGCGGTGACCACCGCCAGCCGGTGTCCACGGCCATGCAGCGTGCGCAGCGTGCCTTCCACCTGCGGGTACACCGTGTGCTCGCGCCAGCCTTCGACGTCGAAGCGCTCCCGGTAGTAGCCCACGGCCTGTTCCACCCGCGCCGGTTCGACGAACAACGGCGCGAAGGTGGTGCGCAGCGAAGGACCGATCCAGCCCAGCAGGGTTTCCTGCGGCGGCACCGGATGGTCCATCTTCTGCAGCGCATAGGCGATGCAGGCGGTGATGCCCACCTGCGAATCGATCAGCGTGCCGTCGAGATCGAAGAACAGCACATCCTTGCCGCGCTCGGCGCTCATGCGCCGCGCGCGTCGAGTGCGGCGACAGCCGGCAGGGTCTTGCCTTCCAGGAATTCCAGGAACGCACCACCACCAGTGGAGATGTAGCTGACGTCGCCGGCGATATCGAACTTGTCGACTGCGGCCAGGGTGTCGCCACCGCCGGCGATGGAGAACGCCTTCGAGCTGGCGATCGCGCGGGCCAGCGCTTCGGTGCCCTTGCTGAAGGACTCGAACTCGAACACGCCGACCGGGCCGTTCCAGACCACGGTGCCGGCCTTCTCGATCAGCTGCGCGTACTGCGCGGCGGTCTGCGGGCCGATGTCCAGGATCAGGTCGTCTTCGGCAACGGCATCGACCGCCTTCACTTCCGCGGCAGCGTCGGGCAGGAACTGCTTGGCGGTGACCACGTCAACCGGCAGCGGAATGTCGGCGCCGCGTGCCTTGGCATCGGCCACGATCTTCTTCGCGGTATCCAGCAGGTCCGGCTCGTACAGGGACTTGCCGACGTTGTAGCCAGCTGCGGCGATGAAGGTGTTGGCGATGCCGCCACCGACGATCAGCTGGTCGACCTTGCCAACCAGATTGGCCAGCAACTCCAGCTTGGTGCTGACCTTGCTGCCGGCGACGATGGCCAGCAGCGGCTTGGCCGGTGCATCCAGCGCCTGCGCCAGCGCGTCCAGCTCGGCCATCAGCAGCGGGCCACCGGCCGCGACCGGTGCGAAGCGGATGACACCATGGGTGGAGGCCTGCGCACGGTGCGCGGTACCGAAGGCATCCATCACGAACACGTCGCACAGGGCGGCGTACTTCTTTGACAGGGCCTCGTCATCCTTGCCCTCGCCGACGTTCATGCGGCAGTTTTCCAGCAGCACCAGCTGGCCCGGCTGCACGTCGACGCCGTCGACCCAGTCGCGCACCAGCGGAACGTCGCGGCCCAGCAGTTCGGACAGGCGCTGGGCGACCGGTGCCAGCGAATCGGCCTCGCTCCACACGCCTTCCTTCGGGCGCCCCAGGTGCGAGGTGACCATCACCGCCGCGCCCTGCTCCAGCGCGCGCTTGAGCGTCGGCAGCGAAGCGGTGATGCGCTGTTCGGAGGTGATGCGGCCATTCTCGATCGGCACGTTCAGATCCTGGCGGATCAGCACGCACTTGCCGGAGAGGTCGAGGTCGGTCATGCGGACAATGGACATGGGCAACTCTTTGGCTCGGGGACGGGATGCCGGTCTGCGGCAGACGGCCATTGTATCGGGTGCGGCTGGTGGGAGGGCCGATGCCTGCGGCAGGCAGAGGCGCAGGGCAAATGCAACAGCAACGGCAACGGCCAAAGCGCTGGCGCTTCGTGGTGCTGTGAGTGGGCCGGGGTGGTGTGGGCTGGCAGGGGACGCCGTGAATCCATCCCTGGAGGCTTGGCAGCCGCATCCATGCGGCTGACACCCCTGCCAGCCCACACCGCCCCGGCCTCGACAGGCACCTGAGGTGATGCAGATGGCAAAGGCAAAAGCGGTTTCTGGTGTCGGAGAAAAATGTAGAGCCGAGCCCGTGCTCGGCTGGGTCTATCGCGAACAGCAGCCGAGCATGGGCTCGGCTCTACAAAGAGCGCCCTGCCAAGCAGCTTTTGCTCTTCTTTTTTCTTTCCGTGGGTGGACGCACACGGAAATTGTCAGAGGCCGGGCGGGTGGGCTGGGCAGGGGTATCCGCGCCATGGATGGCGCGGCTAAGCCTCCAGGGACGGATTCACGGCGTCCCCTGCCAAGCCCACCCGCCCGGCCAAGCGCGGCTGTTGCTTTACACGACCAATCCCACCCACGAGGGGCTGCGCCGTTCGCTGGAACCTATTCCGAAGGCGCAGGCTTCTGCCGAAGCAGGCTGAGCGCCAGGCCACCCACCACCAGTACGCCCAGGCCCAGCAACGCCCACAGCAACCACGATTTCCAATCGCGCTGCGGCTTCAGCGCCGCATCGCCGGCCAGCGGCTCTGGACTGCCTTCCAGGCGCGCCAGTGTTGGCTGCCACGAAGGATCGTTGCGCTGCCGAAGTTCCTCGATCAGCACCCCGATCGGCGCGTCCGTGCGGCGCGCGGTCGCGCTGCCCACCGCCAGTGCGTAGGGCGCCGCGCCCTGGCTCAGGAACACCAGCACTTCCGGCTGGTAACCCAGGCGCAGCGTCGGCGCGGTGGCGGTTTCCGCCGGATTCGCCACCAGTTTCCAGTAGCGGTCGCGGTGCACCCCGCCCAGCGGCTGTGCCGCCGACTGCTGGCGCTGGCCCTGCGTGCCCTGCTGCACCTGGTAGGCGATCCACGGCGCGCTGCGACGTTGCCATTCCGCACTCTCGTCATCGCGGCTGAACAGCGTCCATTGCACCAGGCTGTTATCGGTGCTGGCGACATCGGCACGTGCCACCGGGAACCGGCCATCCATCTCGAAGGTGTACTCGCCCTTGCCCGACGACGTCGGCTCCAGCGACAGCCATTCCCAGGGCAGCGTGGCCGGTGCTGGCGGCAGTTCCGCCAGTACGCCGCGCAGGGTCGGCAGGCGCGAGTCGCCCTGCGCCAGGATGCGCAGGTAGCGTGCAGCGCCGTCCACCTGCAGGCGGCGCTGCAGCAGGCGCTTGCCGGCGCGCTGCAGATCCACCAGCGGCACGTCGCGGCCAATCGATCGCCAGTGCTGCAGGTCGTCACTGGCATCCAGCTGCACCTGCACCTGCAGCGGCTGGCCGCTGTCGTTCCAGTCCAGCACCAGTGCCGCCAGCGGCTGCTGATCGAGCATGCTGGCGTCGATCAGCCAGCCGCCCTGCCCGCTCGACCCGGCCCCGCCACCCACCCGCGCTTCGACCCGGCGCACGCGCCCATCGGTATCACGCTCGGTCAGCAGCTGCAGGTCGTTGCGCTGTGCATCGGCCAGCGGCGGCAGCACGAACCACGGCAGTTCACGCTGCACCGGCGACTGCGCCAGCGGCTGGTCCGGCGCCAGCAGTGCCGACGGCAACAACTGGCTGGCCGCGTTGAACACTTGCAGATCGCTGAGATCGGCGGTCACGGCACGGCGGTAGATCGCCGGCTCCAGCACGATACGGTAGGCACCGGACTGCGCACTGGACAATGTGAGCGGCCATTGCTCGGCATACTGCGTGCGGTAATCAGCCGCCTGTACCACGACGGCGGCCAGCATGCCGAACATCGCCGGCAGCAGCGCCCTGCTCCACTTCCTCATTGCGATTCCTCCACGGTCGGCGCCGCGCTTGGCGGTGCCGGTGCCAGATAACCCACGACCGTGCACAGCAGGCCGTAGGCGATGAACGACGCGATGCCCAGCAGGTTGCCCAGGTGCTGGCGATCGACAACAACCAGCTTGGCCAGCACCACGCCCATCAGCACGGCACCGACCATCCACAACACACGCTGGCTGCGACGCGAACCCCACACCCAGGCAATCACACCCAGCACGCTCCACAACACGGTCAGGCTGGTCTGCGCCAGGCTGAAGCGCATCATCGACGCATTCCACGCCAGTCCACCCCATTGGTGTACGCCATGCAGCACCAGGCTGGTCAACGCGAGGAAGGCCGCCAGTGCCAGCAGCGGCATGCGGATGTTCAGCAATGCCTGCGGTGCCTCACTGCCGTACAGCCAGCGCGCCAGCAGCAGCAGGCTCAGCCACTGGCCGATCTCGGCCGGATTCAGCACCGGCAGCCACAGCAGCGGTGCGGCGTCGCCCGGCAGCAGCTGGCCCAGCAGCCAACCGATCGCCAGCAGGCCGAACAGCACGCACTGCAGCGGGACGCGCGCGCTGTCGAATGCCGCGCCCAGCGGCCAGCGCAATGCGTTCCAGCGCCACAGCGACAGCGCCGCCATCAGCAGCCACGGCAAGGTCACCAGCAGGGTCGTCCAACCCTGCGCCAGGCCGGCCTCGCCACTACCCCACAAGGCCAGCAACGAAAGCAGCGACGGCCACAGCAGCCACCACAGGAACTGCGCGATGCGGGCCACGGTATCGCCGCCCTGGCGCAGGCACAGCAGGGTACGCACGCCCAGTACCGCGAACACCGCCCAGGCCAGCGCGCCGTGGCCGGCGAACGGCTGGTGGTGTGCATCGCTCTGCATCAGGGCCAGCGGGAAGCCCAGCGCGAGCATGGCCAGCGCGGTCACGCCCAGCGCACGCGCCGGCTGGCGACGCTGCGCTTCGGCCGCCAGCCAGGCAGTGACCGCGGCCAGCACCAGCAACGCGTCCACTTCGGTGCGGTACGGGAAGAAGCGGGTGATCTCATGGACCAGGCCGCCCAGCCACCACAGCAGGCCCCACAGGTAATACACCAGTGCGACCTCATGACGCGGCCTGCGCTGGTAGCTCCACGCCGACGCGAAGCCGGCCAGGGCCAGCAACAGCGCGCCAACGGCGGTCGGGTTGATCAGGAAGCGCAGGTCTTCGTGCCAGTGGTCGCCACCGGCAACGAAGGCGAATGCGGCGCCGATCTGCAGCAACGCGCCGGAGACCTGCGGCAGCCACCGCTTCTGGCGCAGCCCCAACCACGCCAGGCCAGCGCCTTCCAGTGCAAACACGGCGCCCGTGGCGCGCGCCGACAATGCCAGCGGCACCGCCAGCGTGGCGAAACCCACCGCGAGCACGGCATGCGACTGCGCCAGCACGGTGTACGACGCACGTGCGATCAGCGCCCGGGCCAACACCGCGTAGATCGCCGCCAGGCCCAGCGCGCACAGTGCCAGCGTCATCGGTTGCGCGTGCAGCATGCCTGCCTGCAGCGAGAACGCGACCAGCGGCGTGCCGAACACCAGGCTGCCATCGATCAGGTCGCGCCGGCCGGCCGGCTGGCGACGCGCGTACAGCAGCGGTATCAGCAGGTAGAACACGAAGAACAGCGCCAGGAACGGCTCGGTGCTGCTGAACTTGTCCGGCGCGTACTGCAGCACGCCCCAGAAGGTGCCAATGCCGAAGGTGAAGGCGAAGCCCAGCAGGTTCAGCGCGCGCCACGGGCGGAACCAGGCGATGGCGAAGATGCCCGCGTTGAGCACGGCGTAATAGCTGAACAGCCCCACGTGGTTGCCACTGCCGGTGGACAGCCACAGCGGTGCCATGAAGCCGGCCAGGATGCCCAGTACGGCCAGCGTGCGCGAGTTCTGCACCACCGCCAGCACGCACAGCCCGGCCACCAGTGCGATCGAACTGGCAAAGGCAAAGGCCGGCGGAATCAGGTCGAAGCGCTTGAACGCCGCGAAGATGGTCAGCAGCAGTACGCCGATGGCACCGCCCTGCAGCGCCAGGGCAAACAGCCGCCGGCGTTCACGCTGGTGCCAACCGAAGGCCAGCAGGCCCAGCGCAGCCACGGTGATGCCGGCCAGGCGCAGTTCGATCGGCAGCACCAGCCAGCCCTGGTCGCTGACGTACTTCAGCAGCGCTGCGACACCGGCCAGCAGCACCAGCATGCCGATCTTGACCGGCACGTTGCCTTCGGTGAACCAGCGCTTGACCGCACCGATGCCACGCTCGATGACATTGGGCAGTGCCGGTTCGGAAGGCAGCGGCGGCTGCACCGGCACCGGCGGTGGCGCAGCAGGACGGGGGACAGGCACCCCGGTGGGCGTTGCTTCGCGCACCGGTGGCTGCGGGGGCTGAGGCGCAGCAGCAGCGGCGGCCGGCCGCAGGAACGGCGGATCGGCGCTGGCAGCAGGTGCGGCCACAGGCCGTTCAGGCGCGGGTGCGGTGGCGGCCGGCCTGACGGCGGCCGGCGCGGCGGCCATCGCGCTTTCCAGCGCAGCGACGCGGCGGCGCAGGCCGGCAATCATCACCAGCGCGACCACCAGCAACAGCGGGATGGCCAGAAGAACCAGTACGACCAGGGCTATCAGTGCTTCCATTGCGTGCTTCCAATGCGATCCCGCGCCCCAGCGGCGGCGGTCGACCGCCCCATGCTACGACAGGGTGGGTCCCATAAACGACGAACCCCGGCCAGGCCGGGGTCCGTCTGCGATCTACACCGGCCTTACTTGGCGGCGATGACCTTGGCCATTTCCAGGCACTTGTTGGAGTAGCCCCACTCGTTGTCGTACCAGGTCACCAGCTTGACGAAGGTGCCGTCCAGGGCGATGCCGGCGTCGGCGTCGAACACCGAGGTGCAGGTCTCGCCGCGGAAATCGGTGGCCACGACCTTGTCTTCGGTGTAGCCGAGGATGCCCTTCAGCGCGCCTTCGCTCTGTGCCTTCACTTCAGCGCAGATCTCGGCGTAGGTGGCTTCCTTCTCCAGCTCGACGGTCAGGTCGACCACCGATACGTCCGAGGTCGGGACGCGGAAGCTCATGCCGGTCAGCTTCTTGTTCAGTTCCGGGATGACCACGCCGACGGCCTTGGCCGCACCGGTGGACGAGGGAATGATGTTTTCCAGGATGCCACGGCCGCCGCGCCAATCCTTGTTGGACGGGCCATCGACGGTCTTCTGGGTGGCGGTGGCCGCATGCACGGTGGTCATCAGGCCGCGCTTGATGCCCCACTTGTCATTGATGACCTTGGCCAGCGGAGCCAGGCAGTTGGTGGTGCACGACGCGTTGGAGATGATTGCCTGGCCAGCATAGGTCTTGTCGTTCACGCCGAACACGAACATCGGCGTGTCGTCCTTCGACGGGGCCGACATGATGACCTTCCTGGCGCCGGCATCGATGTGCTTCTGCGCGGTTTCCTTGGTCAGGAACAGGCCGGTGGCTTCCAGCACCACGTCGGCGCCGACTTCGTCCCACTTCAGGTTGGCCGGGTCGCGTTCCTGGGTCAGGCGGATCTTCTTGCCGTTGACCAGCAGGTCGTTGCCCTGCACCGCCACATCGGCCTTGAAGCGACCGTGCACGGAGTCGTACTTGAGCATGTAGGCCAGGTAATCCGGCTCCAGCAGATCGTTGATGGCCACGATTTCGATGTCGTCGCCGAAGTTCAGCACCGCCGAGCGCAGGACGTTACGCCCGATGCGACCGAAACCGTTGATACCAACCTTGATTGCCATTTCTCAAGCTCCTGCAGCCGCGACGGGTGCGGCGGGATGGATAGGGCCCACAAGTCTAGCAGGCCGGGGCTGGCCACCGTGGGCCAGGCCGGGCCGCCAGCAGGTCGGCGGACAGGATTTGATCCGGATCAAAGCGTTAGCGCGGCGTGAGGCCGAGACTGTCGCCATCCACCCAGCAACGAGAACACCCCCATGCGCAAGACCTCCCCCCTGATCGTGGCCAGCCTGGCCGCCGCCCTGTCCCTCGCCGCCGCCCCGGCCATGGCCCAGTCCAAGGGCGACTGGACCGTTTCGGCTGGCGTGCATCAGGTGGCGCCGAAGTCGAACAACGGCTGGCTGGCCGGCGGCACCCTGAAGGTCGACGTCGACAACGACGTCAAGCCGACCATCACCGGCGAGTACTTCATCGCCGACAACCTGGGCATCGAAGTGCTGGCCGCGCTGCCGTTCAAGCACGACATCAACATCAACGGCCTGGGCCGCGTCGGCAGCACCAAGCAGCTGCCGCCGGTGGTGACCCTGCAGTACCACTTCAACAGCAAGGGCAAGGTGTCGCCGTTCGTCGGTGCAGGTGTGAACTACACCACCTTCTTCAGCGAAGATACCACCGGTGCATTGGCCGGCAGCAAGCTGAAGCTGCAGGATTCGTGGGGCCTGGCCGCGCATGCGGGCATCGATTTCGCGATCGGCGAGAAGGGCGCCCTGCGCGTGGACATGCGCTGGATCGACATCGACAGCAAGGTGAAGTTGAACGGCGAGAAGATCGGCACCGTCAACATCGATCCGCTGGTCTACGGCGCTTCGTACGTCTTCAAGTTCTAAAGCGGCGTGTTGGGCGCGGGGGCTTCGCCCCCGCTCCCCCGCTGCACGCGAAACCCTCGCAGCATGTTGCCCCGGTGATTGCCGGGGCTTTTTTTGTTCCTGGGACTGAAGCAGTTCCGGAGCTGGGGCGAGGCGGGGAGCAGAGCCTGTACATCCGAGGCGTAATGGTTGCCTGCAATTGCAAAAGGCGGATTTTGATCCTGCATTTGTTCTTGATGTTGCCTTTGACGTTTGCATCCGCCTCCGCGGCCATGTTGGATGGGGCTGCAGGGGCAGGCGCTGCGGGACCGTCCGCGGCATGGATGCCGCGGCCGAGCTTACAGGGACGTACTTGCAGCGTGTCCCGCAGCGCCTGCCCCTGCAGCCAGCCCCCAGCAGACAGGAACGCGCCGCTCTTCAATCCACCTACCCCGCTAGAATGTGTGCATGAAAGCCCTGCACTCCCTGTTCCTCGCCGCCGCCCTGGCGCCGGCCCTGCTGTCCGTCTCCGCCCCCGCCCATGCCTGGGGCGCGCAAGGCCACCGCCTGGTTGCCGAAGTCGCCGACGCCCGCCTCAACCCCGCCGCCCGCGCCGAAGTGGACCGCCTGCTGGCCACAGAAGCGGACGCCACCCTGGCCAGCATCGCGCCGTGGGCCGACCAGCTGCGCGCCAAGGAGCCCGGCCTGGGCCGTCGTTCGGCCGGCTGGCACTACGTCAACATCGCCGAAGACGACTGCCACTACGAAGCACCGAAGCACTGCAAAAACGGCAACTGCATCGTCGAGGCCCTGAAAGCACAGAGCGCCATCCTGGGCGACCGCAGCCTGACCGATGGCGAGCGCCTGCAGGCACTGAAGTTCGTCGTGCACCTGGTCGGCGACATCCACCAGCCGATGCATGCCGGTTACGCCCATGACAAGGGCGGCAACGATTTCCAGCTGCAGTTCGGCAACCGCGGCACCAACCTGCACTCGCTGTGGGACAGCGGCATGCTCAACACCCGCAAGCTCGACGACACCGGCTATCTGCCCGTGCTGCAGGGCCTGCGCGCGCCGAAGCTGGCGCGCCAGTCCAACCCGCAGCGTGACCCGCAGGCCTGGGCCGAGGCCAGCTGCCGCATCTCCATGCAAGCTGGCGTTTATCCGGCGTCGCATAAAATCGGTGACGAATACACCGAGCGCTACCGGCCGCTGGCCGAAGCGCAGCTGCGACTGGCCGGTGAAAACCTGGCGCAGTTGCTGAATCGCGTGCTAGGCACGCGCTGAGGAGAATTCCGATGCCGGTCCAGGTGCAGTCGTTCTTCCACCGTGACAGCAATACCTTCAGCTACCTGGTCAGCGATCCGGCCAGCAGTGAGGCGGCGCTGATCGACCCGGTCCTGGACTACGACCCGGACACCGACGCCAGCAGTGAATCACCGCTGCGCGGGGCATTGCAGGCCATCGAACAGCAGGACCTTCAGCTCCGCTGGCTGCTGGAAACCCATGCCCATGCGGACCATGTGTCGGCCGGGCGCCGGCTCAAGCAGCGCTTCCCGCACGCCACGCTGGCCATCGGTGAAGGCATCCGCGCGGTGCAGGCCACGTTCGCGCCGCGCTATGGCCTGCAGCTTCCGGCCGCCGATGAGATCTTCGATCACCTGTTCAGCGACGGCGAAACCTTTGCCATTGGCGAGCTGCAAGGACAGGTGATCGCCGTGCCCGGCCACACCAGCGACAGCATCGCCTACCTGATCGGCGATGCGCTGTTCACCGGTGACTCGCTGTTCATGCCCGACGGCGGCACCGCACGCTGCGATTTCCCGGGTGGCGATGCCGCGCAGCTGTACCGCTCGATCCAGCGCCTGCTGGCGCTGCCCGATACCACCCGGGTTTTCGTCTGCCACGACTACGGCCCGGGGGGCCGTGATTTCGCCAACGAAACCACCATCGGTGAACAGCGCGCGCACAACATCCACGTGCATGACGGCGTGGCCGAGGCAGAGTTCGTCAGCGTGCGCCAGGCCCGCGATGCCACGCTGGAAGAACCGAAGCTGATGCAACCGGCGGTGAAGGCCAACATCCAGGGAGGGGCCTGACGTACGCCGGGCAGAGCCCGGCGCCATCGGTTTCCATCACGGACCGCGAGCGTTCATTTTCCCTGCGTGCGCACCACATGCTGGCCCTTCACGATCTCGAAGGTGAAGGCGTACTGCAGGGTGACCGCCACCGGCTCGACCCGTTCGGCGCCCCGGCAGTCACCGCGGTCGGCAGGCACCTTGCCAGCCGCGAAGTGGCAGACCGCTGCGGACGAGTACTTCCACATCGCCACGGCCTCCTGCGCAGCCTGCAGCAGGGGCGCATTCTCGCCCGCAGCACCTGCCGCGCACTCCGGGCGATCGGTCAATGGCAGGCTGCGCTCGACGACGCCGTTGGCATCAACCACCACCTGCAGGCAGATCGTGGTCGGCGCCAGTTCCGCACGCGGGTCACGATCGCCGACCTCCGGGTCCGGTGCCGCGTACAACTGCGGCATCCGGTAGCCCTCGGTCGCACCCAGCGAATACGCCTGCAACTGCCCACTGCCACCGCCCGCCTGCGGCTGCAGTCGCTGGTGGCCGACATTCTCGCTGCGGGTGTGCACGGTGGCCAGCCGTTCCTGGCTCGCACACCCCATCATCAGCGCCGCCACCACGAGCAGCGGCGCGGACTTCACTGGGCGTCCTCGCTGTTGTCCATCGCAAAGGTGATCGGAATCTTCACTGCGCCTGCCACCGGCTTGCCGTTCTTCATCGCCGGCCGATAGGTCCAGCTGCGCGCTGCGGTGATCGACACCGCGTCGAACACGCCCGGATTGGTGGCACTGAGCACCCTGACATCGGTGGGTTGGCCGCTGGCATCCACTTCCACGCGCAGGTTCACCACGCCCACCTGGCGCTCCTCGACCGCGGATTTCGGATAGGAAGGCGGTGGCATCTTGACGACCTGGATCTCCCGATCCATGACCGCCGCTGCCGGGCGGCCAGCCATCGCATCGCCCTGGCTGGCCCACGCTACTGCGCCCATTCCCAGGCACAACCCGACGACCAGCACCTGCCCCGATACCCACGGCAATGCCTTCCGCTTGGACTGCTTCAACATGGCGATACGCTCCTTCAACACGGGTTGGCTGCGCCAATGGCAGACCGCTGGCGCAACCGGGTGGACCAGCTGCGCCTTCAGCAGCGTGCTGGCGTAAAGCCCGCGCAGCGCAGGCTGCGGGGCGATGGTGCGGGCATCGCAGGCCAGTTCCTGGTCGCGCAGGAAGCAGCGTGCGGCCCAGGGCACCAGCGGGTGGAACCAGAACACGGCACGCATAAGCAGCAACGCACCATTGGCCCAGTGATCGCCATTGCGGCGGTGGCTGCGCTCGTGCAGCAGGATCAGGCTCTGTTCCTGCGCGCTGAACTGCTGATCGAAGTCAGGACCGACCACGATGCGCGGCCGCCACAACCCGACCAGCGCTGGCAGGCCGGGGTCGCCACTGGCCTGCCAGCTGCCATCGGTGCGCGGCGTCAGCTGGCCCATGCGCCGTTCGAAGCGACGCTGCGCGCGCAGGTCGCGCAACAGGCAGGCACCTGCGCCCGTCGCCCACAGCGCCGCCAACAGCCCACCCCATGGCAGCGACGGCCGGCTCAGCGCATCGATGGCACCGGGCATCACTTTCAGCGGCAACGTCGGTACCTGCTGCAACAGCGCAGCCTGTGGCAACGGCAGCAGCAAGGTCACCAGCAGCATCGGCAACAACCACCAGCTGCGATAAGCCAGTCCAGCGCCCCCCATCCACACCAGCAGCGGTCGCAGCACGGCCAGCAGGATCACCCCCATGGCCAGCCACACGCTGGCCTGCCACAGTCCACCGAGCAGCTCAGTCATGGTCCAGCTCCTGGATCAGCTTCTTCAGTTCGGCGATGTCCTGTGCGCTCAACTGGCCGCGTTCGCTGAAGTGCGCGACCAGCGGCGCCACGCGCCCTTCGAAGACACGGCCGATGAAGTCCTGGCTCTGCGCCTCCACCCACACCTGGCGCTGCAACAGCGGGCGATACAGATAGCGCCGGCCATCGCGCTCGGCGGCGATCGCGCCCTTGGTCAGCAGGCGGTTGAGCAGGGTCTTGATGGTCGGCTCGGCCCAGTCGCGGTGGGCCAGCGCGGCCACCACGTCATCGGCACTACGCGGTGCCTGCTGCCACAGCACCTCCATCACAACGGCTTCGGCTTCGCTGATCGGGGTCATGATTTACATCCGTAATCGACATCTCGATTACGCGCGTAATCGAACCGGCTGTCAAGCCCCTCGACTCCGGATTCATCGGCTTTGCGCCAGCATCGAGCCCTCCCGGCCGAGGCCTCGGATGAAAGCGCTTCCCAAGAAGGAATTCCCGGTCGAGCAGGCCCGCCGCTTCCTCGAACCCGGCCCGATCGTGCTGGTCAGCACCGCCTGGCGCGGCCAGCACAACCTGATGACGATGGGCTGGCACATGGTGATGGGCTTCTCGCCGTCACTGGTCGCCACCTACCTGTGGAATGAAAACCACAGCCATGCACTGGCCGTCGGCAGTGGCGAGTGCGTGATCAACGTACCCGGCGTGGAACTGCTCGATACCGTGGTGGACATCGGCAACTGCAGCGGCCGCGAGGTCGACAAGTTCGCCCATTTCGGGCTCGATGCGCTGCCCGCGCGCGAGGTCGGTGCGCCGCTGGTCGGGCAATGCCACTCGAACTTCGAATGCCGGTTGTACGACGACAGCCAGGTGGCGTCGAGCAACCTGTTCATCTGGGAGATCGTGCGCGCCCATGTTGCGTCCCGGCCGAAACTGCCGCGCACGGTGCATTACCGCGGCGACGGGCAGTTCATGGTGTCCGGCGTGGAAGTCTCGCGTCGACGGCGGTTCAAGCCCGACATGCTGTAATGCCCGCACTCCCCCGCACGCAGGACCGCCACGCATGACCGAACACCTCACCGACCTGGACGCCGCCGTCGACTGGTTGTTAGCGCGCGTGGACGGGCCGCTGCGGATCGGGGCACCGCTGGCGCTGGGCAAGCCACATCGGCTGCTCAACGCCCTGTATGCGCGCGTCGAGCACGATCCCTCACGGCCGCTGCAGCTGTATACCGCGCTGTCGTTGAATCCGCCGAAGGCGCGTGGCAACGGCCTGGAGGCACGCTTCCTGGCGCCGTTTGCGCAGCGCCACTTCGGCGACGATTTCCCGCGCCTGGCCTATGCCGATGCGATCGCGCGCGACGCGTTGCCAGCGCACGTGCAGGTGGAAGAGTTCTACATGCAGTCCGGCGCCCTGCTCGGTTCGCGGCAGGCGCAATCCAGCTATACCAGCCTGAACTACACCCACGCCGCCGATGCGGTCGCTCAGCGCGCACCGCAGGTGATCGTGCAGAAGGTGGCGATGCGGCCGAATGACCGCCGGCTTTCGCTGTCGTGCAACAACGACATCACCCAGGACACGCTCGATGCGATGACCGCGCGCGGCCTGCCGCGCCCGTTGCTGATCGCCGAGATCGATCCGCAGCTGCCCTACCTGGCCGGCTCGGCGACGGTCGATGTGTCGTTCTTCGATCTGGTGATCACCCCACCGCCACCGTACCCGGCGCTGTTCGGGCTGCCGCGGCAGCCGGTCGGCGATGCCGACTACGCCATCGGCCTGTATGCCAGCACCCTGGTGCGCGACGGCGGCACCCTGCAGATCGGCATCGGCACGCTGGCCGACGCGCTCAGCCATGCGCTGGTGCTGCGCCACACCGACAACGCGCGCTATCGCCGCGTGCTGCATGCACTTGATCCGCAGCTGGCCAGCCACCCGCTGGTGCAGGAGATCGGCGGCGTGGACCCGTTCGAAGTGGGACTGTACGGCTGCAGCGAGATGCTCAACGAGGGCTTCCGCAGGCTGGTGCAGACCGGGGTGATCAAGCGCAAGGTGCACGACGACCTGGCGCTGATGCAACGCATCGAAAATGGCAGCACGCTGTCCATCGACCATGCCACCCTGGCCGCCGAAGGCGAGTACCTGCACGGTGCGTTCTACCTGGGCTCACCGGAGTTCTACGAGTGGCTGCGCACGCTGCCGGAAGACGAATGCCGTGCGATCGGCATGCGCCGCATCAGCGTGATCAACCAGCTGTATGGCGGTAACGAGGCACTGGAGCGCCTGCAGCGCCGCCATGCGCGTTTCTTCAATTCCTGCATGATGGCTACCGCGCTCGGCGCGGCGGTGTCGGACGCGCTGGACGATGGACGCGTGGTGTCCGGCGTGGGCGGCCAGTACAACTTCGTGGCGATGGCACATGCCCTGCCGGAAGCACGCAGCGTGCTGATGTTCCGTGCCGCACGCGATGACAAGGGCCACCGGGAATCGAACGTGCGCTGGAACTACGGCCACACCACCATCCCGCGCCACCTGCGCGACATTTACCTCAACGAGTACGGCATCGCCGATCTGCGCGGCCTGACCGACGAAGACTGCGTGCATGCGATGACCGCGATCACCGAAGCGCCCTTCCAGGGCGATCTGCTGCAGCAGGCACACGCCTCGCGCAAGCTGCTGGCGGCGTCCCAGCCCGACCCGCAGCGCCAGCAGCGCAACACGCCACAGGCACTGGCCGCGGCACTGGCCCCATTCCGTGCCGATGGCAGCCTGCCGGACTACCCGCTGGGCAGCGACTTCAACGAGATCGAGCAGGTACTGGTCAAAGCGCTGGCGTGGCTGAAGGCCAACACGCAGTCCCGCAGCGACAAGCTGCGCACCGTCTGGGCAGCGCTGCGGCAACCGGCCGGCGACGGCGATGCCGTGTACCTGCAGCGCATGGGCCTGCAGGCACCGAAAGACTTCGCCGAACGCCTGGACGCGCGGCTGCTGCGGCTGGCGCTGGCGCGTACCGCCTGAGAAAAAGGGGACGGAGGGAATTAAGTCGTTTGTGCACAAACGACTTAATTCCCTCCGTCCCCTTTTTCTTCCGGCAACGAGAAAGGCCGGCTTGCGCCGGCCTTTCCTTTGTTGCGCCGAGAGGCTGCTTACAGCGCCTTGGCGGCCTCCACCACGTGCGCCGTGGTGATGCCGAAGTGCTTGTACAGCTGGTCGGCCGGGGCCGAGGCACCGAAGGTGTCGATACCGATCACGGCGCCGTCCAGGCCGACGAACTGGCGCCAGAAACCGGTGACGCCAGCTTCCACGGCCACGCGCTTGCGCACCGCGTTCGGCAGCACCGATTCACGGTAGGCCGCATCCTGGCGCAGGAACACGTCGGTGGACGGCATCGAGACCACGCGGGTCTTGATACCGGCCGCATCCAGCTGGGCCTTGGCTTCGGTAGCCAGCGAGACTTCCGAGCCCGTGGCGATCAGGATCACGTCCGGGGTACCGGCGGCATCGGCCAGCACGTAACCGCCGCGCTCGATCTGCTTGATCTGCTCGGCGCTGCGCGGCTGGTGCGGCAGGTTCTGGCGGCTGAACACCATGCAGCTCGGGCCGTCCTGGCGGGTGATCGCGGCCTTCCAGCTCACCGCCGACTCGACCGCATCGCACGGACGCCACACGTCGTTGTTCGGGATGTAGCGCAGCGAAGCCAGGTGCTCCACCGGCTGGTGGGTCGGGCCGTCTTCGCCCAGGCCGATCGAGTCGTGGGTATAGACGTGGATGGCGTGGGCCGGGATCAGCGCGCTCATGCGCACGCCGTTGCGAGCGTAGTCGCTGAACACCAGGAAGGTGGCGTCGAACGGAATGAAACCACCGTGCAGGGCCAGGCCGTTGGCAATGGCGGTCATGCCGAACTCGCGCACACCGTAGTACACGTAGTTGGCGTTGGCGTCGTCGCTGGCAACCGACGTGCTGCCCTTCCACAGGGTCAGGTTGGAGTGCGCCAGGTCGGCCGAACCACCGACGATTTCCGGCAGCAGCGGCGCATAGGCTTCGATGGCCAGCTGCGAGGCCTTGCGCGAGGCGATCGTCGGGCCTTCGGCGGCCACCTGGGCGATGTAGGCATCGGCCTTGGCAACGAAGTCGGCCGGCAGCTCGCCGTGCGAGCGGCGGGTCAGCTCGGACGCCTCAGCCGGATACTGGCTGGCGTACTTGTCGAACAGTTGCTCCCACTCGGCCTGGCGCAGGGTGCCGGCGCCATTGGCGCGCCAGCCATCGTAGATCGCCTGCGGGATCTCGAACGGGCCGTATTCCCAGCCCAGTTGCTTGCGGGTGGCTTCCAGCTCGTCCTTGCCCAACGGGGCACCGTGGCTGGATTCCTTGCCCGCCTTGTTCGGCGAACCGAAGCCGATGGTGGTGCGGCAGCAGATCAGGGTCGGCTTGTCGCTCTGCGACAGCGCGGCCTCGATGCCGGCCTTGATGCTTTCCGGGTCATGGCCATCGACGTCGCGCACCACGTTCCAGCCGTAGGCCTCGAAACGCTCCGGAGTGTTGTCGGTGAACCAGCCCTCGACGTTGCCGTCGATGGAGATGTGGTTGTTGTCCCAGAAGCAGACCAGCTTGTGCAGGCCCCAGGTACCGGCCAGCGAGGCGGCTTCGTGCGACACGCCTTCCATCAGGCAGCCATCACCCATGAACACCCAGGTGCGGTGGTCGACCACTTCCAGCTCCGGGCGGTTGAAGCGCTGTGCCAGCAGCTTCTCGGCCAGGGCGAAGCCCACGGCATTGGCGAAACCCTGGCCCAGCGGGCCGGTGGTGGTTTCCACGCCCGGGGTCTCGTGGCGCTCCGGGTGGCCGGCGGTGTGGCTGCCCAGCTGGCGGAACAGCTTGAGCTGCTCGATCGGCAGGTCGTAACCGCTCAGGTGCAGCAGCGCATACTGCAGCATCGAACCGTGGCCGTTGGACAGCACGAAACGGTCGCGGTTGAACCAGTGCGGGTTGCTCGGGTTATGGCGGAGGTAGTCGTTCCAGAGGACTTCGGCGATGTCGGCCATGCCCATGGGCATGCCGGGGTGGCCGGACTTTGCGGTTTCAACCGCATCGGCGGCGAGGAAGCGGATGGCGTTGGCCAACTGGCGACGGGTAGGCTGCGTCATGGTTCTGTCGGAATCGGGAGGCGGCCGCGGACGTGCGGGCGGCCTATTGTCCCACAGACGCGGGGCCGGGTTCAGGCGTAGGACCAGATCCCTTGCCAGTGAAAGGGATCTGGTCCCGCCAACCCCTTACTTGGGCGCGGCAGCCTCGATCACGCCACACATCGACTTCTTCTGGAAGTCCTCGCCAGTGGCGTAGGTGGCCGGGGTGGTCTTGGTCACGGTGATCTTGGAACCCTTGCCCTCGGCTTCAACCAGCACGTTCCACGGCAGGGTGGTCTGGCTACCATTGAACTGGACGTTCTGTTCCAGGGTCAGCATGCCCAGGTCCTTGTCCACGCTGGCCACCTTCAGGCCCGACTTCACGCCCTCGATCTGGATACGCTTGAGAGCGTCGGCCGGGGTAACGTTGGGCACCACGTCCCAGGTGGTGAAGGTGCGCCCCGCGAAGAAGCTGCCGGTCTTGGTGTAGTTGGTTTCACAGGCCTTCTGGGCACTGGCGTCGAAAGCCAGCAGGCCCAGGGCGGCGACCATCACGTACGAAATCCTCATTTCTGCTCCCTTTCGCACGGCGCCAATCCCGACGCCTTCCATGCGTCGGGATAGTATCCATGGCATTCAGGGCGCGTTCAATCGAGGGGCGTGCCCAGCGCCGGTCCGTCATGCGACTCGCCCTTGGCCACCAGCGTGGTCAGAGCCAGGTCGCCGGTCACGTTCAGGGCGGTACGGCACATGTCCAGGAAGTGGTTCACGCCCAGGATCAGGCCGATGCCCAGCGGATTCACACCGACCATCGCGCAGATCATCGCCACCACCGGCAGCGAGCCCGACGGCACACCAGCAGTGCCGATGCCGCCGAGGATGCAGACCGCCATCACCATGATCTGCTGGCCAATGCTCAGGTCCACGCCAAAGAACTGGGCCAGGAAGATCACCGTCACGCCCTCGAACAGCGCGGTGCCGTTCTGGTTGGCGGTGGCGCCCACGGTCAGCACGAAGCGCGACACGCGCTGCGGCAGGCCCATCTGGTCGGCCACGCGCAGTGCGGTCGGCAGGGTCGCGTTGCTGGAGGCGGTGGAGAACGCCATCACCGTCGCTTCCTGGGTATCGCGGAAGAACGACAGCGGCGAGCGGCCAGACAGCCATACGGCAGTACCGTAGGTCACGACCATGTGCAGGCCGAGCGCCAGCACCACCACGCCCACGTAGGCGCCCAAGCGGATGATCAGCTCGAAGCCGAACAGCGCGGCCAGGTTGAACATGAAGCAGGCCACCGCATAGGGGGCCAAGCGGATGACCAGGTTGATCAGGGTCATCGAGATTTCAAACACGCCTTCGATGGCGCGGCGCAGCGGGGCGACCTTCTCGTTGTCGGTCAGCACCATGCCGATGCCGAACATCAGCGCGAAGAACATCAGCGACAGGATCGCACCGTTGTCCGACGCGGCCTGCAGCACGTTGCTCGGCACGATCGACAGCAGCATGTCCATGCCCTTCGGCGTGCCATGGATGCCAGCGACGATTTCCTTGCTGCGCTCGGCGTTCTCCGACAGCATCATGGCGGCGACCTGCGGATCGACGCCCGCGCCCGGCTTGAGCAGGTTGACCAGCACCAGGCCGATGCCCACGGCAATGCCGGACAGCAGCACGGTATACGCCAGGGTCTTCCAGCCGATGCGGCCGAGGGCGCGGATGTCGCCCATCTCCGATACGCCCATGATCAGCGCCGAGAAGATCAGCGGCACGATCAGCATGAAGATCAGGTTGAGGAACAGGCCCGACGCCGGGGTGGTGACGTAGTCCATGACCCACTTGGCACCGGCCTGCAGACCATCGACGCTGCCGCCCAGGGCGTGCACGATCAGTCCCAGGACCAGGCCGATCGCAAAGCCGATGCCCATCTTCCAATGCAGGGGCAACTTCTTCTTGTCGGCAGCAGCTGCTGTCATACGCGGGTTTCCTCGAAAAATGAATGCACTCTAACAAAGCGCGCAAGCGGCGCCGGTTCAGGTTCGCCGCGTTGGATACAACGGCGCCAGGCCAGTTTCGGCGGTGCCCTTAGCCGCCGACCAGTGCGGTCCGTCACGGAAGACCTCGCGCAGGCGCGTGCGCAAAGGGGCCAGTTCGCCCTGCCCGCCCCAGCGCGCCTGCTGCAGGTCCAGCAACACCTGGCGCTGGGCCGGGTCATCCAGCCGGGCGATGACCTGCTCGATGCGTTTCACGCCGGCCATCGCACACAGCCGTGCCTCCACCTGGTCGAAGCCTTCACCATCCAGCGCACGGCGCAGTTCGGCCAAGCCGGCACGCCCGCTCACCACGGTCGGCACAGAGGGCGTGCCGGCTGCAGGCGCCGCCACACGCGGGCGTCGGCCTCGCTGCCAGCCCCACAACAGGGTCAGCAGCCACAGCAGCGCCAGGCCAATGGCCGCCGCCATCCATGGCCACGGTCGCTCGGACAGGCCGCTGGCGCGTGGATCGGTCGCGGCGATACGCGCATCCTGTCCATCGCTGCCGGGCAGCGCGGCAGCGGTGTCGATCGGTGGCAGCGCTGCCGGCGAGGCAGTGGCGGCGCCGGTACCGGCCGCAACGGCCAGCGTCAGGTCCGGCAGCTTCGCTTCCTGTGCCTTGCCGTTGCGCACATCCCACCAGGGCAGGCGTGGTCCCGGCACCACCAGCGAACCCGGCTGGCGCGGCACGATCGAATAGCGGCGGGTGATCTTCAGGCGCGGCGTGCTGCCGTTGAAGGTCTCTTCGTACTGTGCCGGTTCGGCAAACACCTGCGCTGCGTTGCCGACATCGGGGACCGGCAGGTCGGTGAACTGTGCTCGGGTGGCGCCTTCGGCAACCGCTTCGACCACCACGTTGGCTGCCTCGCCGGTACGGGCACTGGTGGGCGCGCTGGTGTAGCGCAGCTGCAGGCTCTGCAGGGGCAACCACGGCTGCGGCGCCTGTGCCGGCTGTGCCTGCACCTGCAACGTGCGGTCTGCGCCAGTGGCATTCATGCGGCCATCGCCGCCCCCGAAGAAGTCATCGAAGAAACCTCCGGCGCTGCGCCCGCTGAAACGCGCACCGGACAGCCGCAACGTGCCGCTGCGCTCGGGGATCAGCAGGAAACGTCGTTCGACCACGTTGTAGCGGCGCCCGTTGACCTGGCGCACATCTGTGCGGTCGTCGCCAACGCGCTGCAACGACGCGCCCGCCGGGGTATCCAGCACCAGCTCGCCGGAGGCCAGCTGCGAGGCGAAATACAACCGCACCACCACGCCCACGCTCTGCTGCACGTACGGCGTATCGTCATCGACAACGGTTTCGATGAAGGCCATCGCATTGCTGTCAGGTCCGGCCACGGCGGCCGCATCGACCTGCAGCGTCAGCGGCGCAGTGCGCACACTGCCCACCTGCAGGCCCGGTACCACCAGCGCACCACTGCGCCGCGGCGTCAGCGCCACGCCATACAGGTTGCGCTGCTGCATGCTGCCATTGCTCCATTCCACCTGGCGGCTGCTGGTCTGGCCGCTCAGGTCGAAGTCGGTGCGCAATGGCGTGAAGTCGGGAGCGCCCTGATCGCTCTCGACATTGAGGGTGACCGTATCACCCATCGCGATGCGGTCGCGGTCCAGCCAGGCGCGTGGTTGCGCCCAGGCCAGCAGCGGCAGCCACAGCAACAGCGCCGCCAGTACCGGCCGTGACCAGTGCCCGTGCATGTTGATCGCCCGCGTCATCGCCCTTCCCTCTTCCTGCGTTCGTTTTCCAGCTGGAACTTGGCCCGCAGCAGCGCGCCCGGATCATCCGGCACACGCCGCATCCACGCTTCCACCGCCTGTTGCTCCTCGCGCTCGCGCGGCGTGCGGCCCTCCCCCCCCGGTACGGGTTTGCCGTCCTTGCCAGCCTCGCCCTCGCGTGCCTGCTGCATCGCCTGCTGCATGCGCTGGCGCTGCTGCTCATCGGCCTGGGCCTGTGCCTTGGCATCCTCCACCTGTGGTGGCGCCTGCTGGCCATCGCGGCCGCGCTCGCCGGGCTGCGGGCTCGACGGGTTCTTGTCGTCACCCGCCTTGGGCTGCCCCTGCTGGCCCTGGCCGGGATTCTGCTGGCCCTGCTGCGGCTTCTGGCCCTGCGGGTTCTGCTGGCCCGGGGCATCGTTCTGCTGCTTCTGCTGCCCGTTCTGCGGTGGCTTCTGCTGATCCTGGCCTTTGCCACCCGACTGCCTGCGCTTGCGCGCGGCATCGACCACGGCACGGTTGGCGACCGCATCGGCCATGCCGGGATGCAACGCCAGCGCGCGGTCGTAGGCGGCGATCGCTTCGTCGTAGTTGCCTTCGCGTGCCAGCGTGTTGGCCAGGTTGTACCAGCCGGCATCGCTGTCGATACCCTCGAACTGCCTGCGCGCAGTGGCGAAGTCGCCCTTGCGGTAAGCCTGGACCCCCTCGGCCAGGCGCTGATGCTGCGCCTGGTCGTTACGCTTCCACAGCGTGCCCTGCGCGGGTTGCGAGGCCTGCGTCGCAGGTGCCTGCGCCTGCGCGTCATTCATCCATGGCACGAGGCCGACCGCGAGCACCGCGGCCAGCAGCGCACGACGGCGGAAGGCCAGCAATGCCAGCAGCATCACCGGCGGCAGCAGCCAGAAGCCTTCGTCACGCCACTGCTTGCCTTCGCCCGGCCGCTGCGCCGCCGTGCCTTCGCGCGCGTCGAGTACACCGAGCGCACGCAGATCGCTGTCATCGGCGGAGATGCGTGCATAGCGGCCGCCGCCTGCAGTGGCCACCGCGCGCAGGCTGCCCTCATCCAGCGCAGCCTGGCGGATCTGCCCGCTGCCATCGCGGTAGGCCGCACCGGCAGGCGTGCCCAGGCCCAGCACCGACACCTGCAGGCCCAGGCTGCGTGCCTGCGCTGCCGCCAGTGCAGCTTCACCATCCGCCTGGTCGCTGACCAGCAGGATCTGCCCCTGCAGCGCACCAATCTGCCGCATCAGCCGTGTTGCCCAGTCGATGCCGCGGTCGGCACGCTGGCCATCACGCGGCATCACGTCCGGCGACAGCGCATCCAGATACAGCGCGACGTTGCTGCCGTCGTCGGTCAGCGGCGCCACGGTGTAGGCATCATCGGCATACACCACCAGTCCCACCTGCCCGCCCTGGCGCGCGCGCAGCAGCTCGCCCACTTTCGCGCGCGCCTGCAGCAGGCGCGACGGTGGCAGATCGGTTGCGCTGATCCGGCTGGACAGGTCCAGTACCACCAGCAGTGGTGCGCTGGCCTGGAACATCGGCTGCGCCTGCTGCCGCCAGCTCGGCCCGGCCATCGCCAGCGATGCCAGTGTCCAGCCCAGCAGCAGCGCCCATGGCAGGCGCACGCGACGCTTCGCGCCGGCGGCCAGCAGATGTGGCAACAGATGTGCATCCACCGCCTGCCGCCACGCATCACTGCGCCGTTGCCGGTACAGCGCCAACGCGATGATCAGCGGCAGCGCCAGCAGTGCCCACAACCAGGCGGGCCGCAGGAAGTGCAGCGCGTTCCAGTCGGGAAGACTCGAAGCAAACGCGATCATCGGCGACGCTCCGGCCACAGCCATGCCAATGCGCCCAGCAGCAATGCCAGGGCCAATGGCCACGCATAGCGTTCCTCGCGAGGGCGCAGGCTCGGGCCCTTTGCGGCCACTGGCTCCAGGCGATCGAGCTCGGCGTAGATCCCGGCCAGCTGCGCGGTATCACGCGCGCGGAAGAACTGGCCGCCGGTCATGCTGGCGATCTTCTTCAGGGTGGCCTCATCGACCGGATCCTGGTCGGTGGAAATCGGAATGCCGAACAACCGCATGCTGCCATCGCCACCAAATGCAACCGTGTGGATGCGCACGCCCTCGGCACGCGCGACTTCCGCAGCGCGCAGCGGTTCCAGCACACCGGCATTGCTGACACCATCGGTCAGCAGGATCAGCACGCGCTGTCCCTCCGGCTGACTGCGCAGGCGCTTCACCGCCAGGCCGATGGCATCCCCGATGGCGGTCTCGCGCCCGGCCAGCCCGACCACGCTGTCGCGCAGCTGGTCGCGCACGCTGGCCAGGTCCGCAGTCAGCGGCGTGAGCGTGTAGGCGCGGTCACCGAAGATCAGCAGGCCGACGCGGTCGCCGGCACGACGATCCAGGAAGTCGGCCAGCACGGCCTTGGCCGCAGTGAGGCGATCGACCGCCTGGCCGCCCAGTACCATGTCGCCCTCGCCCATGCTGCCGGACACATCCATCGCCAGCATCATCTGCCGCCCCTGCTGCGGCGGGGTGATGGCTTCGCCCAGCTGCTGCGGTCGTGCCAGCGCGATGCACAGTGCACACCAGCCCAGCCACAGCAGCAGCGTGCGCAGCCACGACGCGTCAACACGGCCGCCACCAGACAGGGCTTCGAGCTCGGCGGCAGCATAGGGCACACGCAGTGCGGCGCCGGGTTCTGCACGGCGCTTCCACCAGCGCATCAGCAGCGGCATCGGGAGGGCCAGCAGGGCCAGCGGCCACGCCAGCTGCAGGTCCGGCCATGGCCAGTAACTTGCCAGCGGGTTCATCGGCGCCGCTCCAGCAGCATTGCCAGATAGCGTTCGCGGGCCCAGCTGCGCACAGCGGCCACGTCGTTGCTGTCGACGCGCGGGCGATACGCGCCTTCGGCCAACAGGCTGCGGCGCGCATCGGGCAACGTGCCCTGCGGGTCCAGGCGTTGCCACCAGGCGTCATCGCGCAGTGATTCGCTGCCCGGCTTCGCATGGCGTGCGGCACGGCGCAGCAGTCCGGCGATGGCCGCCAGTTCGGCCGTAGCGTCGGGGGCGATTGCCAGTTCCTGATCGAACAGCTGCAACCAGCGCTGGCGGCGGCGGCGACGTCGCCACATCACCACGGCGATCACCAGCAGCAACAGCACGACCACCGCGCCGATCATCAGGTAACCAGGGGCTGGCGGCCACCATGACGGTGCTGGCGGCAGCTGCACATCGCGCAACGGCAGCGCGGCGCTCATGCCGGCACCTCGGTCGGCGACGGCGCCAGCCAGGCGTCGCTGGGCGCATCGGTAGACAGCACCTGTACGTCGACACGGCGTGCGCCGAGCTGGCGCCGAAGTTCCTGCAGCGGCTCGACAAAGTGCGCCTGCCAGTGCGCCTGCACTTCGCTGCGGCGCAGGTCGAGGCCGATGCGCTGCTGCGCGGTCTGGAACTGCAACGCCGCCGACGGTGGCCGCAGCTCCAGTGGATCGACCAGCAGCACCAGGCTGAGGTCGTGATGCTGGGCCAGCGCGCTCCAGCGCGCGGGCGGAATGCGGATGGCCTGCTGCGGATCGGCCAGCACCAGCATGCGTGCCCCCGGGCGCAGCACGCGACCGGCATGGTCCAGCGCGCGCTCCAGGCCCAGATCGTCGGCTGGCGGCTGTGCGTACCAGCGGGTCAGCGCGTCGAGCACGCGCAGCACGCCGCGTGGCCCACCTGCCGGAGCGATCGGCGCTTCGCGGTCGCTGCCACGCAATGCGCCCACGCGGTCGCCACGGCGCTGCGCCGACCACGCGGCAACAGCACCGGCGCGTGCGGCCTGCACCGATTTGAAGCGCACGCGGGTGCCGAAGTACAGCGCCGGCGAGGTATCGGCCACGATCAGGCTGACCCGTTCGCGTTCGGCCTGGAACAGTTTGGTATGGGCGCGACCGGTGCGCGCCGTCACACGCCAATCGATGTGGCGCGCGTCGTCGCCGGCCACGTATTCGCGCGACTCGGCGTACTCCATGCCGCGGCCGCGCAGCGGGGACGGTGCCTGGCCCGCGTTGCCGGTGCGGCCACGGCGCGGCGGCGGCGGACGCTGTGCCAGCCGGCGCAGCGCGACCAGTTCGGCCAGCTGCGGGCGCAGCCCGTCACCTTCGAGCGCAGACGGTGCCTGTTCCACGGATGGATCGGTCATGCGCAGGCTCAGGGTGCCGGCACCCGGGCCAGCAGCTCCTGCACCAGGCGCTCGCCGTCCCAGCCTTCGGCGGTGGCTTCATAGCTGGGCAGCACGCGATGGCGCAGCACGTCGGCGGCGACCGCGCGCACATCGTCGGGCGTGACGAAGTCACGGCCAGCCAACCACGCCCGCGCGCGGGCGCAGCGTTCCAGTGCGATGGAACCGCGCGGGCTTGCCCCCCATGCGATGCGGCGGCCGAGGCCGGCGTCGTAGCGCGATGGATCGCGCGAGGCCAGCACCAGTTCGATCAGGTAGCGTTCCAGTGCCGGTGCCATGTGCAGGTCCAGCACTTCGCGGCGGGCGTCGAAGACGTCCTGCATCGGCATCTTGTCCGGCGCCGGCGCGGCCTCGCCCAATGCGCCACGGGCACGCTCACGGGCCAGCCGCAGGATCTCCGATTCGGCGGCCTGGTCCGGGTAACCGATGCGCACATGCATCAGGAAGCGGTCCAGCTGCGCTTCCGGCAGCGGGAAGGTACCTTCCTGCTCGATCGGGTTCTGCGTGGCCATCACCAGGAACAGCGGCGGCAGCGCATAGGTATGGCGGCCAACCGTGACCTGGCGCTCGCCCATGGCTTCCAGCAGCGCCGACTGCACCTTGGCCGGCGCACGGTTGATCTCGTCGGCCAGCAGGATCGGGTGGAAGATCGGGCCAGGCACGAACTCGAAGCGGCCCTCCTGAGGGCGCCAGATCTCGGTGCCGGTGAGGTCGGCCGGCAGCAGGTCGGGGGTGAACTGCACGCGGGCAAAGTCTGCTTCCAGGCGCGAGGCCAGTGCACGGATCGCCGTGGTCTTGGCCAGGCCCGGCGCGCCCTCCACCAGCAGGTGGCCGTCGGCCAGCAACGCGATCAGCAGGCGTTCGACCAGGGCCGCCTGGCCGACGATCTCGGTCGACAACGCATCGCGCAGCTGGGTGAATGCCGCATGCAGGCGGGAGGTTGCCGGCGCGGGCGGCGGCGAGACAGTTTCGGGCATCGGCGGTGGCAGGTTCATGGGGGCCTTTGACCGGCGCAGGACGGCACGGGTTCCCGACATCATCGCAGGGTGCCTTGCGATTGGCATCAAGAACGGCTGAACAGCGCATCCGCGCATGGCGTGGATCTACCGGCGGAAACGAGGAAGGGCCGCACAGGGCGGCCCTTCTTCGAAGACTTCGGAGCGGTGGCTCAGTTCTGCTTGGCCACGCGCAGCACCTTCGGGGTGACGAACACCAGCAGTTCGGCCTTGTCCTTGTTGCGGCCGCGCTTCTTGAACAGGTTGCCCAGGAACGGCACGTCGCCCAGGAACGGCACCTTGCTGATGCTGTTGCGATCGGTGAACTCGTAGACACCACCGATCACCACGGTCTGCCCGTCCTCGACCAGCACCGCGGTATTGACTTCGCGGCGGTTGATCGACGGCACGGTGCCGTAGCCCTCCAGCTGGATCAGCTGGTCGACTTCGTCCTTCTTCACCTGCATGTTGAGGAACACGCGGTTGTCGTTGGTGATGGTCGGAGTGACCTTCAGCTCCAGCACCACTTCCTTGAACTGCACGTTCGGCGTCGCCACGCCGCCAGCGGTACCACCGCTGATGGTGACGTAACCGATCTCCTTGCCCTGCTTGATCATCGCTTCGCGCTGGTTGGTGGTGACCACGCGCGGGTTGGAGATCACCTCGCCTCGCGATTCCTGCTGCATGGCCGACAGTTCCACGTCCAGCAGGTAGCCGGCATTGAGGATCGACAGTGCCAGCGAACCCGGGTTGCTGGCAGCGGCCACCGGCAGGTTCCAGTTCAGGCCACGGGTGATCGCCGAGCCGGACTTCACCGGCGGCGGGCCGACCCGGCCACCGGCTTCCCAGTCACGCTCGGCCTTGGCGTTGGCCAGGTCTGTTGCGACCTGCGACTTGCGGGTCTCGGCATTGGCATCCAGGCTGCCGCTGAAGTACACGTTGTCACGGCTGCCGCTGACACCGAACTTCGCACCCAGTTCGCGGGCGAAGGTATCAGTGGCGATGACGATGCGGCTTTCGATCAGCACCTGGTCGACCGGGCGGTCGATCACGTTGATCAGCTCGCGCATGCGCGCGATCTTCTTCGGGATGTCGCTGATCATCAGCGTGTTGGTGCGCTCGTCGGCCACGATGCGGCCGCGCGAGGACAGGAAGCCACTGTCTTCCTGCGACGAGCTGCCCGAACCACCACCGCTGCCACCACCGCCACTGCCACCGATGCCCTTGGCCTCGGTCAGCGCTTTGAAGATCTGCGTGGCGCTGTGGTAGTTGATCTGGATGTAGTCGGTCTGCAGGTCTTCGCGGTTCTCGATGGCGATGCGCGCGTCTTCCTTCTCCTGCTCGAACTTGGCCAGTTCGGCCTGCGGCGCCACCCAGATCACGCTGCCGTCGCGACGCTTGTCCAGGCCCTTGGCGCGCAGCACGATGTCCAGCGCCTGGTCCCACGGCACATTGACCAGGCGCAGGGTCACATTGCCCTGCACCGAGTCGGACGCAACCACGTTCAGGTTGGACTCCTCGGCGATCAACTGCAGTACGGTGCGCACCGGCACGTCCTGGAAGTTGAAGGTCACCGGCTTGCCGGTGAAGCCGCGCTGGCCGACGGCCTTGGCCGCCTGGGTGACGCTGCCGGCGGTGACCGCGCCGACGGCGGCCTGGGCCTGCCGCGGGCTGATCTCGACCACGTACTCGTTGCCGCTCTGGTAGGCCAGCGACTCCACTGCACCGCCGGTGCTCAGCACCAGCTGGGTGCCGGCACCGGACGGCTTGGCGTCGATGCGCTGTACCGGCGTGGCGAAGTCGGTGACGTTCATCGGCTTCTGCAGGTTGGCCGGCAGTCGGGCATTGCCGACGTCGACCACCACGCTGTTGCCCTGCGTGCGCAGGTCAGGAATCGCGCCCTGCCCGTCGAACTGCACGATCAGGCGCCCGGCGCCGTCATCGCCACGCTTGAAATCGATCTTGGCCACCGACAGGCCTGCCGGCGCAGCGGCCGGTACCACGGTGGCGCCCACCGGCTTTTCCGCCGGTGCGGCAGCCAGCGCCGGAGCGCAGGCCAGCATCAGCGCGACTCCCAGCGCGCTGACACGGTTCAAGGTAGAGCGCCGGATGGGACGCAGCCCCTTGGCTTGGTGAAAGGTCATCGTGCTATCCCCAGTAAACGATCATTGATCTTCAAGCGAGAGCGTTGCCGGCCGTTCCAGCCAGCCACCCGCGCCATCCGGCACCAGTTCGATCAGCTCCACGCGGTCTTCGAAGACCGCCGTGACCCGCCCGTCGCTCTGCCCCAGGTAACCGCCCGGGCGAACCCGGTAGGTGACCTTGTCCGGCCCCATCACCAGCGCCACGGTGCCTGCACCGGTACCGATGGTGCCGACCATGTCCAGCGCATCCAGCGGGAAGCCTTCCAACGGCTCCTTGCGCCGGTTCGGGTCCGGTCGCAATCCGCCGTTCCCCTGCTGCGGATTGGTCCAGGCATCGGTGAACGGATCGCGCATACCCTGCGCGGAGTATTCAAAGGTCTCGAACTGCTGCATCACCGGCAGCGGCTCCAGCGGTTGCGCCGGTCGCGCGCGCTCGCCTTCCACCCACTTCTCAAGGTTCGGTGCGTCGCCGGGCGTGCTGGTCACGCCACGGCCGCAACCGGCCAGCAGCAGTACAGCCAGCACCATCGCACCACGTACGGTCTGCGCGCGCATCACTTCTTGCCCTCCTTGCCAGCGTCGGCCGCCTGCTGCGCCTGCACTTCGGTCTCGTCCAGGTAACGGTAGGTCTTGACCGTACCGGACAGTTCCAGTGCACCGCTGCGGACGTTGCCGCCGGTCTTTTCCTTGGGCTTGAGGTTGATGTCATGCATGGTCAGGATCACCACCCGCGGCAACGAGGCCACGCCACTGACGAATGCGCCGAACTGGTGGTAACTGCCCACCATGCGCAGCTTGATCGGCTTCTCGGCGTAGAACTCCTTGATCTGCTCCTGCTCCGGCTCGAACAGCTCGTTGGTCAGGCCGCTGGACAGCGCGGTCTGCGAGATGTCGATGATCAGGTCGGGCATTTCGGTCTTGCTCGGCAGCTGCCGCAGCATCTGCTGCAGCACCTGCTCCATCTGCGCCAGCTGCTGCTTCAGCGGCCCCAGGTTCACCGCGCGTTCCTGCTGCTTGGTGAACTCGGTGCGCAGCTCGACTTCCTTCGATTCCAGGCCGGCCAGTTCCTCGCGCTTGCCGCTGATCAGCAGCATCCACGCCACGAACATGATGACCAGCGCCAGCAACGAGCAGAAGACGATCTTGGCCTTCTGCGGCCAGTTGCCGATGTCGTTGAAATCCAGGTTCTTGATGTCGATCTTCTGGCTCATGCGCGGTCCCCCTGCAGCAGCGCATTGAAGGCCTGCGGCGGCTGCGCCAGGCGGCTGCCCTCAGGCTTCGGGGCAGGTGCCGGAGCCGGCGCGGCAGCCGGAGCGGCCGGTTGGTTCGGCTTGGCCGGAGTGGCCGGCGGTGCAGCGGCCGGTGCGGCGGGAGCCGCTGCCGGCTGGCCCGCTGCCGGAGCCGCAGGCGTCGCGGCACCCGGACCTGCGGCCAACGGAGCCACCGGTGCCGGCGCAGCCGTCGCCACCGACCCATCGGCGTTCAGGCCCGGCGTCGCCGAGACCTCTTCGCTCTGTGCCGGCAGTTTCACCTTGACCACGAACACGTAGGGCAGCGCCTTGATGTCGGCCAGCGGACCGACCTTGCCATCCTTGTCCTTCTCCGGGTCACGCGCTTCGATGATCGACAGCTCCGGATTGGTCATCCAGCCGGAGGTCTCCAGGTTGCGCATGTAGGCCGAAACGCGGGCGTTGGACTGGGTGCGGCCTTCCAGCGTCAGCACATCCCCTTCCTGCTTCAGTGCGGTCAGCACCACGCCATCGGGAATGGTGCGCACCAGCGCGTCGAACAGGTGGACCATCTGCGAGCGCTTGGCCTGCAGTTCCTCGATCACCTTCTTGCGGGCCAGCAGGCGTTCCTTCTGCGCGTCGAGGCGATCGATCTCCTTGTTCTGTTCCTTGACCTTCTCGATCTCGGCTTCCAGATAGGCGTTGCGGTCCATCTGGCCGCTCACCTGGCGGTCGTAATAGAACCAGATCATCAGCGACAACAGCAGGCCACCGACAGCGGCCATGCCCAGCATTGCGTAGAACTCGCGTTGGCGTTGCTTGCGCCGTTCGGCGCGCCAAGGCAATAGATTGATGCGTGCCATCAGTCGAAGCTCCTCAGCGCCAGACCGGTCGCGATCATCAGCGCGGGGGCATCCTGGGCCAACGCATGCGCGTTCACCTTCGGCCCCAGGGTCATCTGCGCCAGCGGGTTGGCGACCACGGTCGGCACGCCCAGCTGTTCCTCGACCATCTCCGGCAGGCCACCGAGCACGGCGCAGCCGCCGGCCAGCACGATGTGATCGACGCGGTTGAATTCGCTGCCCGCATAGAAGAACTGCAGCAGGCGGCTGATCTGCTGGACCGTGGCTTCCTTGAACGGCTCCAGCACCTCCATCTCGTAGCTTTCCGGCAGGCCGCCCTGGCGCTTGGCCAGCCCGGCTTCCTCGTAGCTCAGGCCGTAGCGGCGCATGATCTCGTCGGTCAGCTGCTTGCCACCGAACACCTGTTCGCGGCTGTACAGGCTGCGGCCGCCGCGCAGAACGTTGAGGGTGGTCATGGTGGCGCCGATATCGACCAGCGCGACCACGCCCTCGATGGACACCGGCAGCTCGCTGGCGACCAGGGCGTAGGCGTTCTCGACCGCGAAGGCCTCCACGTCCATCACCTTGGCCTGCAGGCCACCCAGTTCCAGGGCCGACTGGCGCAGTTCCACGTTCTCCGAACGCGACGCGGCCAGCAGCACCTGGACCATCTCCGGGTTGTTCGGGATCGCCCCGATCACCTCGAAGTCCAGGTTCACTTCCTCGATCGGGTACGGAATGTAGTTGACCGCTTCCAGCTCGATCTGGGCTTCCATGTCGTTCTCGTCGAGCTCGGCCGGCATCGGGATCACCTTGGTGATCACCGCCGAACCGGCAACGGCGGCAGCGGCCAGCTTGGCCTTGCTCCCCGAGCGGTTCATCGCGCGGCGGATGGCCTCACCCACGGCCTCCACTTCCACGATGTTCTTTTCCACCACCGCATTCGGCGGAAGAGGTTCCACAGCGTAATGTTCCACGCGAAAACGGTTGCCACTGCGGGACAGCTGCAAAAGCTTTACCGCAGTCGAACTGATGTCGACGCCTACAAGCGGCGACTGACTTTTTGGGATGAGCCCCACGGTTTCTCCCCTGCCGACGGGCACTTGGACGCAAGACCTGCGCCCGAGCATTAATAACGTATTCTTAGCAAATGGCAACGGCCCTGCTGTGAAGTTCCTCACGGATTCACGATGCAGCCCCTGACTGTTCCCCTTGCGCTCCCCGGTGCCGACCCCAGCCGCCACCTTGCGTAATCTATACTCTGCGACCACGAAATTCGCAATCGGAATCTGAACCCGATGACTCGACTCCGCCGCTGGCTGCGCTGGATCTTCCTGATTGTCCTGGTCCTGGCGCTGATCGGCGCGGCCGCCGTGGGCGGTCTGTACTACGCCGTGTCCTCCAAGCTTCCCGACGTGCAGACCCTGCGCGACGTGGAAATGCAGGAGCCGATGTACGTCTATGCCGCCGACGGCAAGCTGATGGCGGTGTTCGGCGAGACCCGGCGTACCCCGATCACCATGAAGGACGTGCCGGAGAAGCTGAAGCAGGCCTTCCTGGCCACCGAGGACGCCCGCTTCTACGAGCATGGCGGCGTGGACTACAAGGGCATCGGCCGCGCGGTGTGGCTGCTGGCCACCACCAACGACAAGCGCGTGCCCGGTGGTTCCACCATCACCCAGCAGGTGGCCCGCCAGTTCTTCCTCAGTTCCGAGTACAGCTACACCCGCAAGCTGGCCGAGATCCTGCTGGCGCGGAAGATCGAGTCCGAGCTGAGCAAGGACGAGATCTTCGAGCTGTACCTGAACAAGAGTTTCTTCGGCAACCGCGCCTACGGCGTGGCCGCCGCCGCCGAGTTCTATTACGGCAAGAAGCTGAACGAGCTGGACCTGGACGAGATGGCCTCGCTGGCCGGCATCCCCAAGTTCCCCTCCTCGGGCAACCCGATCTCCAATCCGGAGCGCGCCCGCCAGCGTCGTGACAACTATGTGCTGCAGCGCATGGCCGACCTGAAGTTCGTCAGCCAGGCCGAGGCCGACGCGGCCAAGGCCGTGCCGATGCACGCCACCGCGCATGAGCCGCCGGTGCAGGTCGACGCGCCCTACGTGGCCGAGCTGGTGCGCCAGGAGATGATCGCCCGCTTCGGCGGCGATGTAGTCAACAAGGGCTACCACGTCACCACCACGATCGATTCGACCCTGCAGACCGCCGCCAACCAGTCGGTGCGCGACGGCCTGCTGCTGTACGACCACCGCCACGGCTGGCACGGCGTGGAGAAGCAGGTGCAGGTGGGTGCCGGTGAAGACGCCGCCGCCCTGGCCGAGCACCTGCGTGGCCTGTACGGCCAGGCCGGCCTGCTGCCGGCCATCGTTGCCAGCACCGGTGCCGATGGCAGCGCCACCGTGGTGCTGGCCAACCGCAGCGAGATCGTGCTGCCGGCCGGTGCCGCCAAGTGGACCAACAAGACCCCGGGCAAGCTGGTGCAGCGCGGTGACATCGTGCGCGTGCGTGCCGGTGCCAAGGAAGGGGAGTGGCTGCTGGACCAGATCCCGCGCGGCCAGTCCGCGCTGGTCTCGCTGGATGCCCACAGCGGCGCGCTGAAGGCGCTGGTTGGCGGTTTCAGCTTCTCCGGCAACAAGTTCAACCGTGCCACCCAGGCCCGCCGCCAGCCGGGTTCGAGCTTCAAGCCCTTCATCTACGCCGCGGCCTTCGACAAGGGCTACAACCCGGCCTCGATCGTGCTCGACGCCCCGGTCGTGTTCCGCGACCGCCGCGGCAAGACCTGGGCCCCGCAGAACGACGGCGGCGGTTTCCGCGGCCCGATGCGCCTGCGTGAAGCGCTGGTGCAGTCGCGCAACCTGGTCTCGGTGCGCCTGCTCGATGGCATGGGCGTGGACTATGCGCGCAAGTACATCAGCGAATTTGGCTTCGCCGAATCGGAGCTTCCGCCGAACCTGTCGATGTCGCTGGGTACCGCCTCGCTCACCCCGCTGTCGGTGGCCCGTGGTTACGCCGTGTTCGCCAACGGCGGCTCGCGCGTGGACACCTGGCTGATCGACCAGGTGAACGACCGCGACGGCAACCTGGTGTTCAAGGAAAACCCGGCGATGGCCTGCCGCGACTGCGCCGGCAGCAGCGACCAGCCGGTCAACCAGGTGGTGGACGGCTTCAACTTCGGCGCCCCGGCCCCGAAGGTGGACCCGGCTGCTGCGGCCAAGGCCGAAGCCAAGGCCGAGACCCCGGCCGCGCCGGTCAACCCCGATGCCCGCACCGCCCCGCGCGCGATCGACGCCCGCACCGCCTACCAGCTGGTGTCGATGATGCGCGACGTGGTCCAGCGCGGTACCGGTGTGCAGGCCAAGGTGCTCGGACGCGAGGACGTGGGCGGCAAGACCGGCTCCACCAACGACCACCGCGACGCCTGGTTCTCCGGCTTCGGCGGCCCGTACGTGACCACCGTATGGGTGGGCCGCGACGACTTCCGCTCGCTGGGTTACCGCGAGTACGGTGGCAAGGCCGCCCTGCCGATCTGGATCGACTACATGCGCACCGCGCTGAAAGACACCCCGATTGCGCAGAACGAACCGCCCAGCGGTATGGTCCAGGCCACCCTCAACGGCGCGACCGAGTGGGTGAAGGTGGAAGACATGGACCGCCTGACCGACTACGACCTGAACCTCAATACGCCGCAGGCCGACGCCGCCGCGTTCGATATCTTCTGAGGAAGGATTCGGTGGGTGCCAACCGTTGGTTGGCACTGCCCTTTGTAGAGCCGAGCCCATGCTCGGCTTCGGGGGCCCGCGGTAGAGCAGCCGAGCATGGGCTCGGCTCTACAGGATCAACGGCACCCTTTTGCTCCGGTAGATTCCAACCTTGGTTGGCGCCGCCTTTGTAGAGCCGAGCCATGCTCGGCTCCGGGCGCTCGCGATAGAGCAGCCGAGCATGGGCTCGGCTCTACAGGATCAACGGCACCCGTCGGCCGTGGTGGGTGCCAACCGTTGGTTGGCATCTCCGCGCCATACCCACGCAGATGTCACATCCGTGCGCTACTCTGTAGCCAGGTCGCAACAGGGAGTCATCGCATGCATCGCGCCCGTCAGCATGCTGCCAGCCAGACCCGCGAGCGGCGCCACCGCCTCGCCCACGAAGCCGCCCGCCTGATGGCCGAAGGCGGCATCCGCGACTACCACCAGGCCAAGTTGAAGGCCGCCAGCCGGCTCGGCATCCACGACGATGCCTCCCTGCCCCGCAACACCGAGATCGAAGACGCCCTGCGCGAATACCAGCGGCTGTTCTCCGGGCCCCAGCACGGCAACGAACTGCAGCGCCGCCGAGAGGCTGCCATGCGTGCGCTGGAGTTCCTGCACGGCTTCGCCCCGCGCCTGGCTGGCCCGGTGCTGGAGGGCACCGCCGACGCCAACAGCCCCGTGCAGCTGCACCTGCACAGCGACGACCCGGAAGCCGTGCACCGCTTCCTGGAGGAGCACGGCATTCCCGCCGAATCGCGGACGCGTCGCCTGCGCATGGATCGCGAGCGCAGCCTGGATGTGCCGGTGTGGGTGTTCAGTGCCGAGGAGCTGACTTTCGACCTGGCCGTGCTGCCCTACGATGCCCTGCGCCAGGCACCGCTGTCGCCGGTGGATGAGAAGCCGATGCGACGTGCGTCCGTGGCGCAGTTGCGGCAGGTGCTGGCCGAGGCCGAGATCACCGCGTACATCAGCGGATGACGGTAGCGCCGGCCCATGGCCGGCGAGCGCAGCGGTACCTGCCAGTGATGGGTGCGGACCGTTGGTCCGCACCGTGCTTCAGGCATTTCGATTGCTGGCCGGAGAGCAGTCGAGCACGGCTCGACTCTACAAAAGCTGCGCTACCTGCGCTGGCAGATGATGCCCATCATGCTCCCGCTACCAGACAAAACGGGTATCGCGCAGCGGGTCGCTGAGCAGCCGCGGCAGCCACGGTACTGGGGCTCGCTGCGGATACTCCCGCATCATCTGTGCATGCATGACCTGCAGGCCCCGCAGCAACCAGATCTGGTCATAGATGTCGTTGAACCCATCCGACCACCCACTCTTCACCCGCTCACGCTCGCCGCCCTTCAAGAGCGGCATCTGGTCCAGCGGCACGTCCAGGATCGTCGCCAGTGAGGCGTTGATCTGCGCATTCTCCACAGCGGCCTTGCGCACGGGGTCCAACCGATCCCGAATCTGCCGGCAGTCGTACGGGACGCACCCACCCGTGGCGGTGATGTAGTCGGCGATGTCCGCCAGCATGTCGGCCTTCAGACGCCACACCACCTCGCTGTCCATCACCTGCCGTACCCGCATCGTGCGCAGCGTACTCGCCCGCACCTCTTCCGGCGTGGTGAACTCGGCCCCCCGCGTGCTGCCAGCGTGACGCACCAGCACGATGCGATGGATCGCCTCGCGGGTGACGCCTTCGATGCGCAGCGCCGCGGCTTTCGGTTGCACGCGCGGCGGCGGTACACCCAGCATCTGCCACAGGTACCACAGCACCAGCAGCAGACCGGCAATGCATAGCCCGCTCATCAGCGTCCACAGATCCAGGTTCCGGGTGTAGTAGCGAAAGCGCGCCCGCCAGATATAGAACGTGCGATAGCTGACGATTCCACTTACCCATCTGTACATTGCCTTCTCCTCGGCAAGGACCCCGGCGCGGCGGGGTTCATTACGCGCGCCACGCCGGGGCTGCACGGCTTACCAGCCGATGCCCACACCCACGCCCATGCTGCGTTCACCACTGTTGGTGAAGGCACCATTGAGGCTGAAGGTGGCCGAGCCCTTGTCGTTCAACACGCGCTGGTAACCCACGGCCATGGCCGATTCGCCCTCGCTGTAGCCCACACCCGCGCCGAGGCGGTTGTAGGTGTTCAGGCCGGCGGTATTCATGGCCATCGCACTCTGTGCGCTGGTCATGGCAGCCATGCGGTTGAAGCGCTTGTCCATCTTGTCCAGGCGCGCATCCACCTCGCGGCTGATGCCATCGGTGTACTCGTTGGCACGGGCCAGCATCTTTTCCAGCTCTGCGGTATCCACCTGCGGGGTGGGCGATTCCGGTGCCGGGGCCTCGGCCTTCGGCTGCGGCGCGGACTTCGGCGCGTTGCCTGACGCGGCCAGCGGCGCATCGCTCCCGGTGGACGGCGTGGCATCGTCGGTGGCCGGCGTGCTGCCCGGTGCCTCCAGTGCTGCGCCGGCATCGGCCGAGGCGACCTGCACGGCGCGCGACTGCAGTGCCTGCGGCTGACCCTCGATGCGCTGCTCCAGGCCATCCATGCGGCCATTGAGCTGCTGCTGCATGGAGTGCAGCTGGCCGCCATTGACTGCATCGCGGCTGCCGGCCGCGATCAGGCCGTTGCCCACGTTGGAGAGGACCATGCCGTTGGCACCGGCGAAGGTCAGCTGGTTGAGGCCGTCGCTGCGGACCGCCGGGCTGTCCTGGAAGACGGAGCGGAGCTGGCCTTCCACGCGGTCGACGCGGGAGGTGGTGGTGATGACGGCGCCGTCTAGGGTGGTGAGGGCGTCACTCAGCGTTGCCTGCGACTGGCCTTGTACGTTGAAGGTGGGTGCGATGATGTTGCCGTTGCTGTCGATGCTGCCGCCAATGGCGGACATCGAGGCGCTGAGCTGACCCACGGTGGCGGCGTCGTTGCTGTTGCGGCCGTTGGCGACATTCACTAGTCGGCGTTTGAGACTTCCATTTCCCACTGAAACAGTGGTCGCATCGCTGGCAATCGACCCTGAGCCCAGGGCCACACTGTCCTCAGCGCCTGGCGCTACTTCCGCAGAAAGGCCAATTGCCACGCCGTTGACAGCCTCTACGAATGATGCCGCACCCAATGCAAATCCGTTGGCAGCGGACTCATTTACTGTCGAGGCACGCCCAATTGCAACTGAATTGAAGCCCAGTGCACTCGAGTATGTCCCTATGGCAGTCCCGCCTTCTGAATCGGGACTAGCGATAGATGATTCACCGATAGCGACAGACAGCAGCCCTGCAGTCGCTCCCTCTGTCGACAGGGTTTCACCAATGGCAAAGTATCTGCTACCTGACTCCATTTTTTCGACACGCGCATTGGTCGCAAACAACTGTCCACCATTCACTGCATCAGTGCTGGCACCGGAGGTGATATCTCCAGCTTCAACACCGGTGAGGCGAGATCCGGCAAAATCGATCGGGCCGCGACCCGATTCAAGCGAAGCCACACGAGACTGAGCCTTGGGCGCATCCACATTACCCTTCATCTGCTCGATATCATTTCGATTCCGCGCAATATCCTGCTTGGCCGCATACAGCTGGCTGCCGGTCACCGCATCACGACTGCCTGCCGAGATACGACCGTCCGCAAGATTGGTCAGCACCGCGCCGTTGACGCCCGCCAGGGCGATCTGGTTCAGCCCATTGGCCCGCAGCGTGCCGTTGTCCTGGAAGACGCTGCGCAGCTGATTCTCTACGCGATCCACGCGGGACGTGCTCTTTACCACTGCACCATCCAGCGCTTCCAGTGCGTCACCTACGGTGTTCTTCTTTACACCCTGGATCGTGTAGGTCGGCGCCATCACGTTGCCATTGGCATCCATGCCTGCGCCGCCACCCAGCTTGGCAAGGCTGTCTTTAAGCTGGCCAACTGTGGTCGCATTGTCATCCGCAGTACCGCGCTGAATATTAACCAGACGGCGCTTAAAACCATCATTGCCAAAAGAAACAGTAGCAATCTCGTTCGCAATGGAGTTTGCACCAATCGCGACGGCGTTGGTTGCACCGGACTTAACAGAGCTCGATGCACCCACGGCCAGACCGCCGACCTCCCCAACCGACGAACGAACGCCCAGAGCAAACCCTCCTTCCGAACGATCGCTTACATACGCAGCTCGCCCCAGTGCAACAGAGTTCTTCGCGAGTGCAGACGTGAAGCTGCCCACTGCAACGCCGCCCTCGGAGAGCGGAGATGCCTCCGCAGAGTCGCCCAACGCAACACCAACCAAGCCTACGCGCACAGCTTCCTGATCGCCGCCGCCTCCAACGGCCATAAATTTTGACTGCTGCTTGAGCTCCTCAACTGCAGTGTTCGTCTCGAACAGCTGTCCACCATTCACCGCGTCAGTGCTGCTCGCACTACTGATATCGCCTGTGGCAACGTTTCGCACCTTGCCACCCTCCATATCCACACTGCCGTCGTTGGCAAATTTCACCACGCCATCCAGGTCCGGATCGAAGTTGTCCACGTCAGCGCGCAGCTTGTCGATATCCTCGCGGTTGTCGGAAACCCGCACATCCTGCGCGTTGAGCGACTGAGTCAGCGTTGCCAGCTGCTGCCCGTGCAGCACCAGCGACTGACCCTGGGTGGAGACAGACTGATTGGTGGCATGCAACTGCTGCCCGGTCACTACGTCGGTGCTGCTGCCACTGATCGTGCCATTGGCCACGTTGTTGATACGGCGCTTGCCGCCGTTCTTGTTGGCCACATTCAGCACGGTGCCGGTGTTTTCGGCACCCAGGCGCACATCACCCGCAGCCGAAGCCTGACTGAGCAGGCCACCCAGCGCGTTCGACTTGGACAGTGCGCTGTCACCCGTGGCCTGCGCGGCATTGGCGGCGTTCTGCGCTGCGGTCACGCCTACATTGGTGGCGTTGAGCTGCTTGCCAGTCACTGCCTCGGTGCTGGTGGCGCTCAGCGCGCCGTCGGCCAGCCCGGTAATGGTGCGATTGGCGTTGCCCTTGTTGCGCACATCCAGCACGGTGCCGGTGTTTTCACCGCCCACTCGCACGTTGCCCGCAGCCGAAGCCTGGCTGAGCAGGCCACCCAGCGCATTGGCCTTGGACAGCGCGCTGTCGGCCGTGGTCTTTGCGCCGTTGGCCGCCGTCTGTGCCGCGGTGGCGGTCGTGCGCGCAGCTGTCACAGCCAGATTGGTGTCGTTCAACTGCTTGCCGGTAACTGCATCGGTGCTGTTGCTGTTCAACGCGCCATCGGCCACGCGGGTGATGGTGCGGCGGGTCGTGCCATTACCCACCGAGATCTGATTGTTGGCGGTGGTCTGCGAGCCACTGCCCAGTGCCACGCTGCCCGTGTGGCTTGCTACGGCGCTATTGCCTACGGCAACGGCGCTTTCGGCAGTGGCTTTGGCCAGGTTACCCACCGCGCTGGCGTAAGTGCCCGATGCCACTGTTTCACGACCCATCGCAGTGGACTGATTGGCGCTAGCCGTTGCCTTGTAACCCAGCGAGGTAGCGTGGGTGGCCTTGGCCTGGGCGTCATTGCCGATGGCCACTGCGCGGTCGCCTGTTGCTATGGCACGCAGACCATTGGCCACCGCACCATTGCCGCCACGGCTGCCGGCGCCAAGGGCCACCGCGCCAGTGGCAGTAGTGGTCTTGTTGCCATTGGCATCCACACCGGCGCGCGCATCGGCGCCCACAGCAACGCTGTTGATGTTGTAGGCCTTGGCCGCCGAGCCCAGCGCGGCGCTGGCAGTAGTTCCCGAGCCTTCGGCAGATGCCGCGCTACCCAACGCGAGCGCGGCAACATTCAGCCGCGCAGTGGCAGCATCAGCTGCCGTCTTGGCGGTATTTGCCGTGGCTCGTGCGGTGTTGGCAGTGGTGTTGGCCGTGTTTGCCGTGGTCTGCGCTGATGCGGCGGCCGTCTTGGCCTTGCCGACTTCAGTATTGGTTGCAAACAGCTGGCCGCCGGTTACAGCGTCCGTGCCTCCATTAACCAATCGCCCCTCCTTGACGTTGACAACGCGGCGCGTCGTGCCAGCCTTGCCGACAGACACCGTGTACGACTCGTTGGCCACCGAGCCGCGGCCCAGTGCAACCGACTGGTTGGTCGACGTGCTTGCCTCGTAGCCAATTGCAACGCTGTCGTGACTGGCGTTGGCGCGGCCACCCACTGCAATCGCGCCGGTGTAGCCACCTGATCCGGCGTACGCATCCCCGCCAATGGCAATCCGTGAGATACCCGCACCATCGTTGGTCCTTGAGCCGCTGCCAACCGCGATGGAATTCTCTGAATAGGCCTTTGCATTGTTTCCCAGTGCTGTCGCGCCAACCCCATCGGCAACGGCCATCGCGCCGACTCCTGTTGCGTAGCCCTTCCGACTCTTGGTCCCATGCCCGATGGCCGTATTGTTGTCGCCACTACTCTCGATCAGGTTGCCGTAGGCAACAGATTGCGACCCGGCGAGGCTGGAGCGAGATCCTAGGACCAGAAGATGATCACCATTGATGGTCGAGTCTCGGTAATATGGATCGGAAACGATCGCAAACTGCGCGTGAATGGAATTCACGCTTATCGAGCGCGGGCCAATGATTGGCGCGGTCGTCACAGCTACGCCAAATGCCTGCGCGATCAATGCAGTGGACTGCGTCGAGTTCGGCGCATCATCCGGCAGTCCCTCGGCAGCAAACGCCGAAGGCGCCATCAACAGACTGAGCGCAAAGACAGAGCCGCAGCGTACCGTGCGGCTGGCCTTGCCACGCGCGGCGGTCAGTTCACTGGCCACCACCCAGCACTGCCGGGCGGTTGACCAGAGGCGTCGATAGATCTTGTTCATTGAAAGTCCTTGGTTGGGAAATAGTGCGGTCAGACGCCGCCCTGGTCAGGGCGCAGTTATCGGCGAAGGAGAAAGCGTCTGTACGTGCTCGCGATAGCCATCGCGGGTGAGCGTGTAGCGCAGCTGCACGTTGTGGCCGGGTACGATGGCGAACGGCAGCTTCAAGGTGCTGCCCGGATAGAGGCTCCGGGAAATGTCATGCGCGGTGCAGCGCGCACCATCGCAATCGGCAAGGCTGGTGATGCCGACGCGCAGGGTGCCAACGTTGCGCAGCTCGTTGCCGCTCACCCGCACGTCCACCTCACCATCTGGGGGTAGCACGTTCACGAGGGCGCCCCAGACAAGGCTGACCCCCAGGCTCGCCGCGGCACCTTCGCCGCCGCCCTCGCTGGCCGACTCTTCCGGGCCGCGCACACCTTCGAAGTAGACCCGGTAAGCGGTCTCGCGCTGCACGGGCTGCAGTGGAATGACGCGGATCAGGCGGTTTCCACCGCCGGCCAACGCGAACTTGGCAGGCGTGACGGCAAAGGCCGCTTCACTGCTGTCCACCTCCACTTCGCGTTCGTCGGCATCGGCGGCGTTTTCGATGCGGCGCAGCGACAGCTGCACGTACTGCGGTTGGGTAGACTGCGAATAGACGCGGATCTGCGTCCCCTTCTTTGCGTCAACCGAGGTCCGCATGGGGTGGATGGTGAGGTTTGCCTGGGCGGGTACTGCCAGCAGCAGGCACACGGGCAGCATCAGGGTGGCAAGAGATCGCTTCATGGGCGCTCCAGTCAGGGCGAAGTGGTGGGGATGCGCAGCTCGACGTGCAGGCTGCCGCCGTAGTGGCCGGCATCCTTGCTGGTGCTGGGCACTGTCGGCGTCTGGAAGGTGATGGGCGTCGGCACGCAGTAAACGGGGTAGGTCATGCCCGGCAGCATCACCAGACGCAACGGCACCGAATCGATGTTGCGCAATTGGTGCTCCTGGCCGTTGACCAGCGGCACGGGTGTACCCGCGTGGTCGAGGGTGAGCGTGTAGTCCAGCCGGCGTCGCGCGTCCGTGCCGCCGTCGTCGTGCCAGACAGAGAAGCCGGTGGGACCGGGTGCTGGGCCGCTGGTGTCACGAACGGTCAGGCCGAGATACTGGCTCTGTGAGCCCAGGCCGTCGTACAGGCACACGTCTACCAGCTTGCTGCCACTGAGGGTGTGGGCAAACGGGTCGTAGCGCAGGTTGAGGCCGACAGTGGGCGAGGCGTGCCCGAATTCGGGCAGGTAGATTGCAGCGGCGTTGTGGTCGGTGATCGTGAAGTCAAAAGTGAACGTGTACGTGGCAAGCACGCCGCTCGATGGATTCTGCAGAGTCAGTTCCAGCACCGCATTCCATCGACCGGCCACCAGCTTTCTTAGGCTTTCCGAGCGAACTGTCAGTCCGGCGCCAGTACCAACCGGCTTCCAAGAGTTACACGTCCCTGCCGCCGAGGACCAGATTGGCCTAATTTCTGAAGACCAATAGTCAAGACTGCATGCAGCAGTCGGGTCTGCACGACGAATCTCAGCGACAAACTCTATCTCTGCCCTTGTGCCAGACCGGCGTTCGATGAATTGAACCGGAATTCTGCTATCCCTGCCTGGCGAATCCTCATGCGTATCTGCCGTAGGGCACCGGCCATACGATGCGTCGCTGTTTGATCTACAGGTGAGGAAGAGTTCCCCATAGGAAAGCGTGCCTAGTCGCTCGTATCCCAGCACTGTCCTCGGCGCCCACAACTCAATATCCCCCGGCATCGCCGAGCGATCCCACGTCATCACGATGTCCCGCTGCTCACTGACAGGGTGCGTTTCAGGCGGACGCTGCCCCCACGCAACCGGCGCGCACACCATCGCCACCACGCCCAACACCATCACTCGCCAGTTCACTTCACACCTCCCGCCGCAGCGGTCTGGGGCGTCGCGGCAATCAGCGCCTGTTCCTGCAGCAGCCGGGTCACCCGGGCCTGCTGGCGGATCTCCGCCGGCAGCTGGGCCACGGCCAGCGGTTCGCATTGGACAGCGCCCACCAGCAGCACCACGCTGCGGCGCTCACGCACCTCCAGCGGGCACTGCAGCAGATGATCGTCCTGCAGCAGGTACAGCGTGCGTTCGCGACGCGGGAAATCGGCGACAAAGCCGCCATTGGCACCGGTGCCGGGCACGGGTGCGTTGAGAATGCGGGCACCGCCCAGCGGTGCGCCGGCAATGTCGCGCGCGTTGCCGATGAAGGTGTAGGTCACCTCGATCGGCACCGGCATGCGCATCAACTTGCCCGGCGGCAGGAACAGCGGGCGCACGCCGCTGGCGCCGGTCACACGCACCGAGGCAATGCTGTCCAGGGCGCTAGTGTCCTGCAGCTCGGCCTGGTGGGCCTGGTAGGCCGCCAGCGGCAGCAGGCGACGCTCGCCCAGCTTCAGGCGCTGGCGGCGAAGGCCGCTCACCTGCAGTTCGGCGGCCACACCGCTCAGGTCCAGATCGTCGGCGTCGTCCACCTGCACGGCCAGGCCCGCCTCGGCGCCCATGCCCTCGCCCCAGTAGAAGCCTTGCCCACCCAGCGCCATGCCGGAACTGTGGGTGGCGCTGTAGGACAGTTCATCGCGGCCGGGCTGCTGGTAATGGGCCACGGTCACGCCGGTATGCCCCACCCCGTTCTGTACCTGTGCGCTGGCCATGGCGCTGTAGCGGTGGCTGTTGTTGCCGCGCAGTTCGGCAGCCAACTCGCGGTAGTTGCCTTCGTCTTCCTGGCGCAGGCTCTGCCCAGCGCTGTAGTTCACGTCGGGGCGGCTGTGCTGCGGCTGGCGCACATCCACCGCGTAGCGGCGCTGCGAGCTACCGCGTGCGCCCTGCTGCGTGCGGGTCAGACTGAGATTGAAGTACACGCCGCGGTCGCGTTCATCGCGCTGCTCGCTGCGGGTAGTCTGGTGCCACACGCCGATACGCGTGCTGACGCTGAACTCGCCCCAGCGCTGGCTGCGGGTGTAGCTGGCCTGCCACGTACCGGTGCGCTGCGGCTGGCGGCTGTAGACCGGCAGCAGCGGCGGCAGCAACGGGTCCGGCACGCCCAGTTCGTCGTCCTGCAGGCTCAACCCGGTGGGCCAGGTCTGGCGGCGGGTATAGGCCAGGTAAGCGCTGCCGCCGGCCACCGGCAGTGCCATCGACGCGCTGAGCGAGTCGGTACAGCCCAGGCGGTCGCGCGCGTTGTCGTCAAAGGTGCAGGCGACGCCGCGCAGGCGCTGGTGGTAAACATTCCAGGAGGCGCGACGGCGGTAGGACAGCTGATGCTGCTGGCCATTGCTGCCGTCGCTGCCGCGCAGTGCGCTGACGCTGGCACGCAGATCCTGGGTGGCGAAGCTGCGGCGCGCATCCAGCCGCACCTCGCCATAGCTGAAGCCGCCCACGTCGGCCACGCCAAAGGTGGTGGTGAGGTGGCGCCCCATCGGCACGCGCAGGCCACCCATCATGGCCAGCTCATCATTGAACTGACGGTCACGCCGCTCGCTGCGGCGGCCGCCCTGCAGGAACCACTGCACACTGGTATCGGTCCAGTCGCCGCCCTTGTCGAACGGCGCCTCTTCGGTGCGCACGAGCACACCATCCTCGTAGATGCGCAGACCCACGGTGTAGGCACCGAACGGAAAGCGGCGCGTATCAAGCTGATTGACGCCGGCCTGCAGATAGAAGCTCTGCAGCAGGCGGTCGCCATCGAAGGCATCCACGCGCGCATCGCGGGCCAGCAGCACGGTGAGCGGCGTTGCCTGCACCGCGGCGTCGGCGTTGACGTAGGCCTGCGTGGTGCCTATGCGCAGCCCCTGGAAACGGTCCAGCGGCAGCATGGTGAAGCTGAAGGTCCCGCCCTGCGGACTGGACAGGTTGCGGCGGTCCATGCGGCCCAGCTGCAGATAGTGTTCAACGCCGAGGTCATGGCGGTAATAAGCGTTGTCCAGCTGGAAATCGGTCAACCCATCGGTGCTGCGGTAGCGCTGATGGCTGATGTTCCACTCGGCTGCCAGATGCCCACGCGCACCGACGCCCAGCGTGCCGACACCTTGCGCCGCCAGCGCCTGGTAATCGCGGCCGCCGCTGAGGTTGACCGTCTGCTGGTGCAGGAAAGCATTTTCTGCCTGGCTGCTGACCTGGTTGAAACGCGAAACGGCCGGCTTGCCGGGTATCCATTGCCGCGCGACGAACAACGTGACCGCGCCTTCGCCTTCGTCATAGAGCGCGCGCGCGGTGCCTGCGTCCTCGGGTGGCTCAAGGTAACCGCAGCCCGCGCTTGCGCCACCAAACCGGCAGGCCAGATGACTGTTACGCGGCAGTGGCCGGGACAGTGCCGGCAGTAGCGCCGCCTTCGCCTCATCTGACAGACCCAACGCGGAAAGCACTGCAGCGGGCGCTTCCAGCTGCACGGTGTCCAGCGTGACGCGCACGGGCTGCAACCCGGCCGAGCGATCGAACAGGCGGACGTCAAGCTGCTCGGTCTGGCCTTCGACCAGATCCTCGAATCCTGGCGGCACCGCTCGCGCCATCACCGCTGGCGTGGCCAACAGCAAGGCGAGCGCGGCCGCCAGCTGCGTGGCAGCGGGGGCAGGTACTTTCATGGGGAAACAGCCGACGTAAGGCCGGCCCGCTTCAGCGGGCCAGCGCTATGGATACCTTCGGATCAGGGCTTGGGGCTCAGCACGATGCTGGCCATGCCCTGGTAGTCGCCGGCAGCGGCAATCTTGCCGAGGGTGGTCTGGGCAATGGCCAATTCCATGGAAACCGAGGCGTTGGGAATGGCACCGTCGAACAGTTCCGCCGCGGTGAATTCCTCGACCGTGGTGGAGAGTGCCCTGCCCTTCATGCTGACCGTCAGCGGCACCGGAACGGGGGTACCCGCCGTATTGGTCGGCACCAGTTCCACCGGCGCAGTGAGGCGAACCTGGATGTCCTTGGTGGTGTCGTTGGAGTAGATGCGCACCTGGTCACTCCAAGTGCTCAGACCGCGCACCGGGTTGTAGCTCATCTTGACCGAGTCCGGCAGTGCGCTGCCGTCGGCACGCAGCAGGGTCATGTTGTTGTCGACGGTTGCGACGATGGTGATATCGGTCTGGGCAGCATGCGCGGACAGCGACGCGGTGACCAGCGCTGCAGCCAACGCGGCCTTCTTCAGAAGAGTATTCATCGGGTTGTCTCTCTCGGACAATAGAAGGAAGGTGCTCCCCTCCCGGAGGAAGGAGGGTGGGAGGAGAGCGTCACCTCACCGGAGGGTGGGTGGTGGGGCGACGGAGAGAATGGTAGGAATTGTCTGACTGTCGAATCTATTCAACGATTCCTAAATCTGTGCCTGTTAAGCGCAATTCTTGAAGGCGATCAAATTATTCGAGAGATACAACTTTCCTCAATCAAGATTGCAATTAAATGCATTGCAGAGCACACGGTGACGGAGCAACGCTGGTCAATTGCGACGTTCAAAGCGCACCGCGCGTACCGCAGTAGAGGCACTCCATAAGTGGATGCGCTTTGCAGAGACCCACCGCACGCGGCAAAGCCGCCGGGCACGGCCCGGCGCTACCGAAATGCGTAAAGAGAGCGGCATCATGCCCTGCCCCCGGCCATTCCCCGCAAAAAACATCAGGCCGCCTTTCGGCGGCCTGATGCGTACTCGTTCAACGTCGCGATATCAGAAGAAGATCGCGTAGAGGATCAACAACGGAATCGGCACGCCCAACAGCCAAAGCAGAATCATTTTCATGGCAGATCTCCTTGCATGGAATGCGGGTTACAGATCGCGGCGGCGGCCGCCCCAGGTGGCGCTGAGGCTGGCGAAGAACGCGCCGATCAGCAGGGTGATGAACAGCCACAGCGCGGCATAGGCGGTGGCCTTGCGGGCGTCGTCAGCCGCCTGCTTGGCCGTGTTCTCGGCCTTCTCCAGCGCGGCACGCATGCGGGTCTGCACGTCGGTCACACGGGCCTGGGCTTCGGCCTGGCTCATGCCGGTTTCGCGGGCAATCAGGCTGGCCAGGTACTGGGTGTCAGCCGGGTCGAGGCCATCGCCCTGCAGGCTGTTGACGATGATGCGGTTCACTTCAGCACGCACTTCGCGGCGATCACCCATCGGGCCGTTGCCCGGCATCGGTCGCGGCGGCGGGGCCATGCGGGCGTCGCGCGGGGCGGCGTTGGCAGCGACCGGCGGCGGCGGTGCAGCCGGGTCCATCGGACCATTGCCCGGCGCGGCACCCGGTGCCGGCGGGGTGCCCGGCGCTGGCGGTGCAGCGGCGGCATCCGGCCCAGCCGTGGTGACATTACGGAACAACGAATCCACCCAATAGTTGAGGTCGCCTTCGGGGGCACCGGCGGCCGCCGCACCGGCACCGGCTGCCGCAACGCCCGCGGTGGATGCCGCAGCACCTGCAGTCGCGCCTGCAACCTTGGCACCAGCACCCAGCACGCCACCGATGGCCGAGGTCAGCAGACCAGCGGTGAGCAGGGTAGCAACGGCCCACGACACGAAGCCGTGCGCGGTATCGCGGAAGTAGGTCTCATCACCGTGCAGCTGGGTCCACTTGGTACGCAGACGGCCAGCGATGTAGCCGCCCAGACCGGACGCGGCCAGTGCGGTGAAGGTGAGCCAGGCGATGCTGGACCAGCCGAAGGTTTCTTTGCTGACGCCTTCAAACGACCACGGCGAGACCGAGGACAGGCCCAGGCCCACGCCGAGAATCAGCAGGATGAGGGAGAGTGCGGCGGCAGCGGCAGCACCGGCGAAGATCGCGCCCCAAGAGACAGCGCTTTCGCTGGGCGGCGCCACGATGGGGGCGGTGACGACGGTGGCGACGTCGGGGCCGAGCGGGCCTCGCTCGGGTGGGTCGAATCGGGTACTCATGGAATGAAGGCTCCGTAACAGTGCTGCGGCTGCAGCTGGCCATGACGAGGCTGCGCGAGCGCTTGTGAAGCTGGTGAGACCTGTAAATCACGCGGTCTTGGCGTTTGTAAGCCGCCGGGCGTGGCCCGGCGCTACCGGGGTACGGTGCCGGGTGTCAGTAGTTCCACGCCATGCGTGGATGATTTTGCGCGGGCGCGCAAAGGCAAGAGCCGCCGGGCATGGCCCGGCGCTACCAGAGCCCGGCAGGCCCATCCGGCGCAAAAAAAACGCCCCGCGGATGCGGGGCGCTCTCAGCACAACCTACGCGGGCGATCAGCCCTGGTAGTCGCGAACGTCGCTGCCGGTGTAGACCTGGCGCGGACGGCCGATCTTCATTTCCGGGTCGACCTGCTGTTCCAGCCAATGCGACACCCAGCCGGAGGTACGGCCCAGGGCGAACATGACGGTGAACATCTCAGTCGGGATCTGCAGCGCCTTGTAGATGATGCCGCTGTAGAAATCGACGTTCGGGTACAGCTTGCGGGCGACGAAGTACTCGTCCTGCAGCGCGGCCTGTTCCAGCTTCACGGCCACGTCCAGCAGCGGGTCCTGCACGCCCAGCTGGTCCAGCACCTTGCTGGTCATCTCACCGATGACCTTGGCGCGCGGATCGAAGTTCTTGTACACGCGGTGGCCGAAGCCCATCAGGCGGAAGCCGGAGGTCTTGTCCTTGGCCTTGACCACGGCGGACTCGACGTTGTCGGCGCTGCCGATCTCTTCCAGCATCTTCAGCACGGCTTCGTTGGCACCGCCGTGGGCCGGACCCCACAGCGCGGTGACGCCAGCGGCGACCGACGCGTACGGGTTGGCACCGGTCGAACCGACCAGACGCACGGTCGAGGTCGAGGCGTTCTGCTCGTGGTCGGCGTGCAGGATGAACAGCAGGTCCAGCGCCTTGACCACGTCCTGGTTCAGATCGTACTGGCCATCAGCCGACTCGAAGGTCTGCTTCAGGAAGCGGCTGACGTAATCCAGCGAGGTGTCCGGCTTGTTGGCCGGCAGGCCCTTGCCGTGGCGGTAGATCAGGGCCGACAGGGTCGGCACCTTGGCGATCAGGCGCACGGCAGCCTGGCGGCGCTGTTCGGCGTCGGACAGGTCCAGCGAGTCGTGGTAGATGGCCGACAGCTGCGCGATGGCAGCGGTCAGGATGGCCATCGGGTGGGCATCCTTGGCGAAGCTGCTGATCAGGGCGTTGATCGACGCATCGACGTTGGCTTCGGCAGCCAGCTCATCGGTGAAGGCCTTCAGCTGTTCGGCGCTCGGGCGCTCGCCGTTGATCAGCAGGTAAGCCACTTCGACGTAGCTGGACTTCTCCGACAGCTGTTCGATCGGGTAGCCGCGGTACAGCAGCACGCCCTTGTCGCCGTCGATGTAGGTGATGGCAGACTTGCAGCTGGCCGTCGCGGTAAAGCCGGAATCGTAGGTGAAGAACCCCGTTTCCTTGGTCAGCTTTGCGATGTCGACGCAGTCGTTGCCGAGGGTGGGTTTGATGACGGGCAGAACGACCGACTTGTCGCCGGCGTTGAGCGTGACCTGATCAAGATCGGACACTGTGTGCGCTCCTTCATGGGAAGGCGCCTGCCCAAGCGCGTTGGTCAGGCACGTGAATGACGTCCTCGGCCTGTGCCGGGGATCAGACCATTATCGCACAGCAGCATTTGTCGGGTGCTAGACGCAAGTCGTAGACGACGGGCAGGCGCAACCGTGCCGGCAAGCGGCCTTGATGGGCAAAGGTGCCATCCCCTGAACGGTCTGTTCCGCCATTCCAAACGCCTGTTGGGTGAGCGCCGTACAAAAACAAACGGCCGCGCAAAGCGCGGCCGTCGGTTCGCAGCTGGATCGACGGATCAGCGCGCGTAGCGCTTCTGGAACTTGTCGATACGGCCCGAGGTGTCGATCACCTTGTGCTTGCCCGTATAGAACGGGTGCGAAGCCGAGGAAATTTCGACCTTGACCAGCGGGTATTCGTTACCGTCGGTCCAGGTGGTGGTTTCCTTGGTCGCCATGGTGGAGCGGGTCAGGATCTTGAAATCGGAAGTGACGTCTTCGAAGACGACGTCGCGGTAGTTCGGATGGATATCGGCCTTCATGGGCTCACACCGTAAATGGGCTGGTGGTCAAGAGCGGCATTATAAGCACCGGTTGCCGCGCGGGGCAACCGATGTGTGCACGCCGGGATCAATCGGCGCCCAGCGCCTGGCGGACCAGGGCCTCGAAGCGGGCCTGGTCGTAGGCCATCAGCAGGTCGCAGTTGTCCGGCTGGCCGGTCTGGCGATTCCAGTCTACGATGGTGGCGCCGCGGCTGAACGTGCCGTTCAGTTCCACATTCAGCGGACGCGATTCCACCTGCAGCTGGCCTTCCGGGTTCAGCGCCCAGGCCATGGCCACCGCATCGGCGGTGTACCAGCGGCCACCCTTGGCGTCTTCGGACAGCGCGCGGGTCTTGCGCGAGATCAGCTCATAGAAGCGTGCGCGGTCGGAATCGGCCTGCAGCCACTGCTCCGCCTGCGCCAACGGCAGGCCGTGGGCGACTGTGGCCTCCCAGTCGGACACCAGCAGGTGCTTGAACGAGGTGAACACCACATGCGCGGCTTCCGGGTCGAAGGCGATGTTGAATTCGGCCGCCGGGGTGATGTTGCCGTGGCAGGTGACGGCACCGCCCATCACCACGATGCGCTTGATGCGCTGGGGCAGGGTCGGGTCCAGCTTCAGCGCCAGCGCGAGGTTGGTCAGCGGGCCAAGCATCACCAGCATCAGCTCGCCGGCGTACTGATGCGACAGGCGCAGGATGGCCAGCGCGGCGTGCTCGGCCTCGGCCTTGCGGCTGGGCGGCGGCAGGTCGACGTCACCATAGCCGTCGCGGCCGTGCACGTGGGCAGCGTCCATCGAGGGATGGATGAGCGGATCGGGGCTGCCAGCGAACACCGGCACGTCGGTGCGGCCGACAATGTCGCAGAGCTTGAGCGCGTTGCGGACGGTGTAGTCGAGGCCGACATTGCCGGCAGCGATGGTCAGGGCGACCACGTCGTGCCGTTCATCGGCGAAGGCCATCAGCAGGGCCAGGGCGTCGTCCACACCGGGGTCGGTGTCGATCAACAGCGGGATCTTGTGGGTCATCGTTGCCGTCTTCAGATCGGCAACGAAGTGTGGACCGGGTTGATGAGCGTTGCAAGACCACCCTGCACGGGAGCAAATGCGGCAGGAACAGGGTTGGATCTCTTGCCCAGAGTACGGGCGATGATCCGCCCCCGGCAGACCCACGCCACGCGAGGATGAAGCTTATATGAAGTCGAGCACGGCTCGACTCTACAGAGGCGAAAACTGCACCACGCCCGCGCCCGGCCTCATAACTGCACAGTACATCCTGTATAGTTATGGTCACCAAAAATCCCCTCGTGGTGTGCTCCATGGCCCTTTTCCAGCCCTTAGCCGGTGCTCCGGCCCTGTCCCGTGCCCGTCGCTGGGCGCTGCTCTTCACCGTCGCCGCCGGCCTGCTGCTGGTCACGTTGGACAACTCAGTGCTGTACACCGCGTTGCCCACCCTCACCAAGGGGCTGTCGGCGAGCCCCGGGCAGGCGCTGTGGATCATCAACGCCTACCCACTGGTGATGGCCGGCCTGCTGCTCGGCGCCGGTACTCTGGGCGACCGACTGGGTCATCGCCGCATGTTCCTGATCGGGCTGGTGGTGTTCGGCATCGCCTCGCTGGCGGCCGCATTTTCGGCTACACCTGCCCAGCTGATCGGCGCGCGTGCCTTCCTCGCGGTAGGCGCGGCGGCGATGATGCCGGCCACCCTGGCACTCATCGGCCTGAGCTTCAACGAAGAGCGTGAGCGCAACATCGCCATCGCGATCTGGGGCTCGGTGGCCATCGTCGGTGCGGCGCTCGGCCCGATCATCGGTGGCCTGCTGCTGCGGCACTTCGGGTGGGGTTCGGTGTTCCTGGTCAACGTGCCGGTGGTGCTGGTGGCCTTCCTTGCAACGTTGCTGCTCGCCCCTGAAGGCCAGCGCGATACTTCGCGCCCGTGGGATCTGCTGTCCTCGCTGCTGGCGCTGGCGGCACTGTCCGGCCTGGTGATGGCGATCAAGTCGCTGATCGCCACGCCACCCTCTTATGCACTCGGTGCCGGTGCACTGCTGCTGGCGGTGGTCAGCGCGGTGGCCTTTGCGCGCCGCCAGCAGCACCTGCCGTATCCGCTGCTGGACTTCGCGATCTTCCGCAATCCCGCCTTCCTCGCCGGCACGTTGTCCGCGGTGTTCACCCTGTTCGCACTGGCCGGCCTGCAACTGGTCACCACCCAGCGCTTCCAGCTGGTCGCCGGCTTCAGTCCGCTCCAGGCCGGCCTGTTGGTCTCGGTGGCGGCAGTGGGCAGCCTGCCGAGCGCACTGCTGGGTGGCAGCCTCCTGCACCGCGTCGGCCTGCGCCCGCTGATCTGCGGTGGCCTGGCCACGGGCGCAGCGGGCGTGGCGGTGGTCGCGTTCGGCTTCCCGCATGGCTTGGGCTGGGTGGTGGCAGGCATGGCGCTGACCGGCCTGGGCATGGGCGCGGCGATCTCGGTCGCGTCCACCGCCATCCTCAACAACGTGCCGGCGCACCGTGCGGGCATGGCCTCGTCGGTGGAAGAGGTGTCCTATGAATTCGGTGGTTTGTTGGCGGTGGCATTGCTGGGCAGCCTGGGTGCAGCGATGTACGGCGCCTTCCTGCCCAATGCGGCGGACATGCCGGTCGCGGCGCGCGAAGGATTTAGCCAGGCATTGCACGTGGCGCGCGAAGGCGGGCAGGGTGCGTGGTTCGCACAGGCGGCCGCCGCCTATGATCGCGGTTACCAGATCGTGCTGCTGGTCATCATGGCGGTGCTCGTGGCGGGTGCAGCATTCCTGGCCCGCCTGCTGCGCGGGCGCGTGGGTGGCCGCGACGGCGCAGGTGATCGCGTAAAATAACGGCAATGAGAACCAGCAAGCGCGACCGCATCCTCGACGCCGCCGTGAGCGTCATCAACCGTGACGGCCTCGGTGCCGTCACCTTTGAATCGGTGGCAGCCGAGGCGGAGCTGACCCGTGGTGGCCTGCTCTACCACTTCCCCTCGCGCGAGGCGCTGCTGCGCGGCATCGACGAGCACCTGGTGAAGGCCTGGGAGGCGTCGATGGAAACACTGCTCGGCAAGCGCGCCGAGGAGGCAACGACGCTGGAGCGCTACCGGACGTTCGTGCGGGTGTCGGCACAGAGCGCGACCCGGGCCGAGCTGATGTTCATGCTCGAATCGATGGACACGGAAGCGGGCGAACGCCCGTGGGCCCCGGTAGTGAAGCGCTGGGCACCGTCACCCCCGGCCAGGGCCGTGGCCGACCCGGCCGCGCTGGATGATTTCGTGGCGCGGCTGGCCGCCGATGGGCTGTGGATCTACGAGGCGATGTACGAGGGCCAGCTGGATCCCGAGGTGCGTGCGCAGGTGACCGAGCGCATTGCCGGATTGTTGTCGGCCGGCAAAGCGTAACGCGTTTGTAGAGTCGAGCTTGCTCGACTGCCGCGTCAGTAGAGCCGAGACTCCCCCACCTGCTGGAGTGCCTGCGCCGCTTCCGCCACGGCGCAGGTGCCGATGACCAACCATGGCCGAGTGCGCAGCATTCGCCGGGCCCATGCATGGCGTTGGCTCGCGTCGATCGCGCGGCGGCGGGTCTGACTTTGCTGCTGGAAATGCTGCACGCCAGTAAGCGCCTGCGTGTGGATGGCGAAGAGGTGCAGAACGTCCGCGATGACGTGCGTGAGGGCCCGCTGCTGGCGTGCCGCGGGTTGTCCGACTATATGGGGATGCAGTTGCCGGCGGCGTAGGTCGTTGCCCAGTAGATCTACGCCATGCGTGGATGACGCTTCTGTAGAGTCGAGCCATGCTCGACTCATGCGCGCAGCGCGAAGCGCAGCCGAGCATGGGCTCGGCTCTACAGGGGGGGGGGCCGCGAAATGCCGCCGGGCGTGGCCCGGCGCTACCTACGCGCCGGCGTGGTTGGGGTCAGATCCCTTTGCGTGGCAAAGGGATCTGACCCCGGCGCGAAGCGCAGCCGAGCATGGGCTCGGCTCTACAGAGACCCGCCGGGGCCGGATCCCATTGCCGTGGCAATGGGCTCCGACCCCGCCACCTCGCCTTACCAGGCCATGCGCATGCCCACCTGGCCGCTCATGTTGCGGTAACCGTGGTCACCGCGCTGCGCACTGATGCCGCCCCACGCACTCCAGCGCGCATCCAGCATCAGCTCGGCACCGGCCTGCAGTTCGTAGCGGTTGCGCGGCACATCAGCACCCAGTCGTTCACCGTTGAACGCCAGCGTGCTGCGGCCACTGCCCCGCAGCCAGTTCACGCCTGCATAGGGCTGCAGCCGGCCAGCGATGCCATCGCGGTGGCCAAACACCCGCACGCCCGCACGGCCACTCAGCCCCCCCGCATCAGCGCGGTCAACCCGCGTACCGTTGCTTTCCACGTGGCGGTCAGCGGCATATGCCGCGTAGGACAGCTGCAGCTGCGGCTGCACATACAGAGCGCCGCTGCGGTCCTGCCGCACACCCACCGTATAACCACTTTCCAAGGACGCGTTGGCCACGCGCGCGTCGTAGTGCTCGCGCTCCAGGCCCACGCCCTGCACGCGGTTGGCAAACCGGCCGTACTGCGCCGTCGCATCCACATACGCGCCTTCCTGCGCACCGGGGTTCTGCAGCCACGTACCGTAGGCACCCACGGCCGTCCCGCGCACCCGCCCCTTGGCGCTGTAGCCGGTCACGCGCGAGACCACGCTGCTGTCAGCGCGGCCACTGCCCAGCATCACCCCGAGCGTCGCATTGCCGGTGCGCCACACATCGCTGCCGATCTGCAGCAGCGAGGTCGAGCCATCCACCGCCAGCTGGCCACCCACGGCGCTGAAATCAGCAGTGCTGCGACCCACCCGCGCCCATGCATGGCGCCCGTCATCAGGCGATGCCAGGGGGCCCCGATCATGCATCCGGTGCGCAAACATGTTCAGCGCGGCCGACTGGTTGGCCAGGTAGGCACCTGCCTCCGGGCGCAGCACCGGCGGCGGCCGCACGGGGTCACCACCACCACCGCCACCTTCTTCGCCACCGTCGCCCGGATCCGGTCCCGGCCCCGGGCCCGGATCAACCACGCAGCCCGGTGCAGTCGGGTCGAGATCGCAGGGATCACCCAGCTCCGAGCGCAGGTACCAGTTGCCATCCCCGGGATCGGAAACACTGCCCTTGTGCAGGAAGTATTCGTACGAACCGCCCACGGCCCGACCCGCCAACCGGTAGTCCGCCAGCGATGCGCCATCGATCTGGATCAACGCGATGCCCTCGCGCGTCGGTGCGCCCACGCCGCCCACGTTGCTCACGCGGATTGACGCATCGCCGGTTGCATCACCGCGCACGTGCAATCGATCCACTGTGCTGCCATCACCGGCCAGCGCACCATTGAACAGGAACTGCGCCGCCTCGCTGTGCAGATTTCCTTCCACCGTCAGCGTATTGAACGTGCCGCTGCCATCGGACAATGCCAGACCACTGTTGAGCAGCTGCAGCTCACCCACGGTGGCATCACCGGCCAACGTCCACTGGCTGCCGCTCTCAATGGCCATCGTCTGCACCAACCCGGAAGCGCCCTGCCACAGCGAGCCGTTGCTCAGCCGCACATGCACATCAGACTGCGGCACCAGCCCAGCGTCCTCGTCCTCCGGAGTAATGACGATGTCGCCCAGCATCTGCGAGCCGCCATCCAGCGCCACATCGAAACGCCCGGCGACCGCTGCGTCCAGTGCCAGTGCGATGCCATTGCCGCCCGAGAGGAGCGCGCCGTTGGCCAGGGTCAAGCCCGGGTCACGGCTGCTGCGCAGCCACACGCCACCGTGCTGCGCACTGACCAGCGAGCCGCCGTCAATGTCGAGGCGACCGTTGTCGTTGATCACCGCCGCCCACGCACCCTCGCCTTCGGTACGCACGTGGGTGTTGGCCAACCTCATTTCCCCGGTGCCGCCGGAGAGCACGCCATGGGCGTTGAGGCCGGTGGTGCGCACCACGCTGTCGCTTAGATGTACCGTGCCACCCAGGCGAGCGATCGCACCGATGGCCCCCGCGCCCCCGGTGAGAATGTCGGTAGCGCTGACGGTCGCAACCGGTGCGCGGCCCGGCGCGCCTTGTACGTACAACGCATGGCCATTGCTGCCGGAGGTTTGCAACGCGCTGTTGGCGACCTGGGTATTGCCGCCCATCACGGCAACTGCCTGCGCCTGGTTACCACCTGCAGTAATGATGGAGCCCGCGATGCTCACCTGCGAGTCGTTGGCGACGGAGATCGCTGCACCGCGCGACGTCGTAATGGTCGAGCCGGACACATCGACCACGCCTCCCCGCTGGTTGACGTTGAGGCCGTTCACTTCTCCCTCAAGCGAGACGTTGCGCAGGGTCAGTTCGGCATCCTCCATCATCAGGATGCCGAAGTGGCCGTAGACATCCGTGCCGTCCAGCAGCACTTTTCCGCCGCGCGAGGCAAAGCTTACCGCCGTGGCATTGTCTCCCCCGGCGTGGATGCGTCCCCCGTGCATCTGCACTTCACCACCTACGGTCAATCCGGCACCCGACTGTGCGTGCGACAGCACGATATCCACATCCTGCAGCACTACGGTACTTCCCAGCCCAGCCATCACGCCCATGGCACCGCCACCGGTACCGTTGATGCGGACGTTGCGCAGGGTGACATCGCCGCTGCCCCTTGCCTCTGCCCACACGCCCGCGCCACCACCTGCATGGTTGATGGTGCTGTTTTCAACCAGCACGCTGCCGTTCTCGACGTAGATACCGTGCGAACCGCCGCCGTGGATGTTGAGGGTGCTGTCGCGCAGCCCTGCGGTACCCTGGCGCAGCTCCACACCATGCGCTCCCCCGCCGTATGTGCTGAGGGTGACGCCCGCTGCCGCCACGCTGCCCCCCGTTACTGCAATGCCGCTTGCTGCGGTGCCCTGGGTATCGATGCGTGTACCCACAAGCTGCACGTGGCCGCCGCTGTCAGCAGAGAGACCCGCTGCCCCGTGTCCGGTCGTCAGCACGCTGCCTCCGACCAGCTCGATCCGGCTACCGGCCCCCTCCACGCGGGCCGCCGCCGCGCGCTCCCCACTACTGCTCAGGTTCACCTCACCTGCGGGCACAATGCTGCCGCCATTGAGCGCGTGGAAGACATAGCCGGCGGGATTGCCCGGCGTCACGGGCGCTGTGGTGGCGTAGTCGCCTGCAGCCGGGCTCTGTTCATCGCCATCGGCAACGACCTGCTGCGCAGCGGCCGGGACACCCGGCGATGCCAGCACGGCAGCAAGCGCGACCGCCAACGCGTGGCGGTGGAAGGGACGTAAATGCATCGGAAATCTCGCTGAAAATCGGTGCGCCATGCTCCACGCCCTTGTGCCGGCCTGCCATCGAAAGGGTTGCAATACGCCCCCGATGCCCGCCCATGACGCGACTCCCAGCTGAACACGGTCAGGTCTTGCAGGCGTTTTTGCAACTTGTTGCATGGGAGCGCGGCCGTCCGGGAAGGACACTTCAGGCTGTTACGGACAATTGCAGTCGCAAATGGCTGCTTCACAGGACTTCACAACGCGTGGCTTATATCTCTCACCCGTTCGATTGAAGCAGCTCGTGTGTCCGCCCCGTCTTCCCTGCAAGGACATGACCATGACGCCCCACGGTTTCCTCTCGCCCAATCTGCGCCCGCTGGCAGCGGCCCTCATGCTCGCCCTGTCGGCGCTTCCTTCCGCGCCCGCAGCAGCAGGCGAACTGGATGGCCAGACGGCCGAGGTCGTCGCCGGCGATCCGGTGGAAGCCTGGTCGTTGAAGAACGGCGCGTCACTGGTCGGTCGCGAGGCGGCCATGCAATCGATCGATGTGGCAGACACCTCCTCGGTGGCACTGCAGGGCGGTACGGTGACATCGGTCACTGCATCCGGTGCGGTAACGCTCCAGGGTGATGCCCGCCTCACGGCAACCGGCACCACCTTCCGCGGCGGTGGCATCGGCCTCGAAGGTGACAACACGGTAGCACGGCTGAGCGGTGGCGCCATCATCATTGCCGCGGCTGATCTAGTGCCGCGAAGCCTGGCGATAGGCGTAGACCTGCGCACCGCGGCAGGCGGCTCCGGAGATCGCAACTCGGTCGCAACCTTGGATGCCATGCGTGTCCAGGTGGAGGACAACCCTGGCGCCACCGCGCCCTATAACAGCGGCCTGGGCGTGCGTCTGCAGTTCGGCAGCATGGATATCGTCAATGGCTCGCATGTCACCGGTGCCAATGTGGGTGCCATGCTGTGGGGCGCGCTCAACCCGGCCGGTGAAGTAGCACTGACGGTTGATGACTCCACGCTCGTTTCGCAGCGGGGTGCCGCCATCCAGGTCATGCCGCTGGAAAGCAACCGCTACATCATCACGGCGCGCAACAACGCCCAGCTGAGCGGCGCCGACGGCAATCTCCTGCTGGTGAGGAGCGAGTACGGCGTCTCCCCGGCCCGCACCGACGTGAGCTTCACTGTCGATGATTCGCGCCTGGCTGGCGATGTGACGTTTGATCCCGCCACCGTCACCAATGGCTCGCTGGACGTACGCCTGCGCAACAACGCCCGCATCGACGGCCGCTTCAACAATGTCACGTCCGCCAATATCGATGGCGACAGCACCTGGCTGCTGACGGGCGACAGCACTGTCGGCCAGCTCACCCTGGGCGCCACTGGCACCGTCGGCCTGGGTGATGGCAGTACGTTCAACACGCTCACCGTGGATGAATTCACCGGCAACGGCGGCACCCTGCTGTTCAACACCGTGCTGGGCGATGACACCTCGCTGACCGACACGTTGGTGATCAACGGCGATGCCAACGGCCAGGCCAACGTGCGCGTGCTCAATGCCGGCGGCGCCGGGGCGAAGACCGAGCGCGGCATCGAGCTGATCGATATCGGTGGTGCGTCCAATGCGCAGTTCGACCTGGTCGGCCGCGCCGTGGGCGGGCAGTACGAGTATTCCCTGGTGAAGGACGCCAATGGCAACTGGTACCTGCGCTCGGAACTGGCCACGGCGCCGGACCCCTGCCAGGCCGACCCGACACTACCCGAGTGCACGCCGATCACGCCGATCGATCCGGTGGACCCCATCGACCCGGTACCGGTGCTGCGCCCGGAGGCCGGTGTCTACCTGGCCAACCAGTTCGCGCTGGACCAGCTGCTGCGCCATACCTGGCGCGACCGCCAGGGCGGCACGCCTGCTGCCGAGGGCGTGCGCGGCTGGGCACGGGTGGATGCGAACCAGAGCAGGCTCGGGGCGGTGGAAGACCAGCTGGACCTGCGTGTGCAGCGCTCGCGCGTGCAGCTGGGTGCCGATCTGGGCGTGTTCGACGATGGCCGTGGCCGCGTGGGCGTGATGGGCACCGCTGCCCAGTCCAGCGCGACCTCGCGTTCGCAGCTGACCGGTTACAGCGCACGCGGCAAGGTGGAAGGCGGCGCGCTTGGTGTGTACGGCAACTGGGCCAGCGACGCGCTGTATGTGGATGCCAGCGTGCAGCGCGGCCAGTTCCGCAACCGCGTGCAGGGCGAAGGCCTGGCCGAGGAACGCTACGACTCGGATGTGTGGCAGAGCTCGGTGGAAGCTGGGTACCGCTTCGGCATTGGCCAGATCGGCAACACCGCGCTGAGCCTGCAGCCGGAACTGCAGCTGATCTACACCGATGCGAAGACCGACGTGCACACCGAGGCCAATGGCACCGTGGTGCACGCTTCTGGTAACACCGGCCTGTCGGGCCGTGCCGGCCTGCGTCTGCAGGGCGAATCGCGCCCGGCAGTGGGGGCCTCGGTCAGCCCGTATCTGGCAGCCAACTGGTACCGCGATGGGGCGGGCAATGGCATTGCCTTCGACGATGAAGTACTGAAGGCGGGCATTCCGCGCAACCGCTATGAACTGAGCGCGGGTGCGCGCGTGGAATTCCGCTCCGGCTTCAGCGCATGGGGCGGGCTGGGTGTGATGCGCGGCGACCATGGCTATCGCGAAGCCACAGGGAACCTGAGCGTTGCCTATAAGTGGTGAGGTAGGTGAAAGAACGGCGCCGGTGAGATCCGGCACCGTTTTTGTTTTGGCCCGACCCAACCGGTGCACCCTGCTTTCTGCTTTTTGCTTTTTGTAGAACCGAGCCCATGCTCGGCTGCTTTTGGCGCCAACCCCGGCGGAAGCAGCCGAGCATGGGCTCGACTCTACAGGTTTGTCGCAATCGGCACGCGCGCCCGTTGCGCCCTCGCTTTGCGAGTTTTTCGAACTTTCAAACTTTTCTCATTGGCAGCACCAACGCTGCGTGCAAATCATGTGGGGCCACCGACAACGGGTGGCACGGGCTTGCAATCCCGTTTGGTAACTCATTTGTTTACGCTTGTCTGCCGGCGTCGCGCCCTCCTGTGCGTGGCGCCGGCAGGCAATCCGTCCGCGTGCTTCATGGCGGGCGGTGCGTGGGGGCCTCGTGCCCGCCGGCGTTTCGCTGAGTTACCACCGGTATTGCAACCACGCACCGTCCGCCACCCTTGCTGCCAAGCGGGGTGGCTCCTTTGCCACACGCATGAGGACGCCGCCATGAGCGCCAGTCACTATCCCTTTCTGTTTGCCACCCTCGGCGAGGCCGCTGCGCGCCTGCCCGATGACCTGGCCCGCACGCTCGAAACCACGCTGGCCAGCCTGCAGGCGGGCGCCGCCAACGGCGTCACGCTGTTGGGTTGCCTGCGCACCATCCACGAAGTGGATGCTGCCGACGGTCAACCGTTGCCTGCCGCCGGGCGCACCCAGAGCCAACGCTGGGCCCTGTCCCGTATCGACCGCGCCAATGCTGGCCTGACCTTCCTGGTGGAACTGCTGCAGGCCAGCGAACGCGTGCGCGTGGATGGCGATGAAAGCCAGCAGTTGGACGACGCGGCGCGCGAAGCGCTGCTGCTGGCCTGTCGGGGCCTGTGCGAATACGTGGGGTTGCAGGTGCACGCGGCCTGACAGGCACGGCCTTTGGTTGCCGCCGGGCATGGCCCGGCGCTACCCCGCGTCATGCGTTCCGTTGCCGCCGGGCATGGCCCGTGGTGCGCTATCGGTAATCCGCGTTCAACACTGCCTCGCCTTTCACGCTCCCGGGTATCAGCGCATCGCTGGTGCGGTAGTAGCGTGCCGTGAATGTGTGGTCATGTACGCCGCCGATGCCAGGATCGAAGTTCCACGGCTGCCCGAACTGGACCGCGGCGCCATTGCGCAGCAGCTGGACCCGCACGCCGCCGGCATCCGAATCGGCGGTAGGTGTGAGCAAGCTGCCGGTATTGGCTGCATCGCCCGCATCGGTGAGTGTCATCGTTGCTCTGGGGGCGTCCGTCCCGCAGTTCATCCGGATGGCGATCACCTTTTCCCTGGCGGTGCTTCCCGGCGCGTTCAGCTCGGCCGCCTGTACGTCCTGCAATGCCTCGACGGCATCATCCAGCGGGCACGTGGGAGCGGGGAAAACCAACCTCAGATGCAGCGCACTGCTGCCGCCAAGCGCAGGATAGGCGCCGACGTCGACGTGGACGCTTCCACCACTGATATCCATCGTGCGCAGCCGGTGATCGTCCGGCCGCGTAAAGAAGCCAACATGCAGGTTGAACAGCATGTTCGACGCCGCGGACGAACGGACGGGCGTCGGGACGCCCAGCGCCAACGGTACACCCGGCGGGTAGAACGGGTTGGCTTGTGACCAGCGAAAAATCATGAGCGGCGAATCCGGGCCAGCCTCATAGGCAGGATGGTTCTGTCCGTCGAAGTAGATGGTGCCGGCAGGCGTCAGGCCCGGAAATTCCACTCGGATGACCATCCCCAGGTCCTCGGCGTCGACCGTACAGCCGCGGATCTTGGGGATGATGGTGGTGTAGCTGATCCGTTGATTCGGAAATGAAGGGTATGTGGGATGCTCGCTCTCATGGTTCAAAGGGGGCAGCTCCAGTGACGTGCACGCGCAGGCAGCGCCGATGCCGGACAGCGCCAGAAGCGCTGCAGCGGCGATCTTGCCGGTACGGGGAACACTGCATCGGGCGGCGCTCATTGGTAATCCGCCGTCACCGTGATTTCAGTCTGCACCGCGCCCGCCGTAACTGTGCCCACCGTGGTCAGGTAATACCCGGCCCGCAGGGCAAAGCTGGCGGTGGCACCGGTCACCGGCACGTCAATGCCGGTATCGCCGTTCTTCAGGTAGGTCGTGCCGGTGGCGCCCTGCAGCAGCGCAATCGATACGCCGTCGGCCGCGTCGGTGGCAGCGGTGTTCTTCCAGCGCTCGGCGTCGCCGTCGGCGGCGGTACCGGCGAAGGACAGGGTGGCCTTGGTCACGCCCACGCAGCCAGTGAAATCCAGCGTGCCGGCTTTGAGCTGGTTGTCCCCCTGGGTGAGTTCGTTGGCTTTGACCGGGTCCAGCGTGATGGCGGGCGCGTTCAAGGTGCAGGTCCCGGGCAGCACGCGGCCGCTGATGGTGAGCGTGGCGGAATCGGCCAGTGCGGCAGGGGCGGTGGCCATCAATGCGAGAAACGAGGCGTTACGCACGGCAGCAGCAGTCATGGAAAATCTCCTGTGGAAGGGAATGGCGGATCAGTACGTTTCGGGCGCGGCGGCCTGCAGGCCCCGCGCGGGGGCAGCCAGGGGCGCGCACAATGCCTGGCTCCACGACAGGCCGTAGCCATCGGGTGCATCGGGCATGCGGTAATGCAAGCGGCAGCGCTTCGGGCCCTCCGGGTCGACGATCAGCGTGCCGGCCTCCTGCGCGCCACGCAGCTGGATGACGCCGCCCTGCCCGACGGCGCCCCTGGGCACGCCGTGCTCGTCCTCCACCCGCGCAGCGAATGGCAATGGCTGGCCCAGTGCGTCGGTAACATCGATGAACAGCGTGCGCTCCCGCGCTGCGTTGAAGGCCACGCGCACGATGCTGCCGGCCGTGGGTGCCACGCGCTGCGAGGTCTGCAGCAGTTCCACCTCGATCGGCAGGCCGGACGGATCCAGGTCGATCTGGTTCCAGCGGTACGGACTGATGTGCGGCAGCAGCGCATAGCCGTTGCCCGCCACGCGCACCTGGCCGCCATAGCCCACCTGCGCCCCCTCCGCCCCCTCGGCATGGATGAGTGCAAAGCCCTCACCTACCGGCGGCCCCAGATTCATGCCACCGCGGTGCAGGGCGACGCTGCCGCTGGCCCCCAGCGACAGGTTGCGGTAACTGCCGCTGCGGCTGTAGCCCGCGTTGACGTTGCCGCGGCTGCCCTGGTAAGTGGCGTAGGCGCTGGCGTTGCTCTGGCTGCCGCCGCCGTCGCTGGCCGACACGCTGTAACTGAGAGCACGCTTTTCGCCCAGCACGCCGTTGATGCCCAGCTGTGCCTGCGTGCCGCTGGCGGCGTGGCTGAGCTGGCTGTTGAACCGCGGCGTGCTGGGGCGACGGCCCAATGGCACGCTGACGGTGAGCCCATAGCGGGTATCCGCGTGCCCTGCGTCGAGCTGGTAGCGCAACGCGGAGACACCGATGTTGGCCACACCCAGCACAGTCTGCACGCCCAGCTGCACATCGCTGCGGCGCCGTGTATCACCCCAGTAGCGGGTATGGCCGCCGCTGAGGTACAGCGTGCTGCGCTGGTCCAGTTTCTGCGAGAAATTGACCTGGTAGCGCTGGCGGGCACGGCTGGCATGGCCCCAGTCGTCGCTGCGCACGCGGGCGAAATCACCCAGCGACAGGTAGCCGCGCGTGCTGTAGCGGTAGGCGGCCAGGCCGAAGTGGGTGCCGCTGCGTGCGACATAGCGCTGGTAGTTGATGCGGACACTGTTGCCGCTGACCGCCCCGGCATGCAGCGGTTGCGCGCGCGAATGGGTGACGTCTGCACCGAAGGCGCCCACCGGTGTATTCACCGCTGCACCGGCCAACAGCGACCGGTAATCCTCACCCAGCTGCGCACCGCCCAGCAGCGTCAAGCGGTTGCTGATGCCGCGGGCGTAGGTGGCCTCGGCAAAGCGCAGTTCGTCCCAGCGATCGCTGGTGTCGCGCAGTTGGCCGACCGTGGCGCTGAAGCGGCTGGCGCCCGGACGCAATGCCTGTGGCACGGCGGAGAAGTTGACGGTGAAGCGCTGCTCGCGGGCATCCGGCTCGGTAACGGTGACTTCAAGGTCGCCCCCGAAGTGGGTGGGGTAGAGATCGTCGATGACGAACGGGCCCGGCGCCACCGTGGTCTCGTGGATGATGGTGCCATTCTGGCGGATGCGTACCACCGCGTTGCCCTCGGCGATGCCGCGCACCACCGGCGCAAAGCCGCGCAGCGAATCGGGCAGCATGCGCTCGTCGGTGGCCAGCCGCAGGCCGGTGAAGGCGACACTCTCGAACAGTTCGCCGCCGGTATTGCCCTGGCCCAGCAACAGCTGGCTGTCCCAGCCGGGCAGGTCGCGCTGCAGCGAACTGCCGATCACGTCGTGATGGCGGCCCTCCGAGCCCTGGCTGACGGCCGAGCGATGGCGCAGCCGCCAAGCGCCCACGTTCAGCCCGGCGTTGACGCCCAGGTAAGTGCTGTCACGTCCACCGCTACGGTTGCGGTTGAGGCTGTAATCGATGAAGCCAGCGGTGATGCCGCGATCGCGCTGGTCCGGTGCCACGTACCCGCGCGCACTGCGTGCCTGCGCCGCCTGTGGCACGCCCAGGTGCAGCTGCAATGCGCTGCTGTCCAGTTCAACGGTGGCACCCTCGATAAGGTCGGGCAGATCCACACACGCATCCGGATCGTCATCAAGCGCGGCAAGAATCTCGTCCCTCAACTCCAACTGCCGCACCACGGCCGTCGGCAGGCACAGCACGCCATCCCGCACTGCAATGTCCACGTTGCGCTGGAAATTGCCATTGGTCAGCAGTTCCAGAGGGTATTCGCCATCGGGCAGCTGGTTGCCCTGCGCATAGCGCTGCAGGTCGATGGCCTGTCCTCCGATGAGAAAGCCACTGCTGAACTCAAGGTGGTCGGCCACGGCCGCAGGGCTCGCGCCGCACAGCGCGAAGGCAATGGCGGCAGGCAGCGCACTGTATCGCGGGACCGGTCGAGACGGGAAGAAACGCGGAGTCATGGGGATTGCCAGGTCGCAGCCCGCACAGGCGCGGGCGTCGCGGCGAAGACTAGGCAGGCGTGTCGCGGATGCCTATCGAATTTATTGCGACTGCAGCAATGGAGCGGCGAGCGAACTCAGCGGTAATCCGCGGTGAGCACCGCCTCGCCCTTCACCACGCCCGGCCAGCGGCTCTGCGACACGCAGGTAGCGTGCGCTGAAGCTCAACGGCTGGTCACCCTTGCTGGAGTAACCGTAATTCCAACGTTTCCCGAGCTGCATTGGCTGGCCGCCGCGCAGCAGTTGCATGCGTACGCCTCCTGCATCGGAGCCGGTAGAAGGCGTCAGCACGCTGCCGGTGCTGGCCGGATCGTTTGCATCGCTCATACTCAGCGTTACATCGATTTTCGCGGTGGGGCAGGCCATCATCACGTCGAAGGGCGTGTCACCTGCAGTGTCATCCGGCTGTTGCAGCCTTTCGGCCGACGCCGGAGCCAGCGTGACATCGCGCTGTACCAGCGCACAGGTCAACGCAGGTACCTTGAAGCCGAGTGAGACAGGGTGCCGCAGGCGCTGGCTGGGGTCGCTTACCGGCCAGGTCTCGATGGTGCCTAGATGGTGGTAGGGCACGCTTTCCATGGCGCCCCCCGGGAGGAAATACATGATGACGACGCCGACATCGAGGTCCGCGTGACTGGGGAGAGTCCCCGCATCATGCTGGACCATCCGGCCCGGATGCAGAGGCGTCGAGCCGCCCCCTGAACCCCACCCATGACCTGATGTTGGATGCCGATGAGCATGGAACGGTCGGGATCGTTGATAAGACAAGCCGCAAACACGGCGCGCTCATATGGATGTCACGCACGTGGGTAAGCCCTGCAAGCGCCACTTCCACCTGGAAGGACATCGGGCTCGGCGGGCAGCGGTACGCTGTGCGGAGAAAGCCGACGGTGCCACCGAACCGATAGTCGGGTCTGCCGACGTTGGGCACCGAGCCGTTATCGTCCAGCCCCTGGTAGGCGCTGCCGAGCCGCTGGCAGGCGGCTGCATCCGTGGTGGCTGCCAGCAATACAAGCAGCGGCGACATCCTGCGGCCGGGAACGATGCGGATGTGGAAACGGCCGGGCGTGATCACGGGAGCGCCTCGGGCCGCTGGGTCGCGGGTCGCGGGTCGAACCGTACTCTAGAAACCTCGCACGCGTGATCCCATTGGACTTGTTGCAATCACCGGGCCATGAACACGATTTGCAACTATTTTCATTGGCGCCCTCTGCCTGCGCGGGGAGACTGCGCGCTGCTGACAGGGCGCAGGGCGCTCGTCGGCGTCTCCTTTCCGCTCCACCGAGAGAATCCCATGACGAACTTCATCCGCGCCTTGGGCGCCTGCCTGCTGGTCGGTGTCGCGCCGGTTGCGTCTGCCGAGAAGCTGGAAATCACCGGCGAAATCATGCCCACCACCTGCGCAGTGCAGGCGGCCGCAGGCACCATCACCGTGGCGATGGGCAAGGTCGAGCTGACCTCCATCAATGCCAACACCCGCGCTGGCCAGAAGAACTTCAGCATCCTGCTGGACTGTTCCGGCTCGGGCGCCGATCAGGATGTGGGTGTGCGTTTTGGCGGCGCACCGGATGGTGCCACCGGCAACCTCGCGCTCAACGCCGGTTCCAGCGCCACCAACGTGGGCGTGGCCCTGTATGACGTCGCCGGCAACCACCAGAAGATCGGCGAGGACCCGCTGCAGTGGGTAACCATCCCCGCTGCCGGCAGCGGCCAGCTTGACTACAGCGCGTGGTACGCCTCGCCGGCCCAGAATGCCACTGCCGGCACGGCCAACGCATCGGGCGACTTCGTGGTTGTCTACAGGTAAAGCCCTGCCTGTTGCCGGCCCTGACACGGCCGGCAACGGCGTGCACAGGAGTCAAGCCATGAACTTTCGAGCAATCGCATGGGCCGCCGCACTGGCGGGCGCGATGCCGCTGCCCGCGCACGCCGCGGTGACGCTTCAAGGCACGCGCATCGTGCACGATGCCGCCAAGGGCCGCGACGTGACCGTGCAGGCCAGCAACCGCGGCGAACAGGCGGCAATGGTGCAGGTGTGGATCGACAACGGCGACAGCGCGGCCCGGCCGGAACACGTGCGCACCCCGTTCCGGCTGACCCCGGCCGAGCCGCGCCTGCTGCAGGCGCACCAGGGGCAGGCATTCCGCATCACGTACGCGCCGCGTCCTGGTGAAGCACCGCTACCCGTTGACCGCGAATCGGTGTTCTATTTCAACCTGCTGGATATTCCGCCAAAGCCCAAGGATGCGGCGGACAAGAACCTTCTGCAGTTTGCGGTGCGTACCCGGGTGAAGCTGTTCCATCGCCCCGCCGGGCTGCCCGGCAGTGCGCGTGATGCCGCCGGGGAGCTGCAATGGCGCGCGCAAGGCGACGCATTGCAGGTGACCAACCCGAGTGCGTACCACGTGACCCTGAGCACGTTGACCCTGGCCGACGGCCGCAAAATGGAGGGAAGCATGATTGCCCCTGGCGGAGCGCTGAACCTGCCACTGCCGGCCGGTACGGCGATGCCGTCGTCGGTGACGTTCCAGTGGCTGGACGATTACGGCACGCCGCGCGATGCCGAGGCCAAAATTACACCGTGAGGTAGCCACACGCGTCCTGTAGAGCTGAGCTATGCTCAGGCGAACGAATTGCGTCGCCGCCGGATCCGCATGGACGGTGATGCGCTGAAATCACGCAGTCCGGCCATCCGCGCCCAAGCGAGAGGCGGTGCGACCCAGCGGGCGGCGCAGCATCAGCCTTCGGTTCATTGCATTGGCTCAGGCGCGGGAATTTGCAACTTGTTGCATGGTGTCAATGGATCTGCTGGGCAACACTCGGCCCGCGCCAATCGATCCAACTGCGACAATTTCTGGCATGCCCCTATCGCTCGAGGAGTGCGACACGATGACAAACCGCTGTGCTCCGCGCTCGCGCCCTCTGACGCTCGCTCTTATGGCCGGCCTTACTCTACCCGTGTCGCAGGCCTTCGCCGCGACTATCTCCGGACCCGACGCGACGCATGTCGTACAACCCGGCGATCGCGTGGAAGACTGGTTCGTCCTCGACGGGGCAGTGCTGCAGTTGCGACCGCATTCGCGCGTGCTTAACGCATTCGTGACCGATTCGCGCCTTGCAGCAGAAGATGCCCGACTTGATTTTGTGAATGTACTGCGGGGCCGGCTCGATATGCGGGGCGGAACCCTTGGCTACGTCGACCGTAGTGGGTATGCCGCGCTGATCAACAACAGCGTTGCCTATCTCGACCAGGTGGATATTGAATCTGACGGGACAGGCATCTGGGCGATTCGCGCCGGTACTGATATGAGCCTCTCCCGCTCCGTGCTTTCAGCCGGGCGTATTGGTGTGGATGTCGAGGACAGGGCGAACGTTCGTCTGGACGATGTGGATCTGAGTACGTCCAATGTGCTGACCAGCATTGGCCTAAGAATGACCGACAGCCGTGCCAGCGTGGCTGACAGCCGGATCAGTGCAGGCGGAATCGCCGTGTCCATGATCAACAGCGAAGCGGACATCACCGGCAGCACCCTTGCCGGGCGCACAGGCGGCGTGGTGATCAGCACGACCGCCAGTGCGGCGGCACCTGCGCAGGCGCGACTGGAAGGCACTACCGTCACTGCAGCGTCGGGCACAGCGGTCGTGCTCTCGGGTGCCAGTACGCTGGCACTACGCGACAGCCGTCTGCAGGGTGGCGGGGCCAATGGCATGGGCGTGCTGATGCAGGGCGGCGGCACCCTGGTTGCGCGGGGCGGGAGTATCGAGGGAGATCGCGCGGGGCTGCGCGTGGACGATTCCGGCAACACAGCCAGCGTCATGCTCGATGGCGCGCGGATTACCTCCGTCAATGGCGACGCCGTGCAGGTTACTGGGGGCATATCCGGCAGAAACACCATCACCGTTCGCAACGGTGCTTCGCTGACCGCCGGAACGGGCGTCCTGCTGCGCGCACAGGCCAGCGCGCAGGTGGACCTGCAGGTTCACGCCTCGCATCTGGCCGGCGATCTGATCGGCCAGCGCACTGACTCTGGCTTGGACGTCACGCTGGGCGACGGCGCCACTTTGGCCGGGGTGATCGACGGCGGACGGACCATTGCCCTGCACAATGCGCAGTGGCATATGACCGGCGACAGCCGCATCGGCCGCCTGCTGCTCGGCCCTGACGCAGTGCTTGCACTGGGCGGAGACGATGCCTTCCAAACGCTGGCGATCAGCGGCGACTTCACTGGTGATGGCGGGACTCTCCTTTTCAATACCGTGCTTGGCGGCGATGATGCGGCGACCGACCGACTGGTCATCGGCGGCGACACACGAGGCACCGCCAATATCCGGGTGACCAATGTGGGAGGCGTCGGAGCAGCGACCCAGGACGGCATCGAGCTTATCTCGGTGGGTGGAACATCCAATGGACAGTTCACTCTGGCCGGCCGCGCCGTGGGCGGCCAGTACGAGTACTTCCTTCACAAGGGCACTGGCGCAGATGGCAACTGGTATCTGCGCTCGGTATTGCCGACGCCGCCGGACCCGTGCGACGCAGATCCTTCCAGCTGCACACCGCCTGTCGATCCGGTAGATCCGATAGATCCGGTGGATCCGGTGGATCCGGTAGATCCGGTAGATCCGATCGAACCGGCGGATCCGGTGGATCCGGTGGATCCCATCGATCCCGGAGATGGCAACCTGGCCCCTCCTCCGCATCCTGATCCCGTAATCCGTCCTGAGGGCGGCGCCTATCTGGCTAACCTGCGTGCTTCGCAGGAAATGATGCGCATCGGCTACCACGAGCGCAGCACAGGCCAGAACGGTGGCCGCGCCTGGGCGCGCGTGGACGGCGCTCGTCGGGGCTTCGATGCGGCCAGCCGCCAGCTGGGCATCCACGGTAGCAGCCAGACGCTGAGCGTCGGTGCTGACCTGTGGCGTGCCCGTAATGGCGGTGGCGTGGGCATCATGCTATCCAGCGGCAATGCCGCCAGCACATCCACCAACGCTCTCAGCGGCTACTACGCCCGAGGCAAAGTAAAGGGTGAAGCGTTGGGCGTATATGGCACTTGGCGTGCGGGCATTGGGGCAGATTCCTACAGCGGATTCTACGTGGATGGCACCGTGCAGCGGGCGCAGTTCCGTAACCGTGTGGAAGGCGTCGGCCTGGCAACCGAGCACTATGACAGCCGCGCGTGGCAGAGCGCGCTTGAGACCGGCTACGCGTTCCGCTTTGGCGCGAGCAACGGCCACAGTAATGTGTTTCTGGAACCACAATTGCAGGTCGGCTACAGCAAATGGGACGGCACGCGTCACACTGAAGCCAACGGCACGGTGGTGACCACCGATGATGCCGATGGCCTGTTCGGTCGCGCAGGCCTCCGCCTGTCCGGCGTGACGCGGTGGGAAAACCCTGCGGCGCAGGTGCAGCCGTACCTGGCTGCAAACTGGCTGCGCGACCGCGCCGAATCGCGGGTGTACATGGACGGAGAACTGGTAGACGCGCGCGTTCCACGCAATCGTGTCGAAGTAAGTGCCGGAGCGTCAGTGAAGTTTGCCAACGGCGTGAGCGTGTGGGCTGGGTGGGCCCGCCAGCAAGCCAGTGGCTACTACCAGGTCAGTGCGCAGCTCGGGATGAACTACCGCTGGTAAGAGGCTATTTCGTTTGGCTGCACCGCGTCGACATGTCCCTCGATCGGGCGATATTTCTGGCCGGATGCTGGGCACAACCAACCAAAGCCACGTCATCACCTGACGTGTTGCGTGATCCTGCATGCACACAACGATGAACATGGATATGGCCGGCCGCGGCCACTGTAGAGTCGAGCCATGCTCGACTCACGCGCGCAGCGCGGAGTAGAGCCACGCCACGTGTGGATGAGCCGTCTTGGAAACGGGATCAGAGCCTTTTGCTGCGCAAAGGGATCCGACCCCTGCGCGAACGGCCGCCGGGCATGGCCCGGCGCTACCGATTCGTCGCGCGCCCGGCGCCCTACGCCGAGGCGTAGCGCACGGCGGTGCCGATCCAGCGGTTGACCACGCGGTCGGCCAGCGCCGGTTGCTGGGCCAGCAGGCGCCCGGCCAGGTCGTGCACGCCGGGCAACAAGCCGGCATCGCGGGCCAGATCGGCAATGCGGAAGCCGGCCAGGCCGGTCTGGCGGGTGCCCAGCAGTTCGCCGGGACCGCGCAGTTCCAGATCCTTTTCGGCAATGACGAAGCCATCGTTGGTGTCGCGCATCGTCTGCAGGCGCTCGCGCGCCATCTGCGAAAGCGGCGCCTGGTACAGCAGCACGCAGCGCGACACCGCCGAACCACGCCCCACCCGACCGCGCAGCTGGTGCAGCTGGGCCAGGCCGAGACGCTCGGCGTTCTCGATCACCATCAACGAAGCATTGGGTACGTCCACGCCCACTTCGATCACGGTGGTGGCCACCAGCAGGTCGATCTCGCCGGCCTTGAACGCCACCATCGTCGCCAGCTTTTCCGCCGCCTTCAGGCGGCCATGCACCAGGCCCACGCGCACGCCGGGCAGCAACGCCTGCAGCGATTCGTAAGTGGCCTGCGCGGGCGTGGCATCCAGTTCTTCGCTTTCCTCGATGAGCGTGCACACCCAGTACACCTGCCGCCCTTCCTGGCAGGCCAGCGCGATGCGTTCGATCAGTTCCGGACGGCGATCGTTGTTCAGCGCCACGGTCTGCACCGGGGTGCGGCCGGGCGGCAGTTCGTCGATGGCCGATACATCCAGGTCCGCGTATTCGGACATCGCCAGCGTGCGCGGAATGGGCGTGGCGGTCATCACCAGCTGGTGCGGCACGCTGTGTGCGCCTGCCCCCTTGTCACGCAGGGCCAGCCGCTGGTGCACGCCAAAGCGGTGCTGCTCGTCGACAATGGCCAAGGCCAGATCCTGGAACACCACCGCGTCCTGCATCAGCGCATGGGTGCCAACCACGACCTGCGCTTCGCCGGTGGCGACCTGCTCGATGACCTTGGCGCGCGCCTTGCCGGTGACCTTGCCGGCCAGCCAGCAGACGCGCACGCCCAGCGGTTCGAGCCAGCCGCGCAGATTGTTGAGGTGCTGCTCGGCCAGCAGTTCGGTGGGTGCGGCCAGCGCGACCTGCTTGCCCTGCTCCACCGCCAGCATGGCGGCCAGCGCAGCCACCACGGTCTTGCCGGAGCCCACGTCGCCCTGCACCAGCCGCAGCATCGGGCTGGGGCGCGCGAGATCTTCACGGATCTGCTTGAACACGCGTGCCTGCGCGCCGGTCAGCGCGAACGGCAGCTGCTTCAGCAGCGCCTTGGCCAGCTTGCCAGGACCGGCCAGCGGCGGCGCATGGTGTGCCTGCAAGGCAATGCGCTGGCGACGCAGGCTGAGGTGATGGGCCAGCAGTTCTTCCATCGCCAGGCGACGCTGCGCCGGGTGGGTACCAGCCGCCAACGCGGCCAGATCGGCATCCGGCGGTGGACGGTGCACGGTCAGCAGCGCGCTGCGCAGCGAAGGCAGGCCCAGGCCATCGAGCCAGCCGCTGGGCAGCAATTCCAGCGTGCTCTCCTCGGGCAGGCGGTCCAGCGCCTGGCCGATCAGCTTGCGCATGGTCATCGGGCCGACCCCTTCGACGGTGGGATACACCGGGTCGAGGCGGTCGCCGAGTTCGGGATCATCGTTGCGGCCCAGCACCTGGTAGCTGGGATGGACGATTTCCAGGCCGAGGTGGCCGGGCTTGGGCGTGCCGAAGCAGCGCAGCCGGGTGCCGACCGCGAACTGCCCGACCTGCTGCTGGCGGAAGTGGAAAAAGCGCAGCACCAGGGTGCCCTGCCCTTCGTCTTCCACCGCCACTTTCAGCATCGGCCGGTAGCGCATGCCACGCTCGACCGCGACCACCCGCCCTTCCACCTGCGCCGGCACGCCGTTGCGCAGGTCTTCGATGCGGGTCAGCCGGGTCCGGTCTTCATAGCGCAGCGGCAGATGAAGCCAGAGATCCTGCAGGGTGGCCAGGCCACGCGCCTGCAGTTTGGCGGCCACGGCCGGACCGACGCCGGCAAGCATCGCCAGGGATGCTTCGCCGGACGGTGACAGGACCGGGGTGACCGCCGCCTTGCGTGCCACGTGGCGGTCAGTCGATGACCATCACCGCGTCGACCTCGAAGCTGGCGCCCTTCGGCAGGCCGGAGACTTCGATGGTGGAACGGGCCGGGTACGGGGCCTGGAAGTAGTCCTGCATGACCGCGTTGACCTTGGCGAACTCGCCCAGGTCGGTCAGGTACAGGCCCAGGCGCACGACCTTGTCCAGCGAACCACCTGCGGCTTCGGCCACGGCCTTGAGGTTGTCGAAGGCGCGGCGGGCCTGTGCTTCGACGTCACCGGCGCCGACGATGTCGCCGGTAGCCGGGTCAAGCGGGATCTGGCCGGAGAAGTACACGGTGTTGCCGGCGCGCACGGCCTGCGAGTACGGGCCGATGGCGGCGGGGGCCTTTTCGGTGTTGATGATCTGGCGGGACATGGGTCGCTCCGGTGCTTGGGGGAAAACAGAGCGGTGATTGTACCGGCTGGGGGTGCATCCACGCATGGCGTGGATCTACCGCGCCGCCTCGGTAGTGCCGGCCGTTGGCCGGCAATCGCGATGCCGTCGCGGATCCATGGGTTGCCGGCCAGCGGCCGGCACTACCGGTACGCGCAGGACCTACTGGCGGCGTACCGATTGCACGACCGACAGGCGGCGCAGGCGGCGCATCACTTCGGCCAGGTGGTTGCGGTCGCGCACCTGGATGTTGAACGCCAGCACGGCGGCGTTGAAGTCGCGGTCCAGGTAGTCCACGCGTTCGATGTTGGAATGGCTCTGTGCGATGGCGGCGGCCAGCTGCGCCAGCACGCCGGTGCCGTTCTCCACTTCCACCACCAGCGAGGTGTCGTAGTCGCCGGAGACGGTGGTGTCCCAGCCGATCGGCACCCAGCGCTCGGGCGACTTGCGCAGCTCGGCCAGGTTCGGGCAGTCCATGCGGTGCACCACGATGCCCTTGCCGGCGGTGTGGTAGCCCATGATCTCGTCGCCGGGTATCGGCTGGCAGCAGCCGGCGAAGGTCACCACGCCACGCTCGCTGCCGTTGATCAGGATCTTCTCCTGCGAGTGGTGGCGCGAATGCGGGCCGCCACGCAGTTCGGCGTAGGCCATCAGCGCCTGCGCAGCCTGGGTCGGCATCCAGTTGCCCAGTGCGACCTCGGCCAGCAGCGCTTCCAGGCGCGGGAAGCGGTGTTCGGCCAGGAACGCATCCAAGCGGCCTTTCGGCAGGCGCTCCAGCGACGAATCCATCGCTTCCAGCGCGCGGTCGAGCATGCGATGGCCGAGCTGCACGGCATCTTCGTGCTCCAGCTGCTTGAGCTGGTGGCGGATGGCGGTGCGTGCCTTGCTGGTCACCACGAATTCCAGCCACTGCGGTTTCGGCGTGGCCGAGCGCGCGGTGATGATCTCCACCGACTGGCCCGACACCAGCTTGGTTCGCAGCGGCACCAGTTTCTTGTCCACGCGCGAAGCCACCGCCATGTTGCCCACGTCGGTATGCACGGCGTAGGCGAAATCGAGCGCGGTGGAGTTGCGCGGCAGGGCCAGGATCTTGCCCTTCGGGGTGAACAGGTAGACCTCGTCAGGGAACAGGTCGACCTTGACGTTGTCGAGGAATTCCAGCGAGGAACCGGCGGCGCGCTGCGAGTCGATCAGCTCGACGATCCACGCATGGGCACGGCTCTGTGCGCTGTTGGGCGAATCGCCGCCGAACTTGTAGGTCCAGTGCGCGGCCACGCCGCGTTCGGCGATCAGGTCCATTTCCTCGGTACGGATCTGCACTTCGATCGGCGAGCCATACGGCCCGAACAGCACCGTGTGCAGCGACTGGTAACCGTTGGCCTTGGGAATGGCGATGAAATCGCGGAAGCGCCCATCCAGTGGCTTGAAGGTGGCGTGCACCGAACCCAGCGCGTGGTAGCAGCTGGGCACGCTGCGCACGACCAGGCGGAAGCCGAACACATCCATCACCTGGTCGAAGGATTTGTTCTCGTCGCGCATCTTGTTGTAGATGCTCCACGGGGTCTTGATGCGGCTGATCAGCCGATGCTCGATGCCCTCCTTGGCCAGGCGCTGCGACAGCTGCACTTCCACCTGCGCCATCGCTTCGCGGCGCACCACCGGCTGGCTGCGGATGTGTTTTTCGATGATGGCGTGGCGCCATGGGTAGAGCGCCTTGAACCCCAGGTTCTGCAGCTCGCTCTTGACCAGGCTCATGCCCAGGCGCTGGGCGATGGGCGCGTAGATCTCCAGCGTCTCGCGGGCGATGCGGCCACGCGCTTCGCGGCTCTGCGCGCCCAGCGTGCGCATGTTGTGCAGGCGGTCGGCCAGCTTGATCATGATCACGCGCAGGTCGCGCGACATCGCCAGCAGCATCTTGCGGAAGCTCTCGGCGGCCGCCTCCTGGCGGTCACGGAACTTCAGCTTGTCCAGCTTGGTGACACCGTCGACCAGTTCGGCCACGGCTTCGCCGAACTCGGCGGCCAGCGCCTCGCGGGTCAGCGGGGTGTCTTCGATGGTGTCGTGCAGGATCGCGGCGATCAGCGCTTCCACGTCCAGGCCGAGTTCGGCCAGCACCTGGGCCACGGCCACCGGATGGGTGATATAGGGCTCGCCCGACTTGCGCGTCTGCCCAGCGTGCGCGGAGGCCCCGACTTCCCAGGCACGGCGCAACAGCGGCAGCTGTTCCGGCGGCAGGTAATGGGCGGCGCGTTCAAGCTGGAGGACGTAGTCGGGTACGGCGGCAGCGGGGGCTGCGGCGACCTTGGCAGTGGGGCCTGGGTTCATGCCCGAAGCCTATTCCAGCGCGACGTTTACGGCAAATCCTGAATGCGAAACAGCCCGCACGGGGCGGGCTGTTCGGTGTATCCAACGATTACGTTGATCGATGCGATCAATCGTCGTTCTTGGACATGTCTTCGTCGGCGACCACTTCGGCGGCAGCCCACTCCAGCGCTTCGCGCTCGGCGCGCTCACGCTCGGCCTTCTCGACTTCGTCGATCAGGGCGTTGTCGATCTTGCGGGCGGCGATTTCGCGCAGCGCCAGCACGGTCGGCTTGTCCTCGGTCTCGCTGTTGTCCAGCGTGGCCTGCACGCCGTTGGCGAGCTGGCGGGCACGCTTGGACGCCATCATGACCAGTTCGAAACGGTTGTTAACGACTTCCAGGCAATCTTCTACGGTGATGCGGGCCATACGGGCTCCCGGCGACCGGTCGGCCGCTCAGTCGAATGAGGGAAAGGGGACGGAGTGTACTGGCAGGGGCTGGACAAAATCAAGCCAACCCCTACCCGATTCTTTTGGAATCAGTCAGTTGCACCCGGATCGGGGGTCAGCAGCGCCTGGATCAGGCCGGCGTGGCGCACCTTCTGGGCCTCCCGGCGCAGGCGGCTGGCAGTGAAGATGGCGCACAGCTCGTCCACGGCAGTGTCGAACACCTCGTTGACGATGACGTAGTCGAACTCGTTGAAGTGCAGCATTTCATCGCGGGCTGCGCCCAGCCGCTGGGCGATGACCGCCTCGCTGTCCTGGCCGCGCTTGCGCATGCGGTCCTGCAGGGCCTGCTTGGACGGCGGCAGGATGAACACGGTGACCGTGCCCGGCACCAGCTGCCGCACCTGCTGCGCGCCCTGCCAGTCGATCTCCAGCAGCACGTCCTGGCCGGCGGCCAGCTGCGGTTCCACCGACTGCCGGGCCGTACCCTTCCAGTCGCCGTGCACCCAGGCGTGTTCGAAGAAGTCGCCCGCGGCGATCATCTGCTCGAACTTCTCGGCACTGACGAAGTGGTAGTGCTGGCCGTTCACCTCACCGGGGCGCATCGCGCGCGAGGTGAAGGAAATCGACAGGGCGATCTGCGGGTCACGCGCCAGGGTGGCATTGACGATGCTGCTCTTGCCGGCGCCGGAGGGGGCGGCCACGATGTACAGCGTGCCGCGCGCAACGGCGTCCGACGGCTTCGACGGGGCGCTCATGCGCGGAACCCAATTGGTTGATTTCGCAAAATTTTTCCTCGGTGTTCCAGGTCCGGCGCGGAGGATCGCGCCAGGACGGCGGGGGCTGCGCGGAACATCCTGGAACCAGGCCCGGCAGACGCTTCCCCAGGGGGCGGGCACGCAACTTTACCAGAGCAGGCCCTTTCCGGGCCCGTCCGGCAGGCGCCGCGCCTTGTGCCACATGGGCATCCGGAGGCCTGTGCTATAACCGGCCCGTACCCAACGACAGCCCGGAGGCCTGCGCCTCCCCGCCATCCCAGGAGAACGGCATGCCATCGATGAGCCGCCGCCAGTTCCTGAAAGTGACCGGGACAACCCTGGTCGGCTCCAGCCTGGCACTGATGGGCTTCGCGCCCGGCATCGCGCTCGCAGAGGTCAGGCAATACAAGCTGACCCGCGCGACCGAGACCCGCAACACCTGTACCTACTGTTCGGTGGCCTGCGGCATCCTGATGTACAGCCTCGGCGATGGCGCCAAGAACGCCGAGCCCAGCATCTTCCACATCGAGGGCGACCCAGACCATCCGGTCAACCGCGGCACGCTGTGCCCGAAGGGTGCCGGCCTGGCCGACATCATCCACAGCAAGTCGCGCCTGCTCTACCCCGAGTACCGCGCGCCGGGCTCGAACGAGTGGAAGCGGCTGAGCTGGGACGATGCGCTGGACCGCATCGCGCGGCTGATGAAGGAAGACCGCGATGCCAACTTCGTGCAGAAGAACGAAGCCGGGCAGACGGTCAACCGCTGGCTGACCACTGGCATGCTGGCGGCCTCGGCCACCAGCAATGAAACCGCGGTGCTGACCCACAAGGTCGTCCGCTCCCTCGGCATGCTGGCATTCGACAACCAGGCACGTGTCTGACACGGCCCGACGGTGGCAGGTCTTGCCCCGACGCTAGGCCGTGGTGCGATGACGAATCACTGGGTCGACATCAAGAATGCCGACCTGATCCTGATCATGGGTGGCAACGCCGCCGAGGCGCATCCGTGCGGGTTCAAATGGGTGACCGAGGCCAAGGCCCACAACAAGGCCCGGCTGATCGTGGTCGACCCGCGCTTCAACCGCTCGGCCGCGGTTGCCGATGTGTACGCGCCGATCCGCACCGGCACCGACATCGTGTTCCTGGGCGGCCTGATCAACTACCTGCTGACCGAGGACCGCATCCAGCACGAGTACGTGCTGAACTACACCGACATGTCGTTCCTGGTGAAGGACGAGTTCGCCTTCAAGGACGGCCTGTATTCGGGCTACAACGAAGAAAAGCGCAGCTATGACCGTTCCAGCTGGGACTACGCCTACGGTGACGATGGATTCGTGCGCAGCGATCCGACGCTGAAGGATCCGCGCTGCGTCTACAACCTGCTGAAACAACACTACGCGCGTTACACCGTGGAGATGGTCGAGCGCATCTGCGGCACGCCGGCCGACAGCATCCGCCAGGTGTGGGACATGATCGCGTCCACCGCCGGCAAGGACAAGGCGATGACCATCCTGTACGCGCTGGGCTGGACGCAGCACTCGATCGGCGCGCAGAACGTGCGTGCCGGCACCATGGTGCAGCTGCTGCTGGGCAACATCGGCGTGGCCGGTGGCGGCATGAACGCGCTGCGCGGGCACTCCAACATCCAGGGCCTGACCGACATCGGCCTGATGTCCGACCTGCTGCCCGGCTACCTGACGCTGCCGAAACAGGATGAGCAGGACTACAACGCCTACATCGCCAAGCGCACGCAGAAGCCCCTGCGCGCCAACCAGATGTCGTTCTGGCAGAACTACCCGAAGTTCCACGTCAGCTTGATGAAATCGTGGTGGGGCGATGCCGCCACCGCCGACAACAACTGGTGCTTCGATTACCTGCCCAAGCTCGACAAGCCGTACGACATGCTGCAGGCGTACGAGCTGATGAACGAGGGCAAGATCCACGGCTACATCTGCCAGGGCTTCAACCCCCTGGCTTCGGCGCCGAACAAGGGCAAGCTGATCAGCGCGTTCTCCAAGCTGAAGTTCATGGTCAGCATGGATCCGCTGGAAACCGAGACCATCGCCTTCTGGCAGAACCACGGCGCACTAAACGACGTCGACCCGAGCACGATCCAGACCGAAGTGTTCCGCCTGCCCACCACTTCCTTCGCCGAGGAGAACGGCGCGGTGGTGAATTCCTCGCGCTGGCTGCAGTGGCACTGGAAGGGGGCCAACCCGCCGGGCGAAGCGCGCAGCGACATCGAGATCATGTCCGAGCTGTTCCATCGCATCAAAGCGATGTACGAGAAGGATGGCGGTGCGTGGTGGGAGCCGGTACGCGACCTGGCCTGGAAGTATTCCAACCCGGAGCTGCCGACGCCGGAAGAACTGGCGATGGAATACAACGGCAAGGCGCTCGTGGACGTGTTCGATCCGAAGGACCCGACCAGGCTGGTGCGCAAGGCCGGCGAGCAGCTGGCCGCGTTTGGCGAGCTGCGCGACGACGGCAGCACCGCCTCCGGCTGCTGGATCTACATCGGCGCCTGGGGTCCGACCGGCAACATGATGGCGCGGCGTGACAACAGTGACCCGACCGGCATCGGCAACACGCTGGGCTGGGCCTGGGCGTGGCCGGCCAACCGCCGCGTGATGTACAACCGCGCCTCGTGCGACGTGGCCGGCCAGCCCTTCGATCCGCGCCGCACGCTGCTGGCCTGGAACGGCAAGAACTGGGGCAACGTGGACGTGCCGGACTTCAAGGCCGACGAAGATCCCGCCGGCGGGATGGGCCCGTTCATCATGAACCCGGAAGGCATCGCCCGCTTCTTCGCCAAGGCCGGCATGGCCGAGGGACCGTTCCCGGAGCACTACGAGCCCTTTGATACGCCGCTGCGCAGCAACCCGCTCAGCCCCGGCCAGGCCCTGACGCTGAACAACCCCGCGGCCCGCGTGTTCGCCAGCGACCGTGCACAGATCGGTTCGCCGGACGAGTTCCCGCATGTGGCCACCACCTACCGCCTGACCGAGCATTTCCACTTCTGGACCAAGCACGGCAAGCTCAACGCCATCATCCAGCCCGAGCAGTTCGTCGAGATCGGTGCGGCATTGGCCGACGAGCTGGGCATCACCAACGGCAGCCGCGTGCGCGTGAGTTCCAAGCGTGGCCATATCGAAGCCGTTGCGATGGTGACCAAGCGGATCAAGGCCCTGCAGATCGATGGAAAGACCGTGCACCAGGTGGGCGTGCCGATCCACTGGGGCTTCCTCGGTGCGGCCAAGCCCGGATATATCGCCAACACGCTGACCAATGCCATCGGTGACGGCAACTCGCAGACGCCCGAATCGAAGTGCATCCTGGTCAAGGTCGAGAAGGTGTAGGAGAAACGCCATGTCACTGCAATCGCTGGACATCATCCGCCGCTCGGCCACCACCACGCCCTCACCGGAGGCGCGCGGTGCGCACACCGGCCAGGTCGCCAAGCTGATCGATGTGAGCAAGTGCATCGGCTGCAAGGCCTGCCAGGTCGCCTGCATGGAGTGGAACGACCTGCGCGACGAAGTGGGCAGCTGCGTTGGCAGCTATGACAACCCGCCCGATCTGAGCGAACAGTCGTGGACGGTGATGAAGTTCCGCGAGTACGAGGACGAGAAGGGCAAGCTGGAGTGGCTGATCCGCAAGGAGGGCTGCATGCACTGCAGCGACCCGGGCTGCCTGAAGGCCTGCCCGTCGCCCGGCGCGATCATCCAGTATGCCAACGGCATCGTCGACTTCCAGGAAGAGAACTGCATCGGCTGCGGCTACTGCGTGACCGGCTGCCCGTTCGATGTGCCGCGCATCTCCAAGAAGGACCACAAGGCGTACAAGTGCACGTTGTGTTCGGACCGGGTGGCGGTCGGCCAGGAGCCGGCCTGCGTGAAGACCTGCCCGACCGGGGCGATCACCTTCGGCAGCAAACAGGCGATGACCGAGCACGCCGCCGGACGCGTGGAAGACCTGAAATCACGCGGCTATGAAAACGCCGGCCTGTACGACCCGCAGGGCGTCGGCGGTACCCACGTGATGTACGTGCTGCAGCATGTGGACAAGCCCGAGCTCTACGCCGACCTGCCCAAGGACCCGCGCATCAGCCCGATGGTGGAAGTCTGGAAGGGCGTAGCCAAGCCGCTGGGCGTGCTGGCGATCGCCGCCACGGCCTTTGCTGGCTTCCTGCACTACATCGGCATCGGCCGCAACACGGTCAATGACGAGGAAGAAGAACAAGCCGAGCACGAGGCGAAGAAGATCGAAGAGGAGCAGCGGCCATGAAGTACGCCCCGCACCCGCGGCAGATCATCCGTTACCGCGCGCCGACCCGCATCAACCACTGGATCGTGGCGATCTGCTTCGTGCTGACCGCGCTGTCCGGGCTGGCGTTGTTCCACCCTGCCCTGTTCCCGTTGACCCAGCTGTTCGGTGGCGGACCGTGGACGCGTATCCTGCATCCGTTCATCGGCCTGGCCATGGTGGTGGGCTTTGCGCTGCTGGCGTTGCGCATGTGGCGCGACAATCTGCCGACCGCCGACGACCGCGCGTGGATGCGCGGCATGCGCGATGTACTGCGCAACGAGGATGAAAAGCTGCCGCCGGTCGGTCGCTTCAATGCCGGCCAGAAGCTGCTGTTCTGGGCCATCATCGGCTGCCTGTCGGCACTGTTGCTGACCGGCTTCGTGATCTGGCGGCAGTACTTCAGCCATTTTTTCCCGATCGGGGTGATCCGCTTCTCGGTGCTCGCCCATGCGTTGTTCGGCTGGGTGCTGATCTGCGCGATCGTGGTGCACATCTATGCGGCGATCTGGATCAAGGGGTCGGTGCGGGCGATGACCCAGGGCAAGGTGACCTATGGGTGGGCGTACAAGCACCACCGACAGTGGTTCCGGGACATCCTGCGCGGGCGGCGGGAACAGGGGTAGCTGCAGGGCCTGCGGCCCTGCACCCGCTTCAAGCCAAGGCAACAGCAACAGCGGCTAGCCGTGGGATGGCGGGGTGGATCCGGTTGCGGGAGACGCTGCAAGTACCCCTCCGGGGCCCGGCCCAGCCGCTGACAGTTGGCCGCGATCTGTCGGTGGGTGCCGACCGTTGGTCGGCACTGATCGAATCCCGACCAACGCTCGGGATCCACTTTCAACCAACCGATGGGGTCAGAACCGTTTTCCTGTGGAAAACGGTTCTGACCCCAACCTTTCAAATGGCCGGCAACACGCTGGACGCCAGCGCCGACAACAGCGAGGATGGAGCCTGGTTCTTCCGGCTGGCCCTGCATGGCGCAACGCATCCTTGAACCCGGTGAGATCGAGACGCTCGCCTCGCGCGATGTGCCGCGCATCATCCTGCCTGATACCGGGTCACTGTTCGCTACGCGCGCGGCACGCCTGCGCAGCCTGGCCGCACACAGTGCCATCGGTGGCTACCTGCAGCTGCTGGCGGCGCTGGCCGATGCGCAGCAGGCGCTGCTGGATGAGTTGACGCCGCAGCAACGCGAGGGGCTTCAGGCACAGGCGCGCGCGCAGCAGTCGAGCGCGGCGGCTAGCGCCGGCATGCCGTTGCGGCCGGCCAACACACTGCAACTGGATGGGCGCTGGCGCGACTGGCTGCGCACGCTGTGCCGGCACTGTGCCGACGAAACCGGGCTGCCTGTGGAAACCCGGCAGGAACTACAGCGCGTCGCCGCCGCTGATGATGCGTGGCTGGATGCACAGGCGCATGCGGTGCTGGAACGCGATGACGCGCCCTCGGTCGACGCCGTCGCTGCGCTGCTGGTGATGAACGCGCTGCAGTTGTACTGGGCGGTGCTCGCCGCCAGCTTCCATCCGACCGACCTGAAGCCGCTGGCCGATGCGCCAGGGTTGTGCCCGCTCTGTGGCACGCTGCCGGTGGCCAGCGTGGTGCAGGCGCGCCCGCCCTACGCCGCCTATCGCTACCTGTCGTGCTCGCTGTGTGCCTGCCAGTGGCATTACGTGCGCGTGCAGTGCAGCCAGTGCGGCGCCGCCGGCAAGGACATTGCCTATCGCGCCCTGGCCGAGGTGGACGGTGACAGCGGCGAGGCGGTGCGCGAGAGTGCGGTGCGCGCCGAGACCTGCGACCACTGCCACAGCTATCGCAAGATCCTGTACCTGGAGAAAGATCCGTCACTGGAGCCGGTGGCCGATGACCTCGGCACGCTGGCGCTGGACCTGCTGCTGGCCGAGGAAGGCTATGCGCGCGCCAGCCAGAACCCGCTGCTGTGGCAATCCGACGGCGACTGACCTATGCCACGCACGCACGCCACGCCGGCATCGGCCGCCGCCCTGCCTTCGCTGGACCGGCTGCTGCGCCTGCCTGCGTTGTCGGCCATGATCGAACGCCACGGCCGCAGCCGCATCACCCAACTACTGCGCGCACACCTGCAGGAACTACGCGACCGTATCCGCGCCGCGCAGCTCTCGGCCGAACGCCTCGAACAGGCCATCAACGGCCCGTCGCTGGTCGCGGCGCTCGACGCCGCACTGGCGGCCGATGCACGGCTGGACCTGAAGCCGATGTTCAACCTGACCGGCACCGTGCTGCACACCAACCTGGGCCGCGCCCTGTTGCCCGATGCCGCCGTGCAGGCGGTCACCCGCGCGATGACCGCGCCGGTCGATCTGGAATTCGACATCACCCGCGGCCGCCGCGGCGACCGCGATGCACGGGTGCAGGCGCTGGTCTGCGAACTGACCGGCGCCGAAGCCGCCACCGTGGTCAACAACAATGCGGCGGCGGTCCTGCTGCTGCTCAACAGCCTGGCCAACCGCCGCGAGGTGGTGGTGTCGCGCGGCGAACTGGTGGAGATCGGCGGTGCCTTCCGCATTCCCGATGTGATGCGCAGCGCCGGCGCGCGACTGCTGGAAGTGGGTACCACCAACCGTACCCACCCGGCCGACTTCGCCCATGCCATCGGCGCACGTACCGCGTTGCTGATGGAAGTGCATGCCAGCAACTACGCGATCACCGGCTTCACTGCCAAGGTCGACACTGCGGCGATGGCTGCGATCGCGCACGAGCACGGCCTGCCGCTGGTGGTGGACCTGGGCAGTGGCAGCCTGTGCGATCTGGCGGCCTTCGGCCTGCCGCACGAGCCCACCGTGCAGGAAACACTGGCGGCCGGTGCCGACCTGGTCTCATTCAGTGGCGACAAGCTGCTGGGCGGGCCACAGGCCGGCATCATCGCCGGCCGCGCCGACCTGATCGCACGGATCAACCGCAACCCGCTCAAGCGTGCCCTGCGCATGGACAAGATGGGCCTGGCCGCGCTGGAAGCCGTGCTGGCCCTGTACCGCGAACCGGAACGGCTGGCACTGCGGCTGCCGACCCTGCGCAGCCTTTCGCGCCTGCGGGATGACATCGACGAGCAGGCACACCGCCTGCTGCAGCCGATGCGCGCGTCGCTGGCCGCCGACTACGCGCTTGAACGGGCCTCGATGTACAGCCAGATCGGCAGCGGCGCGCAGCCACAGGCGCAGCTGGCAAGCGCCGGACTGCGCGTTACCAGCGCGCGCCGCGGCGGGCTGGATCGCTTGGCCAAGCGCTTGCGCCAGCTGCCGCGGCCGGTGCTGGGCCGCATTGCCGATGACGCGCTGTGGCTGGACCTGCGCTGCCTGGAACCCACCGACGAAGCCGCCTTCCTCGCGCAATGGAGCACGCTGCAGGCATGATCGTCGGCACCGCCGGGCATATCGACCATGGCAAGACCAGCCTGGTGCGCGCACTGACCGGCATCGAAACCGATCGCCTGCAGGAAGAACGCACGCGCGGTATCTCCATCGAGCTGGGCTATGCCTATGTCCCGGTGGAAAGCACAGGCGGCGGGAGTGCCGAGGCGACGCTGGGCTTCGTCGATGTGCCGGGCCATGAACGCTTCGTGCATACGATGGTGGCCGGCGCCACCGGCATCGATGTCGCCCTGCTGGTGATCGCCGCCGACGACGGTGTGATGCCGCAGACCCGCGAGCACCTGGCAATCCTGCAACTGCTGGGCGTGGATCGCGGTGCAGTCGCTCTGACCAAGATCGACCGCGTGGACGCCGCGCGCCTGGCCCGGGTCGAGATCGAGATCGCCGCGCTGCTGGCCGGAACGCCGCTGCAGGATTCCCCCGTATTCGCCTGCAACAGCACCGCACTCGACGATTCTGGCATCAACGCGCTGCGTACCCAGCTGCACGCGTGGGCGTCGGACAACGCCAACACGCGCCAGGCCGAACTGCGCAGCGAGCTGTTCCGCATGCCGGTGGACCGCGTGTTCTCGCTGGCCGGCCACGGCACGCTGGTGACCGGCGCAGTGCACGGCGGCATCGCTGCCATGGGTGAGCATCTGCAGCTGATGCCGGCCGCCACTGACGTGCGCGTACGCAGCATCCACGCGCAGAACCAGGCCAGCGAACACGCCATGGCCGGGCAGCGCTGCGCGTTGAACCTGGCTGCCATCGCCCGCGACGACATCCACCGTGGCGACTGGATCGCCGACCCGCGCGCCCTGCTGGCGACCCGTCGCGTCGACGTACGCCTGCGGCTTTCCGCACTGGCAACACCGTTGCGCGACTGGGCGCCGCTGCACATCCACTGGGGCACGATGCACCGGCAGGCCCATGTGGTGCTGCTGGAGGACGTCGATCACGGCGACGGACAGTTGGTGCAACTGGTGTTCGATGCACCGGTCTGCGCGATGTGCGGTGATCGCTTCATCGCCCGTGATTCAGCGGCCGTCCGCACGCTGGGTGGTGGCATCGTGCTCGATCCGGACCCGCCACAGCGGCGCCGGCGCAGCCCGGCACGGCTCGCCTGGCTGGGCGCACTGGAGCAACTGGCCACAGGTGCGGGAATCGGCCCGCTGTTGCAGCAGGCTTCCTTCGGCATAGCCATGGCCGCCCTGCAACGCTACTGCCGGCGCGCGGCCGACCGGATCGATCTTCCTGCGGGCACGCGGCGCATCGTCACCCGCGAAGACACGGTGGTCATCCTTGCTTCGCACTGGCAGGCGCTTCGCGAACAGGTGATCACGTCGCTGCGCAGCTGGCACGAGCGACGTCCGGACGAGCCCGGTGTTGATAGCGGGCGCCTGCAGCGCAGTACGCTGCCCGCGCTTGCAGCGAGCCTGTGGAATGCCCTGCTGCAGGGCCTGCTGGACGACGGCAGCGTGCAGCGCGTGGGCGCCTGGTGGCGCCTGCCCGGCCATGACCATGCGCCACCGGAACGCGAACGACTTCTGCTCGAACGCGTGCTGCCGCAGCTGCACGCCGGTCTCTTCGATCCACCGTGGGTGCGCACGCTGGCCACCGACGTTGGTCTGGCCGAAGACGAGGTCCGCGCCATCCTGCGCCGCGCCACCGCGCGTGGCGAACTGTTCCAGGTAGTGCCGGACCTGTTCTATGCACCGGCCCGCATTGCCGAGCTGGCCGCGATCGTCGCGCAGCTGTCGCAGGCCACCGGCACGGTGGATGCGGCCACCTTCCGCGATACCATCGGCCTGGGCCGCAAGCGCAGCATCCAGATCTTGGAGTTCTTCAACCGCGTTGGCTACACTCGACGCGTCGGTGACCAGCATCGGCCACGCGGCGACCTGCAGTGGAACGCAGCCCGCGACTGAGCCCACCGGTGCCGCCGTACTTTCGGAAGGCATGCGCATCCGGGCATGCGGCTGGGCTTCAAACCCAGTAGGGGGCGTCGATCGCTCCCTGGTAGGTTCGACTCCTGCTGCCTTCCGCCATTGGTGTTTCCGCAGGAGATGTCGGCATGGCCACGCACGCGCAGTCCCCCGCCCCTTCAACGGCCGATGCCCCGCAACGACTGACTTCGCTGGCACACGGCGGCGGCTGCGGCTGCAAGATCGCGCCGGGCGTGCTGTCCGAACTGCTGCGTGGCGTGCCAGCGCTTCCGGCACCGGCCGAACTGCTGGTCGGCCGCGAGACCAGCGACGACGCCGCGGTGTACCGCCTCGGTGACCATCAGGCGATCGTCGCCACCACCGATTTCTTCATGCCGATTGTCGACGACCCGTTCGACTTCGGCCGCATCGCCGCCACCAATGCGCTGTCGGACCTGTACGCGATGGGCGCACGGCCCTTGTTCGCGCTGGCCATCGTCGGCATGCCGATCAACACGCTGCCGCAGGAGACCATCCGCAGCATCCTGCAGGGCGGCGAGCGTGCCTGCGCCGATGCCGGCATCGTGGTCGCTGGAGGCCACAGCATCGATTCGGTGGAACCCATCTATGGCCTGGCCGCGATCGGCGTGCTCGACCCGCAGCGGCTCAGGCGCAATGCCGATGCCCGCGCCGGCGATGTACTGGTGCTGGGCAAGCCGTTGGGCGTGGGCGTGTATTCGTCGGCGCTGAAGAAAGAAGTGCTGGACGCCGACGGCTACCAGCAGATGATCGCGTCGACCACCCGCCTGAACACCGTGGGCGTGGCCCTGGCTGCGCTGGACGGTGTGCACGCGATGACCGATGTCACCGGTTTCGGCCTGCTCGGCCACCTGCTGGAAGTGTGTCGCGCCAGTGGTGTCGCTGCGGAGTTGGACAGCGCACAGGTGCCGCTGCTGCCTCAGGCCCTGGAGCTGCTGCAGCGCGGCTGCTTGACCGGCGCGTCCAACCGCAACTGGGCCTCGTATGGTGCGGAGGTGCGTTTCGCCGATGGGTTGCCGGCACACTGGCAGCCGCTGCTGACCGACCCACAGACCAGCGGTGGGCTGCTGGTGTCCTGCGCCCCGGAAGCGGTGGACGCGGTGCTGGCCTGCTTCCACGACGCAGGGTTCGGCCAGGCAGCCGTCGTGGGGCGATTGAGCGCGGGCCTGCCGGGTGTCAGCGTCCGCTGAGACGCTGTAATGAGAAGGGCGCCCGAAGGCGCCCCTGCTGTAATGCTGGATGCAACATCACTCGATGTTCTGCACCTGTTCGCGGATCTGGTCGATCAGCACCTTCAGCTCCACCGCGGCATTGGACGTACGGCTGTCCACTGACTTCGAGCCCAGCGTATTGGCTTCGCGGTTGAACTCCTGCAGCAGGAAGTCCAGGCGGCGGCCGACCGGCTCGCGCTGCCTGAGCACGCGGCGGATCTCGACAATGTGGCTGCCGAGGCGATCCAGCTCCTCATCCACGTCCAGCTTCTGCAGCCACAGCACCAGTTCCTGCTCGGCGCGGCCGGGATCGACCGGGTGCGGCAGGTCGGCCAGGCGTGCAGCCAGCTTGGCGCGCTGGCCGTCGCGAATGGCCGGAATCAAGGTGCGCACTTCGTTGGCGATGCGTTCGATGCCGTCCACGCGCTCACTGATGGCCGCCGACAACTTGCCGCCTTCGCGTTCACGCGCCTCGACGAAGCCGTCCAGCACCTGGTCCAGCAGGGCCAGTGCCTCGGCCTGCAGGGCCGCGGCATCGGTGGCCTCGCCACGGGTCACGCCGGGCAGCTGCAGCAGCTCGGTGAAGCTGACCTGCAGGTTGGGGAAATCGGAGGTCAGCCGGTGCGCCAGGCGGCCGAGCTGGCCCAGCAGGGCCTCGTCCACCTGCAGGTTGGCCGGTGCTTCCGGCGCACGCAGCCGCATCACCAGATCCAGCTTGCCGCGGCTCAGGCGCGCGGCGATGCGCTCGCGCAGCTGCGGTTCCAGCGCCCGCAGTTCCTCGGGCAGGCGGGTGCCGACCTCCAGGAAGCGGTGGTTGACCGAGCGCAGCTCGCAGCCCAGCGTGCCCCACGGGGTGACCCGCTCGCCGCCGGCATAGGCGGTCATGCTTCGAATCATGGAATGTGTCCGGTGCGTGCAAAGGGGGAATGGTACCCTAGCGCCCTCACCAGAGCCCCCTTGCCCGCCCCGTGAAGGCCGCGGGCGTGGCGGCGTACTCCCTCGCCATTACGGAACCCGCACCATGTCCGATTCCCGCCCCAGCGGCCGCCAGCCCGACCAGCTCCGCCCGGTCGTCATCCAACGCGGCTTCACCCGCCACGCCGAAGGGTCGGTGCTGGTGTGCTTCGGTGAAACCCGCGTGCTGTGCACCGCCAGCGTCGAGAACCGCGTGCCGGGCTTCCTGCGCGGCAAGGGCGAAGGCTGGGTCACCGCCGAGTACGGCATGTTGCCGCGCGCCACCCATACCCGCAGTGATCGCGAAGCGGCCCGCGGCAAGCAGGGCGGCCGCACGCTGGAGATCCAGCGCCTGATCGGCCGCAGCCTGCGCGCGTGCGTGGACCGCAACGCGCTGGGCGAGCGCACCATCACCCTGGACTGCGACGTGCTGCAGGCCGACGGTGGCACCCGCACCGCCGCCATCACCGGCGCCTACGTGGCCCTGGTCGATGCGGTGAACGTGCTGATGAAGCGTGGCGACATCAAGCGCAACCCGATCCTGGGCGCGGTGGCCGCGGTGTCGGTGGGCGTGTACCGCGGCGCCCCGGTGCTGGACCTGGACTACGCCGAAGACAGCGACTGCGACACCGACATGAACGTGGTGATGAACGACGGTGGTGGCTTCATCGAACTGCAGGGCACCGCCGAAGGCCACGCCTTCCGTCGCGATGAACTGGACGCGCTGCTGGGCCTGGCCGAAAAGGGCGTGGCCGAGCTGCTGGCCGCGCAGCAGGCGGCGCTGTCGGCATGAACCGGCGCCTTGCCCTGACCACCCTGGTGGTGGCCGACTATGACGAAGCCATTGCCTGGTACACCGGCAAGCTCGGCTTCGCACTGCTGGAGGACATCGACCAGGGCCACAAGCGCTGGGTGGTGGTCGGCCCGACCGACGGCAGCGCCGCCGCCCTGCTGCTGGCCCGTGCCAGCGACGAGGCGCAGCGCAGCCGCATCGGCAACCAGACCGGTGGCCGCGTCGCCTTCTTCCTCAACACCGACGACTTCCACCGCGACCACGCGGCGATGCTTGCCGCGGGAGTCGAGTTCCTGGAAGCGCCGCGAGAAGAACCCTATGCAACGGTCGCGGTATTCCGCGATCTGTATGGCAACACCTGGGACCTGCTGGAGCCCCGTCAATGAAGAAACTGGTACTGGCCAGCCACAACGCCGGCAAGCTGGTGGAGATGCAGGAGATCCTCGCCGACCTGCCGCTGCAGATCACCTCGGCCGCCGAACTGGGCCTGGGCGACGTGGAAGAGACCGGCCTGACCTTCGTCGAGAATGCGCTGCTGAAGGCACGCGCGGCCTGCGAAGCGACCGGCCTGCCGGCACTGGCCGATGATTCGGGCCTGATCGTCGACGCACTCGGCGGCGCGCCCGGCCTGTACAGCGCGCGCTATGCCGGCCACCCGACCAACGCCGCGGCCAACAACGCCAAGCTGCTGGACGCGATGGCCGATGTTCCCGACGGCCAGCGCAGCGCCCGGTTCTATGCGGTGATCGTGCTGCTGCGCCACGCCACCGACCCGCAGCCGCTGATCTGCGAAGGCCGCTGGGAAGGCCAGATCATCCGCGAACTGCGCGGCACGAATGGTTTCGGCTACAACCCGGTGTTCCTGGACCCCACCCACGGCCTGACCGCCGCGGAAATGGAGCCGTCGCTGAAGAACGCCATCAGCCACCGCGCCATTGCCCTGCAGCAGCTCAAGCAACAGCTGGCGACGCTGTACTGACGCCACCCGATCGAACCAGGGAAGCCGGCCAGTGGCCGGCACTACCGAAGAAGCCCATGCCGCACGACCACGACCACTGCAACCACCTGCCGGGCGAAGCCTGCTCCGCTGACCACGACAGCCCGCCGCGACTGGTGCCACCACCGCTGTCGCTGTACGTGCACCTGCCGTGGTGCGTGCGCAAATGCCCCTACTGCGATTTCAATTCGCACCAGGCCAAGGGCGAGCTGCCGTTCGACGCCTACATCGACGCGCTGCTGCGTGACCTGGACCAGGACCTGCCGCTGGTCTGGGGCCGGGTGGTGCACAGCGTGTTCTTCGGCGGCGGCACCCCCAGCCTGTTCCCGCCGGAAGCGATCGACCGTTTCCTGCAGCAGGCCAGCGCACGCCTGCGCTTCGCGCCCAATGCCGAAATCACCCTGGAAACCAACCCGGGCACCGCCGAACATGGCCGCTTCGACCGCTACCGCGCGGCCGGGGTGAATCGCCTCAGTTTCGGCATCCAGAGTTTCGACGATGCCATGCTCAAGCGTCTGGGCCGCATCCACGACAGTGGCGAAGCCGAGCGCGCGGTGAAGATGGCGCAGGACGCGGGCTACGACAACTTCAACATCGACCTGATGTACGCGCTGCCGGAACAGACCCTGGCCGGTGCCGAGGCCGATCTGGAACGCGCATTTGCACTGCAACCGGCCCATATCTCGCACTACCAGCTGACCCTGGAACCGAACACGGTGTTCTTCGCGCGGCCGCCGCAGGGCATTCCCGATGAAGACAACGCCTGGGACATGCAGGAGCACTGCCAGACGCTGCTGGCGCAGGCCGGTTTCAACCAGTACGAAGTCAGCGCCTACGCACGCCCTGGCCGCCAGAGTGCGCACAACCTGAACTACTGGCGTTTCGGTGACTACCTGGGCATCGGTGCTGGCGCGCACGGCAAGATCAGCTCGGGTGCCGAAGAACACGTGCTGCGCCGCTGGAAGCTGAAGCACCCGCAGGCCTACCTGGACAGCGCGGGCACCCCGGCCTCGTTCGGTGGCGACGATGTGATCGCACCCGAGCGGCTGCCGTTCGAGTACATGCTCAACCTGCTGCGCCTGCACGAAGGTTTCGGCCTGCGCGATTTCGAGTCGCGTACCGGGCTGCCACGCAGCGTGCTGGACGCACCGCTGGCCGAGGCCGTCCAGCGCGGCTGGCTGGATGTGGCGGACGGCCACGTACAGCCAACCGAGCTGGGCCGCCGATTCACCAACGATGTGGTGAGCCTGTTCCTGGAGGAATAGACCTTGCGCCGTAGCGGGTAGTGCCGGCCGCTGGCCGGCACTCCGGTGGAGACAGCGCTGCCGGCCAGCGACCGGCACTACCGTTCATCCGTCGTCCCTCCCCAGCAGACGCGAGACACGTTCACCCTAAAGTAGCGCCGACTGCGGCCGACACGGTAGATTCACAAGATCGATCCGCGGGAATCCGGGTACCGCTCGCCGATGTCAGCTGTCTTTTCCATTACCTCTGCCGACAAAACCCGCCTGGCCGCCAGCGACCTGCCACCGCGGGTGCGTGAGCTGCTGGGCGCCTTGATCGGCTTGTGCCGGCAAACGCTGGCCGCGCCGCTGATCCTGACCGTCGAAGCGTTGGAGCAGACGCTGCTGCACGACGCGGATCGCGCGCGCAATCCGCAGCTGCAGGCGGAGCTGATGGCCCAGCGCGGCCAGTTGCATGCCTTCTCCGGTCATTTCGCTGACCGCATGCTTGATGCCGTGGCCGATGCGCTGATACGGCTGCGCGAACCCACGGCCCACTTCAACCCAGGTTCCACGCCGCCGCCGCTGCCCGGCATGCTCGGGCTGTCGCTGGTCGATGAACATGAAGTGGACCGCGACCTGCTGCTGACCGAGATGGTGCGGCGGGAGACGCTGCGTTCGACCAACACGCTGAACCTGCTGGGCCAACGCCTGGGCGTACTGGCGGCGGCACCGGCCTTCGAGGCCGACACCCTGCCGCTGGCACCACAGGCACTGTGCGCCATGCTGCGCCGGATTGCCGAACAGGATTCGCTCACTGTCGACGTTCAGCTGGCGCTGTACCGCAGCTTCGAACGCCAGGTGCTGGAACGCCTGGGCGACATCCTCGACCGTGCCAATGCCCTGTTGGCCCAGCACGGCGTGCTGCCCGGCCTGGTCTACACCCCCTATCTGGCGCGTTCATCCAGCACCCGGCGGATCATCACCCAGTCGGTGGGCGGTGGTCGCGCCACGCAGCCGGCAAAGCGTGCCGCCGCGCCACTGACCGGCTGGAACGGATCGGCACCGGCCGGCTCCTGGTCGAGCCTGGTGCAGGACGCTTTCCAGGATGACAGCACGGCCGGCGCGGCCTTGCCGGGCTTGACCACCTCCACGGGCAGCGCGCTGCATGCGCTGCTGCAGCAGGCACGCCATGCCAGCGCAGCACCTGCGGATCGCGATGCAGTGCCGAGCGCGGCCGTGGATGCGGTCCTCGCACGCTTGCAGGCGCAGTCCAGCGCCGCCACCGGCGTAGCCGACCTGCAGGCAGCCGTGGTGGCGCAACTGCGCAGCGAGCATGGCACGCAGGCCCAGCTGGGCAGCCACGACCGCGACAGCCTCGACCTGCTGCGCATGCTGATGCAGCAGGTGCAGCAGCAGCAGCGTCCGGACCCGGTGCCGGCCGCCCTGCTGGCGCGCCTGCAGGTGCCGCTGGCACGTGCGGCAATGGCCGACCCCGGCTTCTTCGTGCGCGACGAGCACCCCGCGCGCGAACTGCTCAACCAGATTGCCGAAGTCGGCGCCAACTGGCTGGGCGACGATGATGTCGACCCGCAGTTGCTGCAGCGCATGGCACAGAGCGTGCAGGGCCTGCTGGGCCAGGATGCGCGGGCGCCGGAGGCCTTCGCCAGCGCGAACGAGGACGTGCAGCAGCATCAGCGCGCCGCAGCGCATCGCGCCGAGCTGGCCGAGCGCCGCCATGTGGAAGCTGCACGCGGCAAGGAGCGGCTGGAGCTGGCCCGGCGCCAGGCCAGTGCACAGATCGACCAGTGCTGCGACGCGCAGGAGCCGCCCCGCTTCGTGCAGACCCTGCTGCGCCAGGCCTGGGCCGATGCCCTCACCCTGACCCGCCTGCGCCACGGCGACGATTCACCGCAGTGGCAGGAACGCCTGCAGCAGACCCAACGCATTGCCACCATCACCGCGCAACCCGTTGATGCGCCCGGCGGCACCGATGCAACGCTTGCTGCCGAGGTCGAGGCCGCCCTGCTGCAGGTCGGCTACCACGCCGAGGAAGCCGCCGCCGTCGCACGCAGGCTGGCCACGCCTGGCGGCGAGGACGAGAGCACCTCGCGTACCGAACTCAGTGCCCGCCTGAAGGCGCGCGCGCGCCTGGGCGAGCACGCCGGTACGGCCGCCGGCACGACGCCCGCCACACCGCGCAGCAGTGCCGAGGAAGCCGCTTACCAGCAGCTGTCCTCCCTGCCCTTCGGCAGCTGGTTCGACATCGATACCGGCGATGGCACACTGCGCCGCCAGCGCCTGTCCTGGTACAGCCTGCTGACCGGCCACGCCCTGCTGGTCAATCCGCGCGGGCAGAAGATCGCCGATACCGACCTGGATACGCTGGCCCGGCAGATCAGTGCCGGCCAGGCGCAGCTGGTCACTGAGGACAAGGCCCGGCTGGTTGACCGTGCCTGGGAGGCCAGCCTTGGCGCATTGCGTGCACTGGCGGCCGGCCATACGCAGGAGACTTCCGCATGATCACCCAACCGCCGCAGGATACCCGCCGCGCGCCGCGCCGCCAGGTCTCGGACCTGGTACCGGTCACCGACCAGATGCGCGAAAGCGTGGTGGGCCGGCTCGGCAATATCTCCGAAACCGGCATGCTGATGCTGGCCAGCGCACCGTTGCGCGAGGATGCGCTGTACCAGTTGCGCTTCCCCTTGCCGCTGGGCGATGGCCGCCATCAGGACATCGACGTGGGCGTGCACCTGCTGTGGAGCGAACCCGCACACGCCCCCGGACAGAGCTGGACCGGCTTCCGCTTCCTCACCCTGTCGCGCGAGCATCGGCAGCTGCTGCGCCGGTGGGTGGGCGAAGACAGCGACGAGGGGCCGGTTTCGACGGCCTGAGTGCCGGTTCCAGCACAGCGGTTTTTCCCGCTATGCGGCAGAATCTAGGGCCGTTTTCCGTGTCGAGCCACCGCAATGATCCAGCAAGACCCCGGCGCCTTGTATCCCGACCACCTGGCCGTGCTGTGCCGACGTGCCGAACAGGCGCTGGCCCGCGGCGGCTTCGACCACCTGGTGGTGCCCAGCGGCACTCTGCACTACCAGGTGTTCGATGATCGCGACTACCCGTACGCGGTCAATCCGCAGTTCAAGGCCTGGCTGCCGCTGACCCGCGTGCCCAACAGCTGGATCGTGTTCAGCCCCGGCAAGCGCCCGGCGGTGATCTTCCACCAGCCCTTCGACTACTGGCACGTGGTGCCGGATGCCCCCAGCGGCTGGTGGGTGGATCACTTCGACATCCACATCATCCGCAAGCCGGAAGACGCGCTGGCGCTGCTGCCGGCCGATCCATCGCGCTGCGCGATCCTCGGCGAGCCGCAGAGCGCGCTGGGCAACTACGTACCGAACAACCCGGCGCCGGTGGTGAATTACCTGGAATGGCACCGCGGCAGCAAGACACCGTATGAGATCGCACTGATGCGCCAGGCGCAGGTGCTGGGCGTGCGCGGCCACCGCGCTGCGGAGGCCGCATTCCGCAATGGCGCCGACGAGTTCAGCATCCACATGGCGTACTGCCAGGCAGTCGGCCAGGATGCCAATGAGCTGCCGTACGGCAACATCGTGGCGCTGAATGAACATGCCGCTGTGCTGCATTACACCGAGCTGGGCCGCAAGGCACCGCAACCGCTGCGCAGCTTCCTGATCGATGCCGGCGCCAGTGCCCACGGCTACGCCAGCGACATCACCCGCACCTACGCCGCGAAGGGCCACGACGAATTTGCGGCGATGATCGCCGCCGTCGACGCTGCCCAGCAGCAGATGTGCGCAGCGGTGCGCCCGGGCTTCGACTACAAGCAGCTGCACGTGGACGCACATCTTTCGCTGATGGGCGTACTGAAGGACTTCGGCGTGATCAAGGTCTCGCCGCAGACCGCGCTGGAGACCGGCGTCAGCGCCGCGTTCTTCCCGCATGGTATCGGCCACCTGATCGGCCTGCAGGTGCACGACGTGGCCGGATTCGCGGCCAGCGACGAAGGCGGCCGCATCGAGCGCCCGGCGGGCCACCCGTACCTGCGCCTGACCCGCGTGCTGGAACCGGGCATGGTGGTGACCATCGAACCGGGCCTGTACTTCATCGACATGCTGTTGAACGAAGTGAAGGACGCCGGCCACGGCGATGCGATCAACTGGGACCGCGTGGACTTCTTCCGTCCGTATGGCGGCATCCGCATCGAAGACGAAGTGCTGTGCACTGATGGCGAGGCGGACAACCTGACGCGGCCGGCGTTTGCGGCGGCGAACGGCTGAGCCCCTCGTGGTGTGACGCTCAGGTAGAGTCGACTGTTAGTCGACTGGCATCATGCGTGATGCGCGCTTGGCGGAGCGGGTAGGCCATGCAGGGGACGCTGCAAGTACGTCCCTGTAAGCTCGATGGCGCCATCCATGGCGCCAACGCCCCTGCATGGCCTACCCGCCCCACCTTTGACAGTTTCCTGCGCGCGTCCAACCACGGAAAAGAAAAAAGAAAAGCAGAAGCGGGTCGCTCGCTGCGCTCGCTCTGTGTCGACCAAGGTCGACACCCACCAACAGCCGCGCGCGCCAACAACCGCAATTGCCAGTAGATTCACGCCATGCGTGGATGATTCATTCGATGTCAGACAGATGTGCCGACCAACGGTCGGCACCCACCGACAGCGCACGGGATCTGTCAGAGGCGGGGCGGTGTGGGTGGGCAGGACCGTTGGCGCCATGGATGGCGCCATCGAGCCCCCATGGATGGGTTTACGGCGTGTCCTGCCCACCCACACCGCCCCGCCATCCCACGGATAGCCGCTGTTGCTGTTGCTTTGGCTGTTGCTTCGGCTCTTGCACTTGCTTTGGCGGGTGCAGGGCGCAGCCCTGCCGAACCCCTCAAATGTCTGTGGGAGCCAGCCCGTACTGCTCGGCAAAGCGCTTGCTGAAACTGGCCGCAGAGCGGTAGCCCGCGCGTGCGGCCACGGTCTTCAGCGGCAGGTCGGTGGTGTAGAGCAGCTGCATGCCATGCGCCAGCCGGGCCTCGGTGAGCAGCTGGCGCAGGCTGGTGTCCTCGGCGGCGAGCCGACGGCGCAGGGTCGCGCCGCTCAGCGCGAACAGCGCTTCCACATCGCGCGATTGCCAGTCGCGAGCGGGTTCGGCGGCGATGCGGTCGCGGATCTGTTCGCCCAGGCTCGGCGCCTGCGGCAGCAGCAGGTTGCCGTGGCCCTGCCGGCACAGGGTCAGTACCAACGAGGCCAGGGCCAGCCGCGCTTCGCTGTAACGGCCGTCCTGCAGAGATTGCCGCCACTGGCGCAGCATCGCGCCATGATCGATCAACGGCAGCCGCGCCATCGCATGACCGGCGGCGGGAAGCTCCCCGCTCCACAGCGTGCGTGCGGCCACCAGCACTTCGGCACACAGCGGCACGATGGCGCTGAGGTAGCGGCCACTGCGTGGGTCGGGAGTGTTGACCACATCGATGCGGCAGCGCTGGGTCAGCAGCAGGATGTCGCCGGGCATGAACTCCAGCGACTGGTGCGCGGTACGCACCTGCTTGCGTCCTTCCAGCAGGATCGCGAACTGTGGTTGTGGAATCTCCACCGAGCTGGCGCCATGTTCGCGCCGAGCGGTGATGCACGCATAACCTTCGGCGCGTGCGCAGCCGGCCAGGCTGGCCATCTCGGCCAGCAGTGCGGTGGCCGGTGGCAGCATGGCGGTCATGACACGTGGGCACCGAACAGGCGACCGACGCCGGCCGCCGCGGCCATCGCCAATGCGCCCCAGAACATCACCCGGATCGCGCCGCGAACCGGCGGTGCGCCGCCGGCCCTGGCCGCCACTGCGCCGGTCAGGCACAGGCCGAGCAGGGTACTGGCCGTGGTCATCAGTGCGACCCTGTCGACCGGTGCGAGCAGGGCGGTCAGGACCGGCAGCGCCGCGCCGCAGGTGAACGCACCGGCCGAGGCCAGCGCTGCCTGCAGCGGGCGGGCGCGCAGGGTATCGGTGATGCCCAGTTCGTCGCGGGCGTGGGCACCCAGCGCATCATGGGCGGTGAGCTGTTCGGCCACCTGCCGTGCCAGCGCAGGCTCCAAGCCGCGGTGGCGGTAGATCGAAGCCAGCTCCTCCAGCTCGCTGTGCGGATTTTCGCGCAGCTCGCGCCTTTCCATTGCCAGGTCTGCGTCCTCGGTGTCGGCCTGGGTCTGTACCGAGACGTACTCGCCGGCGGCCATGGACATCGCACCGGCCACGGTGCCGGCCACGCCGGTGGCGAGGATGGTGGTAACGGAGGCGCCGCCGGCGGCCACGCCAACCACCAGGCCGGCCACCGAGACGATGCCATCATTGGCGCCCAGCACGGCGGCACGCAGCCAGCCGACGCGCTCGGAGCGGTGCAGTTCGGGGTGTCGTGAATGGCGGCTCATGACGTTGAGTGTACGAGGGTCAAGAGGGCGTCGGTAGGATGCTGAAACCCGTCACCGTCGCATGACGCAACGAGGTGCCACGCTATAGTGCGCCCTTGCGATGGAAGGCCGCGAGCCCCACATCCCCCGCCACCGTCCAGCGAGCCCTCCCCTTGTCGAGCCCCAGCCACGTCGCCGATACCCCCATTACCGACCGCTCGCAGCTGGTGGAGGTGATCGCCTCCGGCGAGAAGCCCCGCGCGCAGTGGCGCATCGGCACCGAGCACGAGAAGTTCGGGTTCCGCCTGGATGACCTGCGCCCGCCGACCTTCGAGGGGGAGCGCGGCATCGAAGCACTGCTCAACGGCCTGGTCCGCTTCGGCTGGGAGCCGGTACAGGAGAATGGCCGCACCATCGCCCTGCTGCGCGATGGGGCCTCGGTGACGCTGGAACCGGCCGGCCAGCTGGAGCTGTCCGGTGCGGCGCTGGAGACCATCCACCAGACCTGCGTGGAGACCGGCACCCACCTCAACGAAGTGGCGCAGGTGGCCGGCGAACTGCAGTTGGGTTTCCTCGGCATGGGCTTCCAGCCGAAGTGGAAGCGCGATGAAATGCCGTGGATGCCGAAGGGCCGCTACAAGATCATGCGCGCGTACATGCCCAAGGTCGGTTCGCTGGGCCTGGACATGATGACCCGTACCTGCACGGTGCAGGTGAACCTGGACTACGCCACCGAAGCGGACATGGTGAAGAAGTTCCGCGTGTCCCTGGCGCTGCAGCCGATCGCCACCGCGCTGTTCGCCGATTCGCCGTTCACCGAAGGCAAGCCGAACGGCTACCTGAGCTATCGCTCGCACATCTGGACCGACACCGACGCCGACCGCACCGGCATGCTCGACTTCGTATTCGAGGATGGATTCGGCTACGAGCGCTATGTCGATTACCTGCTCGACGTGCCGATGTACTTCTCCTATCGCGACGGCACCTACCACGACGCCAGCGGGCAGAGTTTCCGCGACTTCATGCAGGGCAAGCTGCCGGTGCTGCCGGGCGCGTTGCCGACCCTGCGCGACTGGTCGGACCACATGACCACCGCGTTTCCGGAAGTGCGCCTGAAGAAGTATCTGGAAATGCGCGGCGCCGATGGTGGCCCGTGGAGCCGCCTGTGTGCGCTGCCGGCGTTCTGGGTGGGCCTGCTGTACGACGACACTGCGCTGGATGCTGCCTGGGACCTGGTGCGTGACTTCACCCTGGCCGAGCGCCATGCGCTGCGTGACGGCGTGCCGAAGCATGCAATGAACCTGCCGTTCCGCAATGGCACCGTGCGTGACCTGGCGCGGGAAGCGGTCAGGATTTCCGTGGAAGGCCTCAAGCGCCGTGCGGCGCGCAATGCCGACGGCCAGGACGAGAGCAAGTTCCTGGACGTGCTGCAGGAGATCGTCGAATCCGGCCTGACCCCGGCCGAGCGCAAGCTGGCGCTGTTCCATGGCCGCTGGCATGGTGACGTCGATCCGGTGTTCCGCGAGTTCGCGTACTGAGTGGATTGCGGTAGTGCCGGCCGCTGGCCGGCAGCCAGGCGGGGGCGCCGGCCAGCGGCCGGCACTACCAGAAAGAAACCCCGGCATTGCCGGGGTTTTTCTTTTTCGCATCTGCCCTACATCAGGCCGCGTTCTTCAACGTCGCCATGTCGATCACGAAGCGGTAGCGCACATCGTTCTTCGCCATGCGCTCCCAGGCTTCGTTGACGTTCCTGATGTCGATCATCTCGACGTCGCTGACGATGCCGTGCTCGGCGCAGAAGTCCATCATTTCCTGGGTTTCGGCCATGCCGCCGATCGCCGAGCCGGTCAGGTGCTTGCGGCCGAAGATCACGCTGCCGCCGGTCAGCGGCGGGTCCAGTTCGGTCAGCACGCCCACCAGGCACATGGTGGCTTCGCGCTTGAGCAGGCCCATGTACGGATTGGTGTCATGGCTGACCGGGATGGTATTGAGCAGGAAGTCGAAGCTGCCGGCGTGCGCCTTCATCTGCGCCGCATCGCGCGAGACCAGCACCTCATCGGCGCCCAGGCGCTTGGCATCGGCGCCCTTTTCCGGGGTGGTGGTGATCATCACCACGTGCGCACCGAGCGCCTTGGCGAACTTCACGCCCATGTGGCCGAGGCCGCCGAGGCCGATCACGCCGACCTTCTGGCCCGGGCCGACCTTCCAATGGCGCAGCGGCGACCACGTGGTAATGCCGGCGCACAGCAGCGGGGCGGCGGCCTTCAGGTCGAGGGTGTCGGACACCTTCACCACGAAGCGCTGCTCGACCACCACGTGGTCGGAATAGCCGCCGTAGGTCGGCGCGCCGCTTTCGCGTTCACGGCCGTTGTAGGTCCAGGTCGCGCCCTCGGCGCAGTACTGCTCCAGGTCGTGCTCGCAGGCATCGCAGTGGCGGCAGGAGTCGACCATGCAGCCGACGCCGGCGTGGTCGCCGACCTTGAAGCGGGTGACGTTGCTGCCGACCTCGGTGACGCGGCCGATGATCTCGTGGCCCGGCACCATCGGGTAGATCGAGCCACCCCAGTCATCGCGGGCCTGGTGCAGGTCGGAGTGGCAGATGCCGCTGTAGAGGATCTCGATGCGCACATCGTCGGGACCGACCGCACGGCGTTCGAACTCATAGGGGACCAGCGGAGCGGTATGGGAATGGGCGGCGTAACCACGGGCGAGGGACATGGGGAATCCTTGGCAGGGTTTATCGAAAGGCGCTTTACAATACGCCGCGTTCCCCACGGCAAGAAGCATGGATATCGGCATGATTCATCAAGTAAAACTGCACAATCATGGCCACTGACAACCTTTCCCACCTGGCCGCGTTCGCGGCGGTTGCCCGCCACCGCAGCTTCCGCCGCGCCGGCGCCGAGCTGGCGCTGTCGACCTCGGCGGTGAGCTATGCGATCCGCGCGCTGGAAGAACGACTGGGCGTGGGCCTGTTCCACCGCACCACGCGCAGCGTGGCCCTGACCGAGGCCGGGCAGCGCCTGCTGGAGCGCTTGCAGCCGGCGCTGGGGCAGGTGCATGACGCGTTGGAAGAAATGAACCACTTCCGCGCCGCCCCGGCCGGCCTGCTGCGCATCAACGCCACCCGCGCGGCGGTGGCGACCCAGCTGCGGCCTCGGCTGGCGCGCTTCCTGCACGCTCATCCCGACGTGCGGGTGGAGCTGACCGAAAATGATGGGCTGGTCGATATCGTCGCCGAGGGCTACGACGCGGGCGTGCGCCTGCACGAGTTCGTGCCCGAGGACATGGTGGCGGTGCCGATGGGGCCACCGCTGCGCGGGCTGATCGTCGGCTCGCCGGATTACCTGCGGCGGCATCCGGCGCCGCTGCATCCGCGCGACCTGGCCGCGCATGAATGCATCCGCTTCCGCTTTGCCAGCGGGCATCTGTACAAATGGCAGTTCGAGCGTAGCGGGCAAGCGCTGGAGATCGACGTGCCGGGCCGGCTGACGTTGAGCGAGCAGGGCACCGTGGTCGGTGCAGTGCTTGATGGCATCGGCCTGGCCTACGTGCTGGAAGACACCGCGCGGCCGTATATCGAATCAGGGCAGATGGTGGCGGTGCTGGAAGACTGGAGCGAACCGTTCGCCGGGTTTGCGCTGTACTACCCGAAGCAACGGCAGATGCCCGGAGCGTTGCGTGCGTTCGTCGACATGCTGCGGGAGTGACGCGCGGTGGTGCGTATCCACGCATGGCGTGGATCTACTGCCGAACGACAGCCTCCACGCGTTGCTTGAAGCGGATCAGTAGATCCGCGCCATGCGTGGATTGGCGCCCGCAATGCAGACGGCAATTCACTCGACCAGCGCGTCGTAGCCTTCGCCACTGAACTGGATCAGGCAGAAGCCGTGCCCGAACGGATCGGCCAGCACCGCGATACGGCCCCAGCGGCGCTCGCGCACCGGTTGCTCGAGCATCGCTCCGGCCGCGACCGCACGCATCAACGCGGCATCGATGTCTTCCACCACCCAGTCCAGGTGCAGCGGGGTCCAGTGGCGCTCGTAGTCACGCACATCGCCGTCTTCGGTGGCGGCGCTGCCAGCCTCGTTCTGCAGCAGGTAGAGCGGTGTTGGCCCACCGAGCAGTTCCACCGCGCCGGTACCGAGCCGACGACCGATGCGCAACCCGAACGCGGCCAGGTAGAACGCTTCGGCCGCGGCCAGGTCGGGCACGTCGATGTTGACGATGAAGTTGCGGGCAGTGGCGTTCACGGCAGTGATTTCCAGCATCCGGTGGTTGCAGTCTAGTCCCGCCACCTGCTGCTGCCGGTTCATCTCCTGCGCGGATTCGGGCAAGCTGGGCGGCCTCCATCGACAAGGACATCCATGAGCGCGCTATCCGACATCGAACAGGCCACCGGCCAGGCCTTCCCGCCCCTGTTCAAGCAGTTGCATGCAGCGGGTCGGTTGAGCTGGGGCACTCCCCATCCGGATTGGTCCGAGGTGGTGTTCCCGACGCTGCAGGCGGATCCACCGGTGTTGCTATACGCCCAGGATTACGAGCCGTTGGAACACGATGAGCTGCTGGAGGCGTGGCAGGAGCTGACCGCCGAGGACCACTACAATCCCCTGCGTCCCGACCTGCAGCTCCTGCCGTTTGCGCGGACCGGCGGCGGCGACAGCTACTGCTTCTGGAGCAACGCGCCCGGTTCTGCCGAGCCGCCCGTCGTGCTGGTGTGGCATGACGATGATCGTGCCGATGTGCTGGCCGCCAACTACCAGGATTTCCTGTTCCGCAAGATGGTCGAAGCCGTTGCCGACTACCAAGCGCCGTATACGCTGCTGTCGCACGGCGAGCTGGCCGGCAACCTGCAGCGCTGGCTGCAGAGCCACCAGTCGTTCCTGCGCGGCGACCAGTTCGCGGCGTTGCAGCGGTTGTTCGCCCGCGTTGACGATATTGAAGAAGGAAACATCAGCGAAGACGACGCACAGGCCATCGTCGCTGATGTGATCGGCTTCGAGCGGTTGGACGAGTCGTTCGCTTACGTGCGCGAGGATGCCTGAACCCGGTAGGCCGGAGCGCCGCCATCGGTCGTGCTCCAGCTACCTATCATCGAACGACCAGATGGCATGGGCCGGCGGCAGCTGGGCCAGCTCGCGGCGGATGACGTGCATCTAGGACAGTGCGGTGGCTGCATCTGGTTTCTGCAGGCACCCGGCGTAGAGCTGCCAAGCAGCCTATTGCGTCAACCCTTCTGCTTTTTGCATATATACTATCCCCCAGTATAGTTCAGAGGTGGCCTCGCCATGCCGCACTCCCCCGAAGAGAAGAAGAAGGTCCTGGCCCGCGTGCGGCGCATCCGCGGCCAGTGCGATGCGCTTGACCGCGCGCTCGAAGCCGGCGCCGACTGCGGGCCGGTGCTGCAGCAGATCGCCGCCATCCGTGGCGCGGTCAACGGCCTGATGTCCGAGGTGATGGAGGCCCATCTGCGCGAGGAATTCGGCCAGCCCGCTGCCTCCGACGAGCAACGCGCCGAACGCGTGCGCGACATGAGCGCGTTGATCCGCTCGTACCTGAAATAAACGACGGCGCAACATGGCGCCGCCCATCCTGTCATTGCCTGTCCCTGGAGAAGCCATCATGAAGTCCCGTGCCGCCGTCGCCTTTGGTCCCGGCCAGCCGCTGCAGATCGTCGAGATCGACGTCGCCCCGCCGAAGAAGGGCGAAGTGCTGGTGAAAATCACCCATACCGGTGTCTGCCACACCGATGCGTTCACCCTGTCCGGCGATGACCCGGAAGGCCTGTTCCCGGTGGTGCTGGGCCATGAAGGTGCGGGCATCGTGGTGGAAGTGGGCGAGGGCGTGACCAGCGTCAAGCCGGGCGACCACGTGATTCCGCTGTATACCGCCGAGTGCGGCGAGTGCCTGTTCTGCAAGAGCGGCAAGACCAACCTGTGCGTATCGGTGCGTGCCACCCAAGGCAAGGGCGTGATGCCCGACGGCACCAGCCGCTTCAGCTACAACGGCGAGCCGCTGTACCACTACATGGGCTGCTCGACCTTCAGTGAGTACACCGTCGTTGCCGAAGTCTCGCTGGCGAAGATCAACCCGGACGCCAACCCGGAACACGTCTGCCTGCTCGGCTGCGGTGTCACCACCGGCATCGGCGCGGTGCACAACACCGCCAAGGTGCAGGAAGGTGACAGCGTGGCGGTGTTCGGCTTGGGTGGCATCGGCCTAGCGGTGATCCAGGGTGCGCGCCAGGCCAAGGCCGGCCGCATCATCGCGGTGGACACCAATCCGTCCAAGTTCGAACTGGCGCGCGAATTCGGCGCCACCGACTGCATCAACCCGAAGGACTTCGACAAGCCGATCCAGCAGGTCATCGTTGAAATGACCACCTGGGGCGTGGACCACAGCTTCGAGTGCATCGGCAACGTCAACGTGATGCGTGCGGCGCTGGAATGCGCGCACCGTGGCTGGGGCCAGAGCGTGGTGATCGGCGTGGCCGGTGCCGGGCAGGAGATCTCCACCCGCCCGTTCCAGCTGGTGACCGGCCGCAAGTGGATGGGCACTGCCTTTGGTGGCGTGAAGGGCCGCAGCCAGCTGCCGGGCATGGTCGAGGACGCGATGAAGGGCGACATCGAACTGGCCCCGTTCGTCACCCACACCATGGGCCTGGACAAGATCAACGATGCCTTCGACCTGATGCATGAAGGCAAGTCGATCCGTTCGGTGGTCCATTACTGAGCCGCAGCGTGGGCTGGTTCGATGCCTTGCGCAGGCCGCGTGCGGAAGATCCGCGCGCGGCCCTGGTTGATCCGATCGAGCAGGCGTTGCGCGTGCTGGGTTGGGTCGAAGGCGTCGTGGGTCCGCCGCGCGCAGTGGACTCACCCTTCGGCATTGATGAAATGCCGTTCGAGCACTGGCTGGCGCAGGTGTTCCTGCCGCGCCTGCACGAAGCCCGCGCCGATGGCCAATGGCCACCGCGCAGTGACGTGGCGGTCGCAGCGTACCGCAACCTGGACGGCCAGCCTGGTGTCGAACCGCTGCTGCGCCTGCTGTCGCAGCTGGATGAGTTGATCAACACACGTGACGGCTGACGCCGGCACGCAGGAGAGTTCCATGGAACGTATTGAACACCGCGCCTGTTTCGGCGGTTGGCAGGATGTTTACCGCCATCGTTCGACCACGCTGGGCTGCGACATGCAGTTCGCCGTGTACCTGCCGCCGCAGGCGGAAACGCAGAAGCTGCCGGTGCTGTATTGGCTGAGCGGGCTGACCTGCACCGAGCAGAATTTCATCACCAAGGCCGGTGCGCAGCGCTATGCAGCCGAGCACGGCGTAATCATCGTCGCGCCGGATACCAGCCCGCGCGGTAATGACGTGGCCGATGCCGAGGGCTATGACCTGGGCAAGGGGGCGGGGTTCTACCTCAACGCCACCCGTGCACCGTGGGCGAAGCACTACCGCATGCATGACTATGTGGCGCAGGAACTGCCGGCGCTGATCGAGGCGAACTTCCCGGTCACCGGGGCGCGTGGCATCAGCGGCCACTCGATGGGTGGCCATGGTGCGCTGGTGATCGCGCTGCGCAACCCGGGGCGCTACCGCAGTGTGTCGGCGTTCTCACCGATCGTCGCGCCCAGCCACGTACCGTGGGGGCAGAAGGCGTTCACGGCTTATCTGGGCGACAACCCAGCCGACTGGGCGCAGTGGGACGCGTGTGCGTTGCTGGCGACGGCCAGCGAGCGCCTGCCGTTGCTGGTCGACCAGGGCGAGGCGGACGAGTTCCTGCAGACCCAGCTGCAGCCGCAGCGCCTGCAGGAGGCCTGCGCCGCAGCCGGCCATCCGCTGACCCTGCGCCTGCAGCCGGGTTACGACCACAGCTACTATTTCATCGCCAGCTTCATCGGCGAGCACGTCGCCCACCACGCTCGCGCCCTGCACGGCTGACGTCTGTCCGGTAGTGCCGGCCGCTGGCCGGCAACCTGCCGCCGCGTGATTCCCTCGGATGCCAGCCAGCGGCTGGCACGACCCTGGCGGTGCACGCGGAGCGTCGTTTCGCCGCAGTGGATCGCAGTGGTGGCATGCCAGCCCCACCACGCCCACGCGCTCCACGCCTGGGGGCCTTCCGGTAGTGCCGGCCGCTGGCCGGCAACCTGCCGCCGTGTGATTCCCACGGATGCGGGCCAGCGGCCGGCACGACCCTGGCGGTGCCCGCGGCGTGTTGTTTTGCCGCAGTGGATCACGCCGCTGTGGCGTGCCGGCGCGCTATCGTGCGCCCATACGGCCTTGCGGATGGGGGAAGGCATGCCGGTAGTGCTGGCGCTGCTGTATGTGCTGTGCCATGGGCTGGTGCTGGCCCTGTGGCCCGGTCCCGCCGGGGCGGGCTCCTTCGTCTTTCTGACCGGCGCCCCGTTGCTGGCTGCGGTGGCCTGCCTGTGGCGGGCCCGCCGCGACCGCGCGGCGCTGGGGTGGCGGGCCATGGCATTGGCGCTGCTGCTGTGGGCCGGCGGCATGGCGTTCAACATGATCGACGCGCTGGGCGCCGGGCGGGCCGATTTCACTCCCCACGCCAGCCTGCTGTTGTACGTACTGTACGGCGTGCCACTGGTGTTCATCCTGGCGCGCGCACGCCGCGAGCGGTCGGGCATCAGCCTGATCGATGCGGCAATGGCCGCGCTGCTGGGCGTGCTGTTCTTCGTGCATACCGAATCGTTTGCAGCCCGCATCGATGTCGATGCCCATGCGATGTCGAACATGCAGCGTATGTTCGACATCCAGAACCTGTGCATCGCTGGCTTTGCGGTGGTGCGCTGGCTGGCCGGTGACGTCCCCGAGCGGCGCGGTTTCTTCCGGGTGCTGGCGCTGTACGCACTGGCTTATCTGCTGGTGGCTTACTACATCAACCATTACACCTCGGAAGATGCATTCGGAGCCTTCAATGATCTGTTGATCGACCTGCCGTTCCTGCTGGTGGCGGTGCTGGCGTTGGACCGGGCGCCCGTCACGGGCGCAGTGCCGCATCCGCGGCTGTCGCGCACGGTGCAGGCTGCCGGGCCGATGATCCTGCCCTTGCTGCTGCTGGTGGTGGGTACTCTGGTGGTCGACCATGCCCGACCGCTGGCGGTGGCGGGTTTCGTGGTGGCCACGCTCGGCTTCGGCCTGCGCAGCGTCCTGCTGCAGACCGATCTTCTGGAACGCCAGGCAGCACTGGATCAACTGGCGCGGCAGGATGGCCTCACCGGCGTGGCCAATCGCCGCGAGTTCGACGCGCGGCTGACCTCCGAATGGAATCGCGCGCGGCGCAGCGGCACCGAGCTGGGCCTGCTGCTGGTGGATATCGACCACTTCAAGGCCTTCAACGACCACCACGGCCATCCGGCCGGTGATCGTTGCCTGCAGGCGGTGGCCGGGGTGCTGAAGGCCATAGCCGGTCGCGGTGGTGACAGCGTTGCGCGTTATGGCGGTGAAGAATTCGCCGTCATCGTGCCTGGAAGCCCGTTGTCGGGGGTGCTGGCGCTGGCCGAACGGCTGCGCGAAGCGGTCGAAGCGCTGCCATTGCCGGAAGGCCCGGTCAGCATCAGCGTCGGCGTGGGTTACCTGCATCCGCCGGCGCTGGCCAGTGCCGATCAGTTGCTGGCAGACGCCGATGCCGGCCTGTATGCCGCCAAGCGTGCCGGCCGCAACCAGGTGATCCTGCATGCGCACGTGCTGGACGACGAGGGCAGCACGCACGGAACGATGGACTGCTGAGCAGACCCGCCCGTCACGCGCTGCTGCCTATTGCCGCAAAACCGCCTCATCCTGTTCGGCCAGGCCAATCCGGCTCGCCGCTGGTCGTACAGGACCAGCCTGTTGGGGGTTCCGGCCATCCAAGGACATCGCGCTGTACAGTCAGGCCGGGGCTGCGATCGTGCGCATGGCGCTGTACCGCGCGCTGGGTAGCGGCGGGCACTACCCGGCGGTTCGGTAGTTGCCAACCTTGGTTGGCAGCGCCTCCCGGAAGCGCCGACCGAGCTTGCGTCCTCGTTCACCAACGCCTGTCGGCGACCTCGCCGTAGAACCAGTACTCCTGTTCCAGACCGTCATCGTGGTCGGTGGGAGGAATGCTGACCTGCACACCTCGCTCCTCAACGCCTCGAGGCAGGGCGAGCTGCCATTCGGCGGAAAGGCTGCGCGAGGTGATGGCGGTGACCTGGCCATCCGCTGTCGAGGCGACGTGGCCCTGGAAGTACGCTTCGTCCAGGTAAAGGCAAATCTCGCTGGAGAACATCCCTGGCTGGGCGATGCAGCAGGTTACCCGCACAGTAGCCTGTGAAGCGGGCCGCGACTGGATCAGATTTGCGCAGGCGCTGATGAGCGATTGGGCGCAGGCACGCTGGATTCTCAGGGTGGTGGCCGGGCCTTCGATCAGACCTGCTCGGGTCGGAACCTTGTAGTTCCAGTAGCGAGCTTGACTGCCCAGCTCCTCCGACGAGGGAAACGCACCGCTGAAGCAGTCAGCCCAATGCTGCAGGTCGCGTAGTCGGCGTGGGGCATCGCGCAGCTTCTTCTCGCCGCGCGTACCCGGCCGGGTGATGGCATCTCTGTTTCTCATTCCCACAGTGTGCCAGCCACATGCGCGGCGCGTTGGAAAGCGCCAACCAAGGTTGGCATCTACCGGATGCATGCCTCGGAAGCGCCGGGCCATGTCCGACGGTGCATCAGTAATTGCCACCCTTGGTTGGCAGTCGTTTGTGCAAGCGCCGCCCAAGGTTGGCGTCCACCCAAGCATGGTCATCGGCACCGGGTCGATCACGACACGGGCACGTTAGCGCCGCGCCGTGCCCGGCGGGGTAGGGGGCCTCAACGCACGTCGCGCAGTTCCCAATGGCCGCCGGCCAGCAGGCGCAGGCGCTGCTTGAACACGTCACTGTCGATACGGGTGGTGGCGACCAGGTTGATGCGCAGGTCCTTCTGCTCGCCGGTCACGGTGGCGTCCGGATCGGTCACGCCCCACTGCGGTTCCACCGCATCCGGGTCGGGTTGCTTGGCCTTCCACCGTTCGAACAGCGTGCCGCTGCGCAGGGCGTCCTGCAGCTCTTCGGCGAAACCGGCGGCGCCCTGCGAATGGAAGGACAGGTCAGGGTCGTTGCCGCGGGCCTTGGACGGATCGGGCAGGCTGATGTGGTACTGCGCAGGCATGGAGTTCTCCTTGAAGTGCGGCAAGACTGGCACAACCGCGGTGGAATCGATGTGCAGATTCCAGCCACGGTCGGCCTTCATTCAAACCGATGTGGCCCATCGGCAAAGCCCACGGTGACCGCGCCCTTGCCGACATTGACCATGCCGGTCAGGCTCATCACCGATTCGTACACGGTCACGCCATGGCCGGCGCAGACCTCCTTCATCTGTGCGTAGCCGGGCAGGCTGCGCAGCTCATCCAGCTCACCGCCGTAGCTGACGCATACCGTCGGCGTCATCAGCCCGGCACGCACGCGCTGGCTGACCACCGCGAACAGCTTCTGCACGGCACTGTCGAAGCCCTTGATCTTGGCCACCGGCCCGGTCTGGCCACGGTAGCCGTGCAGCACCGGCTTGATGTCCAGCGCGCTGCCCAGTGCGGCGCTGAGCAGGCCGACGCTGCGGTCACCCTTGTGTCGTGCACGCGCGCGCATGTAGTACAGGTCGCGGGTGATCATGTAGCCGTGCACATTGCCGGCCAGTTCTTCCAGCCGTTCGCGGATCTGCTGCACGCTGGCACCACTGTCACGCAGGCGAACCGCCTCCACTGCGGTCACGGCCTGCGCAGCGAACAGGTTCTGGGTATCGAGCACGCGCAGGGCGAACGGCGAGTTGTAGCCCGCTGCCTGCCGCACCGGCTTGTAATCGTTGAGGATGGCGAAGCTGGCCTGCAGCGCATTGTCGTGGATCGGGCTGCGGGTCTTGGTGATGGTCATGCAGAACACGTGGTCGTAATCGATCACCAGCTGCTGCAGGAACAGGTCGCGGATCTGGTTGACACTGAAGGGGATGGTCTCCGCCTCGGCACCGTGCTCGGCCACGTGTGCATGCAGGAAACTCAGCGTGGCCTGCTCATCGCGATGATCGGCCAGAACCGCTTCACCGATTCGTACGGTGATCGGCAGCAGCACGATGTTGTGCTCGGCAATGAAGTCCTGCGGCAGGTCGCAGGCCGAGTCGACGACGATTCCGATGCGCATCCGCGGCTCCCCCTCCAGGGCGGTTGTAGGTTCGGAAACGTGAAATCTATCTCAAATTCTGGCGTGGCGCGCGAGGGAAACGCGCCAGGCCCTGTTCAGCGACTGCGCTGCACGGCCACCGGAAGTTCGGCCAGGCGCTGCCATTCGGGCTGCTGCAGCAGGGCGGGATCGGCCAGCACGGCGGCCATCAACGGATGGGCGTCGTTGCCCCAGAACAGTTCGTCATCGATGGCCAGGGTCGGTACGCCGAACACGCCGGCAGCAATGGCGGCCTCGGTGTTCCTCCGCAGCTGCTCCTTGACCGCGGGGGCCGCGGTGGCGCTGGCGACATCCTCGATCCCCAGCCGCGCAGCCGGTTCGCGCAGGGCCTCGGCGCTATCGGCGGCATTGCCGTCGCGCCAGATCCAGTCGAACAGCACGTCTACCGCCTGCACGCTGCCACCGGCGGCCAGGCACAGCCGCAGGGCAGACAACGGGTTGAACGGGTGGCCCGGCGGGAACCGCAGCGGTGTTCCTTCGGCCTGCGCAGTCCACAGCAGCTGGCGGTACATGAAGCGGCGCTTGGCCGGAATCTCGGCCGGCCCGAGGTTGCCCAGGTGATGCAGCACGGCACCGAAGGCGATCGGCACGGTCTGGATCTGTGCGAACTGGGGCAGCTGCTTCAGCTTCTGCCAGTGCAGGTAGGAATAGGGCGAGACGAAGTCGAAGTACCAGCGCAGGGTGGCCATGCGGGTTTCCTTGGATAACTGGAGGTCAGGGCTGCGCGTTGCGCTGCAGGTAGCGGTCGCGCAGTTCGGTCTGGCGCGAGCGCATCGGCATCGCCCGGCCGCCCAGCCAGACCTGTTCGGCATAGTGCGCCACGTCCAGCGGGTCGCCCTCCCACAGCACCAGGTCGGCACGCTTGCCCGGCTCGATGCTGCCGATCTGGTCGGCCACGCCGAACGCCCGCGCCGGCACCCGGGTCAGGCCGGCCAGGCCGTCGGCCCAGGGCAGGCCATTGGCCACGGCATTGCCGGCCAGCTGGCGCATCTTGCGGGCGTTGTGCGAGGCGTCGCCTCGCTGCACGAACGAGACCGCCACGCCGGAACGCTGCAGGCGTGCCGCATTTTCCAGCGTGGCACCGATCTGGTCGAAGCTGGCCGGCAGGTTGGACAACACATCGACGAACACCGGTACCTGTGCGGCGGCCAGCTCCGGCGCCAGCTGCCAGGCTTCGCTGCCACCGGCGATGGCGATCTTCACTTGCTCGCGGGCGGCCCAGCGCAGCAGCTGGCGGATGTCCGCCGCGCGGTCCACCTCCACCACGATGCGGCCCTGGCCGGCCAGGTAGCGGCCCAGCGTGCGGCGCCCGGCCGGGGTCAGCAGCGCATGCGGCGAGTCCGCGGCGACCTGGCCGCGTGCCTCGTCCACCATCTGCTGCAGCAGCATCCATTGCGCCGCACGCGAATGCCCGGTCAGCTCCACTGCGGCCGATCCCAGGCGCAGGAACAGCGCGCGCGGCCCGAGGGGATCGGCGCTGCCGTCCAGCCGCATCACGCCACCCTGGCCTGCAACGAAGCCGCCACCGGTGGCCGCCCCCAGGGCGGTGAAGCCGATGCCGTCCAGGCGCGCCACCGGGATCAGCACCGAGGCCGGGTTGTACGCCAGGGTGACATCGAACTCGGGGCGCAACGGTTGTTCGCCGATCTTCAACGTGCTGTCGACCGTGCTCGCTTCACCGGAGACCTCTTCGATGCCGATCTCGGTGATGCCCCCGAACAGCGCCGGTGTCAGCGGACGGCCATCGGCCTCGACCACGCTGGCCCCGGCCGGGGCGGACAGCCCGCTGCCGACGGCGCGGATGATCCCGCCCTGCACCAGCACATCGGCGTGCTGCAGGCTGCCGCGCGCGCTGGCCGTATGTACGGTCGCGTTGCGCACCAGCAGGTCCTGCGCCTGCACGGATGCGGAGAGGCAGGCCAGCACCATGACCGTAGCGCCGAGCCATGCCCGGCGACGCTTGTTCAACGCGCCCATCAGTGCACCTCCTGGCCAAGCTGGAAGTCGGAACGTGGCGTGGCCGCAGGTGCGCTGCGGTCGTACAGGCGGCGGCCGTCGATGAAGACCTGCTCGGCCAGCGCGTACGAGCTGAAGGGGTTGCCGTTCCACACCACCACGTCGGCCATCTTGCCGGCCTCCAGGGTGCCGGTCTGGCCTTCAATCCCCAGCGCCCTGGCGGCGTTGGCGGTCATCCAGGTGATGGCGTGTTCGGGGGGGATCTCCGGCATGCGTGCGCGGCGCGCGGCGGCGATCACCTTGGCCGCTTCCTGGTTCAGGCGCTGGATGCCTTCGGGGGAGTCGGAATGGACGATGGCGCAGCTGTTCTTCGGCCGATCGACCAGTGCGATGTTCTCCGGAATGCCGTCGAAGGCTTCCATCTTGAAGCCCCACCAGTCGGCCCACAGCGCGCCGCAGACGCCGTCGGCGGCCAGCCGGTCGGCCAGCTTGTAGGCCTCCACGCCGTGGTGGAAGGCGGCCACCTTGAAGCCGAATTCCTTGGCCAGGTCGAGCATGGTGGCCATCTCGTCGGCGCGGTAGCAGTGGATATGCACGCGGATGTCGCCCTCGATCGCACCGGCCAGCGTGTCCAGCTTGAGATCGCGCTTGCCGCCGGCATCACCGGCGCTGTCGCCCTTGTCGCTGCCGAACCAGCCCTTGCGCTTGGCCGGCTTCGGTTTGTTCTTGGCGATGTAGTCGGCGGCATCGATGAAGGCGGCGCGGTAACCGGCAACGTTGCCCATCCGCGTGGCCGGAGCGACGCCCTTGCCTCCGCCGTAGACCCGCTTCGGGTTCTCGCCGCAGGCCATTTTCAGCCCCCACGGCGCGCCGGGGAACTTCATCGCCTGGTAGGTGATGGCGGGGACGTTCTTCAGGGTCACACCACGACCACCGACCAGGTTGGCCGAGCCCGGCAGCACCTGCATGCTGGTCACGCCGCCGGCCAGTGCGGTGGCGAAACCCGGGTCCTGCGGCCACACCGAGTGCTCGGCCCAGACGTTGGCGGTGACCGGCGCGGTCATCTCGTTGCCGTCGCTGTGCGCGCCGACGCCCGGGCTGGGGTACACGCCCAGGTGCGAGTGCACGTCGATCAGGCCCGGTGTGACCCACTTGCCCTGCGCATCGATGCGGGTGACACCAGCATCGGCCTGCAACTGGCGGCCGACGGCAACGATGCGGCCCTCGCGCAGCAGCACGTCGGCGTTGTCCAGGCGCTGGCCGGTGCCGGTCAGCACGGTGGCGTTCTGGATCAGCACTGGTGCATCGGGGTGTGCCTGGTAGGTGCTGGGGTAGGGATCGGCGACGAAGCGCGAGGCGCCCACCGCCGGTGCCGTGCTCAATGAAACCAGCGCCAGTGCCACCCCGGTGCGCAACAACGTCGATGCCATGCAGTTCCCCTCACCAGAAACATGAATCCACGGACGCTAGCCGGGGCCGATGTGGCTTGCCAAGTGACCTTGGACAGGGGCGTGGGGGGGGGGTAGGAATTTTCTGATGGAGGATTTGTGAAGGAAATATTAACGTTGGATGAAGCGATGGGCTGATTACGTCTTGCGCTGACCTGTATCACCAGCTTACGCACCTGCTCCAACGACGGAGCCGGGCCCGTACCTTTCATGGAATCAAGGACGCAACCGATGACTGCTGCAAAGCTCCGCCGTTCGACCGTTTCGCGCCGTTCCTTCCTGCCCTCGCCGCTGGCGTCGGCCATTGTCGGTTCCTTGCTGGTGGCCACCGCACTGCCGGTCCTGGCCCAGGACAGTGACGACGCCCTGGCCCGTTACCAGCTGCAGCGCAGCCTGCAGTCGGCGTTCGCCGCGCAAGGCGGAGTGAGCGCCTCCGCTCCCGCGATGATCGCTCCCTCGGTAGCGATTCCGGTGGCGGCGCTGGCTCCCAGCGTCGGTGCTTCCGCGGAGCCGGTCATGGGCAGGCCCGGCGATGCTGCGAGCTGGCGCACCAGTGAATTCGAACTGGACTGGGGCCTGGCTGCGATCAATGCCGACGTGGCCTATGCGCGCGGGCTGACCGGTGCCGGCATCCGCCTGGGCGTGTTCGACAGTGGCACGGGTCTGGACCATCCGGAATTCGCCGGCAAGGACAACCGCAGCGTCCGCATCGCCGATTTGATGGCTGACGGCACGCGCTGCACCAACACCACCGCAGTGCGTGGGCCGGCGGCCTGCTTCGCCAGTGATGGCGATGACGTCCAGATCAGCTATGTCGGGTACAACGCCAACGTGCCCGACAACATCCGCAGGATCATCGAGTCGGGCCCCTATGTGCAGCCGGGGATGCAGTTCGAGATCCATGGTACGCACGTTGCCGGCACCATCGCGGCGAACCGGGACGGAAGCGGCATGCACGGTGTGTCCTTCGGTTCGGACCTGACCGTTGGCCGGCTGTTCTCCGACAGCATCCGCGAGTGGCAGCGTACGGCGACTGGCTACTCGGTCGTGACGCTGGGCGCGATCGGCCCGAAAGTCAGCGCCTTCCAGGACCTGTATGCCCAGATGAACGCGCAGGGCGTGCGTGCCATCAACCATAGCTGGGGCCTGGTCACGGAACCGACGACAGCGACGGACATGGACGCGATCTACAACGACCCGGACGACCGCCAGTACCTGAACACCTTTGCCGACGGATCGCGTGCGCGCGGGATGATCCAGGTGTGGGCGACCGGCAATACCAGTTCGGTCATCCCGACGCCTGCGCAGAGCCCCATCGCCGGCCTCTACGCCACGCTGCCGCGCGCATTCGCCGACATCGAGCCGTACTGGTTGAGCGTGGTCAACGTCGGTACCAACCTGACCCTGAGCAATCGCTCCAACAAGTGCGGCCTGAGTGCCAACTGGTGCCTTGCCGCACCGGGTTCGGACATCGTATCGACCGCCTATGGTGATGATTCCAGCCTGGCCGGCAGCGTCGGCATCGACGCCAACGGCAATGTCAGCCTGGACATCCAGCAGCGCGTGCCTACCTATGGCTATGCGCTGCTGAGTGGAACCTCCATGGCCGCGCCCCACGTCACCGGCGCGCTGGGCCTGCTGTTTGAACGCTTCCCCTATCTGGACAGCGCGCAGGTGCGCGATGTGCTGCTGACCACGACCACCGATCTGGGCGCGCCCGGCATCGACGACATCTACGGTTGGGGCCTGTTGAACCTGGCCAAGGCCATCGAGGGTTACGGTTCGCTGCGCGTGGACACCAACGTAGTGATGAACCAGCGTGCCGGTGGCCTGAAAGTGTGGGAAGGCGATGCCTGGGACAACTGGACCAACGACATCGGCGGCCCCGGCAAGCTGACCAAGAGCGGCATCGGCTGGCTGCGCTTGAGCGGCGACAACAGCTTCAACGGTGCGCTGGTGCGCGAGGGCGTGCTGGAACTGGATGGCGTCAATACGCTCACCGGAGCGGTGGACGTGGCCGGCGGTAGCTTCCTGCTCAATGGCACGTTGAAGAACACTGCGCTGAACAGTCAGGGGGGCTCCAGCCATATCAACGCACGCGGTGTGCTGGATGGCTCCGACCTGAACGTCAACGGTGGCGTGGTCATCTTCGACGGTGTGCAGCGCGGCGCCCACACCTCGGTGGCCGCGCAGGGGACGTTCGAATTGAACGGAAGGCTGGAAAACAGCGCGTTGACCAGCCTGGGCACCAGCCGTGTGAATGCAGGCGGGGTACTCGCAGGCTCCGACCTGACCGTCAACGGTGGCGTGCTGTCGTTCAACGGCACGCAGAGCGGTGGTCACACCCTCGTTGGCCCCAACGGCACGCTGAAGGGCATCGGCCAGCTGGGCGATACCACCGTGGCCGGTATCGTTGCACCGGGCAACTCGATCGGCACGCTGACCATCAACGGCGACTACGTGCAGACCGCCACCGGTGTGTACCAGGCCGAGCTGGCCCCGGGCGGGCACAGTGACCAGTTGCGCGTCACCGGTACCGCCACCCTGGGCGGCACCCTGATCGCCCTGCCGGAAGCGGGCACCTATTACCTGGGTGAGCAGTTCAACTTCATCCGTGCCGACGGCGGAATCCGTGGCCAGTTCGCCACCACCGACTTCAGTGCGTTCTCGCCGTTCCTGAAATTCGGGCTGTCCTATGGCACCGGTGGCGCGCGCATTGAAGTCACCCGTGGCAATCCGCTCGCCAGTGCCGCCAGTACCGACAACCAGCGCGCGGTGGCCACTGTGGCCGACCGGCTGGCGGTCAACCAGGGCCTGCCGCGCCCACTGACCCTGCTGTTCCCTCAACAGGTAGGCGCTGCACTGGACGGCCTCAGCGGCGAGCTGCATGCGGCCACCGCGATGGCCCTGGTCGAGGGCAGCCGCTACGTGCGTGATGCTGCACTGTCGCGCCGCGTCGGTGCACGCGCGCCGGGAGCAGACGGCGACGCCGCCACGGGGGTCTGGGTACAGGCCATCGGTGGCAGCACCACGCTGGACGGCAATGGCAACACCGCACGCACCGAAGCCAACAGCAGCGGCCTGCTGGTAGGCGTGGACCGCGAGATCAACGGCTGGCAGGTGGGCATGCTGGCCGGTACCGGCCGTACCGATGCCAAGCAGCAGGAAGGACGCCGTGCGCGTGCCAAGGTCGACAATACGCACCTGGGGGCCTATGCCAGTCACGACTGGGGCGCCTTCGGCCTGCGGGGTGGCCTGGCCTGGAGCGAGCATGAGGTGAAGAGCACCCGCGAGCTGGCCTTCTCCGGTTACAGCGATACGCTGGCGGCACGCTATGACGGCCGCACCCGCCAGGCGTTCGTCGAGGCGAGCTATCGCTTCGGCGGCCCCGAGGCGGGGCTGGAACCTTACCTGCAGCTCGCACGTGTGGAAGTGGACATGAAGCGCGTCAACGAACGCGGCGGCGCGGCTGCACTGCAGGGTGAGGTGGACGATCTCCGTATCACCGTGGCCACGGCCGGCCTGCGTTTTGACAAGGGCCTGAAGGCTTCGTTCCAGCAGGACAGCTGGCTGCACCTGCGCGGTGGCGTCGGGTACCGCCATGCCAGCGGGGATCGCGACCCGGCGGCCCGCTTCGCCTTTGCCACCGGCAGCGACAGCTTCGTGGTCAGCGGTGCCCCGATGGCTGACAGGACGGTGGTGGCCGAACTGGGGCTGTCGGCATGGTTGACCGCACGCCAGCAGCTGGAGCTGGGCTATAGCGGCCAGTATGGCGACGAAAGCCGTGACCACAGTGCCAACCTGCGCTGGTCGGTGCGCTTCTGAGCCGCCGGTTACCGCAGGGAAACCAGGAGGGCGGCCGCAGGGCCGCCCTTCTTCGTTGCCGACCCAGGTGTGGGTTGGCCCGTGCACGCCTACAATGGCGGCCCCCACGCCGTACCGGACCGCCCATGAAGAGCAAGCAGGAAATCGTCGACAACTGGCTGCCGCGCTACACCGGCGTGCCGCTGGACCAGTTCGGCCAGCACATCCTGCTGACCAACTTCGGCGGCTACCTGCACACCTTTTCCGAGCTGACCGGTGCGCCCGTCATCGGCCTGGACCGGCCGATGGCCAGCGCCACCATCGATGGCATCACCATGATCAACTTCGGCATGGGCAGCCCCAATGCCGCGATCATCATGGACCTGCTGTTGGCGGTGATGCCCAAGGCGGTGCTGTTCCTGGGCAAGTGCGGTGGCCTCAAGCGCAAGAACCAGCTGGGTGACCTGGTGCTGCCGATCGCGGCGATCCGCGGCGAGGGTACGTCGGGCGACTACCTGCCGCCGGAAGTGCCAGCCTTGCCGGCGTTTGCGCTGCAGCGTGCAGTCTCGACCATGATCCGCGACCTCGGCCACGACTACTGGACCGGCACCGTCTACACCACCAACCGCCGGGTCTGGGAGCACGACGAGGCCTTCAAGGAGCGGCTGCGGGCGATGCGCTGCATGGCCATCGACATGGAAACCGCCACCGTGTTCGCAGCCGGTTTCGCCAACCACATTCCCAGTGGCGCGCTGCTGCTGGTCTCGGACCAGCCGATGATCCCCGACGGGGTCAAGACCGAGGCCTCCGATGCCAAGGTCAGCTCCCAGTTCGTGGAAAACCATATCCAGATCGGTATCGAGGCGCTTAAGCTTATCCGGCGCAACGGCAAGTCGGTCCGCCACCTGCGCTTCGACGAATGATGATGATGGCCTGGCGCGGCGCGCCGGCCCTGGGGAGTAGGTGATGGACGTTGCCGCGCAAGTGGTGGATTTCTGGAAAGAAGCGGGCCCTGCGAAGTGGTTCGCCCGCGACGATGCGTTCGACGCGCAGTTCCGCCAGTTGTTCCTGGATGAGCATTTCGCCGCCGCTTCGCGTGGGCGTGAACACTGGCTGGGCAGTGCCGAGGGCGCACTGGCGCTGATGCTGCTGCTGGACCAGTTCCCGCGCAACTGCTTCCGCGGTACTGCCCATTCCTATGCTACCGATGGCCTGGCCCGGCACTACGCCATGCGCGCCATCGAGGAAGGCCTGGACCTGCAGCTGGTGCCGAAGCTGCGCGCCTTCATCTACCTGCCGTTCGAGCACTCCGAGGACCCGTTGGACCAGGACCGTTCGGTGGCGATGTTCGATGTGCTGGGCGACAAGGAATACCTGCAGTACGCCGAGCTGCACCGCGACATCATCCGCCGCTTCGGCCGTTTCCCGCACCGCAACGCCGTGCTGGGGCGCATTCCCTCGCCGGAGGAACTGGACTACCTGGCCGAAGGCGGATTCGCCGGCTGAAAAAAGGGGACGGAGGGGATTAAGTCGTTTGTGGCATAAACGACTTAATCCCCTCCGTCCCCTTTTTTTTCGGGGGCCAGATCCGCTTCCCGCAGGAAAGGGCGCTGACCCCGCGCCGTCAATCAGTACTTCGGCACGCCGTTGTCGACGTCTTCCGACCAGGCGTTGATGCCGCCGGTCACGTTGAACACCTTGGTGAAGCCCAGGGCGCGGAACTGCTCGGCAGCCTGCGCGCTGCGGCCACCGTGGTGGCACATGAAGGCCAGTGCGGTGTCCTTCGGCAGGGCTTCCAGCGCGGCGCGGCCGTTGCCGTCGAAGGACTTGAACGGCACGCCCACGGCGGCGATCTCACGTTCGTCGGCCGGGCGCACGTCCACCAGGGTGATGTTGCCGGCACGCACCAGGTCGTCGGCATCGCGCACGCTGATTTCCTGCACCGGCTTGGGCGCGTTCGGATTGTCGATGGCCAGGCCCTTGCCGCGGATGTCGTCCACCCAGTCAATGGTGATGCCGTTGGCGCGACGGGCGCTGGGCAGGTCGAACTGCACGCGCAGGCCGTTGGACTCGGCGGCGATGGCGCCTTCGTCGTGCGGGGCCAGCTGGAAGTTCGGCTGGAAGCCGGCGTCGATGGACAGCTGCAGGGCGGCGCCCGGGGCATCGGCCAGCGCGCCCTTGAGCATTTCCACGGCCGCCGGGGTGACGGTGATGCTCGGCGGGGTACGGTCCGGTGCCGGCAGCCCCAGCACGCTGCTCAGCTCGCCGCTGGCGGCCATCTGCAGCACGATGTCGCTGCCGCCGACCAGTTCGCCGTCGATGTACAGCTGCGGGATGGTCGGCCAGTCGCCATAGGCCTTGATGCCTTCACGGATTTCCTGGTCGGCCAGCACGTTGACGTGGGCGAACTCGACGCCCAGGTCCTGCAGGGCGCCCACGGCCTTGGCCGAGAAACCGCACTGCGGCATCGACGGCTGGCCCTTCATGAACAGCACGACGCGGTTGGCGTTGAGGATGGATTCGATGCGCGAACGCAGGGCAGGATCGAGGGACATGGACGTCGGGGTTCCGGGAATTCGAACCATCAATTCTACCCCTCATGGCATGATGGGGGATGAGCAACGCAGGAACATTGCATCGCATCCCGACCCGGCCCTGGCGCTGGCTGCCCTGGCTGGTGGCGTCGCAGCTGCTGGTGATCCTGGTCTGGGCCCTGGCGGGCTGGCACTGGGGGCTGCCGCTGATGGTGGCCAGCCACGCACTGTTCATGGTGCCGGTGTTCCTGCCCAACAGTCGCTTCTATGCGCCGGTGCTGAGCCGGTTGCCGGATGTCGGCAACAGCGTCTGGTTGACCATTGATGACGGTCCTGGCCCGGAAACCCGTGCCGTGCTCGACCTGCTGGACCGCCACCAGGCCCATGCCACCTTTTTCCTGGTGGGCGAGCGCGCGCTGGCGCAGCCGGAGCTGGTGCAGGAGATCCTGCGCCGCGGCCACGACCTGGGCAACCACAGCCACAGCCACCCGCAGGCGCGCTTCTGGCGGCTGGGCCCGGCGGCGATGCGCGCCGAGATCGAGGGCTGCCAGCACGCGCTGCAGGCGGTAAGCGGTCGCCCGGTGCGCTGGTACCGCTCGGTGGTGGGCATGACCAATCCGTTCGTGGCGCCGGTACTGCAGCGGCTGGGCCTGGTCCGGGTCGGCTGGAGCGCGCGCGGCTTCGACGGCATCGGTTGCACGGCGCAGGGGGTGCTCGACCGCCTGCTGCCGGATCTGCGCCCGGGGGCCATCGTGCTGCTGCATGAGGGGGCCGCCCACGGCCACAACCTGGCGATCATCGAGGGCGTGCTGCAGGCACTGGACGAGCGCGGGCTGAAAGCGCGGCTGCCGGTCCCGTAACGCCGGCCCTGGTGATGTAGAGCAGCCGGGCATGGGCTCGGCTCTACAAGGGGGGCGCGGCTGTAGCGCCCGAGCCGATGCTCGGGCGGCGGTGTGAAGCACCGGAAAAACGTCGCAGCGCGGCTCTACAGCGCGGGGCGTTCGGCCACCAGCAACCAGCTGTTGAATGGCGTGCGCCCATGCAGGGGACGCGGCGCCGTCACCTGCAATCCGGCCTCGGCCAGTGTCGCTTGCAGCACGTGCGGGTCGGGGTAGTGGCGCGGCCGCGTGCCCATCCAGCCGACCAGCCAGGCCAACCGGTCCGCCACCCGCGTGGTGTGGTCGCGACCATCGCCGGTGGCCAGCGGCGTGCGCAGCAGCAGGCGGCCGCCGGCGGCCACCCGCGCGCTGGCCGCACGCAGCAATGCCAGTTGTGGGCCCGCGTCCAGGTACTGCAGCACATCCAGCAACAGGACGTGTCCAGGCTGCGCCGGCAGTGGCGCCTGCACGTCCAGGCACTCGAAGCGCACAGCGTGCAGGCCGGCGGCGGCACGCTGGGCACGGGTGATCTTGCCGGCATCCACGTCCACGCCGAGGTAGGGGTGGGTGCCGCTGCGCTGGCGCAGCACGTGGGCGAACAGGCCCAGCCCGCACCCCAGGTCCAGCAGGGGTTGCCCGTCGTCGGGCAGATGCTGCAGCACGCCGTCATACAGCGGGTCGCTGCCGAGCTTGCCGCGGGTGTAGTAGTAGTCGCGGCGGCTGCCCCAGGCCCGTGCCGGGCGGAACGCTTCGGCGATCGCGCGGGCCTGCGGGGCGGTCAGCGGTGTGCAGGGCAGGGGCGGGCCGTTCCGTGGCGTACCATCCATCGTGTCAGTCCGTGCCACCGAGCAGGTGTGCGGCGACCGGCAGCGCGCGCGCGCTCCACAGTGCGTACATCCGCGCCGACGGGTGCAGGCCGTCTTCGGCGATCATTGCCGGGTTGTCACCCTGGTCACGGCTGATGTCGGTGATGTCGACGAAGGCCACGTCCTGCTGGGTGCTGATCACCTCGGCCGCTGCGTTGAACTCGTCGGTCTCGATCTCGATGGTGGCCAGGTCGCGGCCGCTGCCGGCACCGAACGGCGTCGCGCCCCAGTCGGGGAAGGACAGCACCAGCACACGCCCGGGGCGGCCCCCGGCAAAGCCGATCGCCCGCTGAAGCAGGGCCTGGAACTGTACGCGGTACTCGTCCAGCGGACGGCCGCGGTACTGGTTGTTGACGCCGATCAGCAGGCTGACGAAATCGAACGGACCCTGGGGTGCGGCCGCATCGATGCCGGCGTCCAGCTCGTCGGTGGTCCAGCCGGTGGTGGCGATGGTCTGAGGGTCGGCCAGCGCCACCTCCTGCGCACGCAGGGCGGCGGCCAGCTGGTGCGGCCAGCGGCCTTCGACGGCAACGGCTTCTCCGACGGTGTACGAGTCGCCCAGCGCCAGGTAGGACAGCGCCACCGCTCAGGCCACCGAACGGCGCGGCTTCAGCGGCACGACCTTGGTCGCGTCCTCGGCACGCCGGGCCAGCACGCGGTCGATGCGGGCGAACACATCGCGCATCACCGAGGCTTCCGGCAACAGGGTCACGCGGAAATGATGGCGGTAGGGCACGTTGAAGCTGGAACCCGGTACCACCAGCACGCCTTCGTTGTTCATCAGGTCCAGCGCGAAGTTGTGGTCGTCAAAGCCCTTGGCAGCGGCACCGACCACGGCCGGGAACGCATACAGCGCACCGGCCGGCGCGACCAGCGACAGGTGCTCGCTGGCTTCGCAGGCGTCGATCACCGCACGGCGGGTTTCATACAGGCGGCCACCCGGGGTGCACAGTTCGGAGATGGTGTCCGGGCCGTTCACTGCGGCCTCGATGGCGTACTGGCCCGGTACATTGGCGCACAGGCGCAGCGCGCCCAGCAGGTCCAGCGCGGCGCGGAAGTCGCCCAGGCGCGCGTCATCGCCGCTGAGGTGGGCCCAGCCCACGCGCCAGCCGCAGGCACGGTGCACCTTGCTCAGGCCACTGAAGGTCAGGCACGGATGATCACCGGCCAGCGGCGCGACTGGCTGGAACACCGCGTCGTCGTACAGGATCTGGTCGTAGATCTCATCGACCAGCAGCAGCAGGTTGTGGCGGCGCGCGATCTCGACCACGCGCTCCAGCAGTTCGCGCGGGTAGCTGGCGCCGCTGGGGTTGTTCGGGTTGATCAGCACGATGGCGCGGGTGCGTGACGACACCAGTGTCTCGATCTCGCTCGGGTCCGGCTGGAAGCCGTTTTCGGCGGCGCAGCGGTAGTACACCGGTCGGCCATCGTTGAGGATGGTGGAGGCCGACCACAGCGGGTAGTCCGGCGACGGCACCAGCACCTCATCGCCCGGATTGAGCAGTGCGCGCAGCGACAGGTCGATCAGCTCGCTGACACCGTTGCCGACGAACACGCGGTCCGGGTGTGCATCCGGTGCGCCGCGGCGGGCGTAGTAATCGGCGATGGCTTCACGCGCCACCGGCAGGCCCTGCTGGTGGGTGTACGGGTCGGTGCGGCCCATGTCGTCGGCGATCGCGCGCTGCAGGTGCTCGGGTGCGCGGAAACCGAAGTTGCCCGGGTTGCCGATGTTGAGCTTGATCAGCTTGCGGCCCTGCGCCTCCAGCTCCCGCGCTCGCCGGGCCAGTTCTCCGCGGATCTCGTAGCGCACTTCGGAAAGGCGCTCGCGGATGGCCAGGGGCTTGGGCGAAAGGGTGGACATGGGGGCTGGGCCGTCAAAAGGCATGGGGATTCCATCCTACCGGAATTGCTGCAGTGCATGGCAACGGCTCCGCGCCTGCCATTGCTGGGCTGGCCGGGGGCCGTCACAGGTAGAATGGCGGCGATGACCCAGACCCCCGATTTCATCGCCCTGCAGACCATCGGCTGGCCCTGGCCGGGCCCGGCGCAGCAGGCCGACTGGCAGGCCGTGATGGCCGCACACCCGCAGGCCCGCCCGGCGCGGGTGATCGAGCAGCACCGGACCCATTACGTGGTGGCCGATGACCCGGATGCGGCGATCAAAGCGGAGTCACTGCCGGAATGGCAGCGCCCGCGCTTCCCCAGCCACGAGCGGCCTGCAGTGGGCGACTGGGTGCTGCTGGACGGCATCCGCATCGTTGCGCTGCTGCCGCGTCGCACCGCGATCAAGCGTGGCGCGGCGGGCGAGCACTACCACCAGCAGGTGATCGCAGCGAACATCGATACGGTGTTCATCGTTTGTGGCCTGGATGCCGACTTCAATCCACGCCGCATCGAGCGCTACCTGCTGCTGGTCGGCGGTGGCGGCGCCAAACCGGTGGTGGTGCTGACCAAGGCCGACCAGACCGAGTACAGCGGGGATGCGCTGGCGGTGCTGGAAGAACTGGAGATGCAGGGCATCGCGTTGCATGCGATCAACGGCCTGGATGCCGACAGTGTGGCGGTGCTGCAACCGTGGCTGGGCCCGGGCCGCACGGTGGTGCTGGTGGGCTCCTCCGGTGCCGGCAAATCCACGCTGACCAACACCCTGCTCGGCGAGCAGCGGATGAAGACCAACGCGGTGCGTGCCAACGATTCGCGCGGCCGCCACACCACCACCCATCGCGCGTTGATGCCGCTTCCGACCGGCGCCTGCCTGATCGACACCCCCGGCATGCGCGAGCTGAAACCGACCGGCGAAGAAACGCTGTCCGAAGGTGGCTTCGCCGACATCGAAGCGCTGGCCACGCAGTGCCGTTTCAACGACTGCAAGCACCAGCAGGAACCGGGCTGTGCTGTCCGCGCAGCGATCGACGCTGGCGAGATCGAAGAGAGCCGGCTGCTGAACTATTTCAAGCTGAAGGAAGAAGTGGCCGCCGCTGCCGCCAAGCTGGCGGTGCGCCAGGCCGAGACCGCGCAGGAACGTGGCGGCAAGAAGGGCAAGGGCCAGCAGTTCCGCCCGGCCGGAAAGCCGCGTAGGCGCTGACAGTGCAGCCGAGCGTGGGCTCGGCTCTACAAGAGATGCATCCCGGGACACACTGTAGCGCCCGAGCCAACGCTCGGGCGGCGGCGCGCAGCGCCGGACATGGCAGGGCGCTATAGTCCGCCCATGGAACCGACCGCGACGCTGGACCGTGAGGTGGCCCACCATGCAGCGCTCGATGCGCGCCTGGTCGAGGCCGTGGGAGGCATCCGCCTGCTGGGGCTGACCAGCTGGCCGGCCACGCTGCAGGCACCGTTCCTGGACAGCGTGGCACGTGGCCAGCCGGTGCTGCCGAAGGTGGATTACCCACGGCTGGACTTCAGCGAAGAACGTCGCGCGCTGGCTGTGATCGCCGCTGACTGCGATGACAGCCATCCGCTGGGCCACTACGTGCGCCAGTCGGCACAGAGCTGGGACCTGGCCGCGCAGCTGCTTGAGGGGCTGGGCACTGCCGCCGTCGATACCTGTTCGGTGCAGCTGTTCGGCGCGCCCGAGCAGCCGTTGCCAGGCAATGGCCCGAGCACGCGCGAAGCGGCGCGTCACTTCATCCAGATTGCTGCCGAACTCGATCACGAACTGCTGGCGCCGGAAGAGCAGGTGCCAGTCTCGGCCATTGCCCTGCAGCTGCAGCTGCAGAATGACCTGGATGCGTTCTTCGAATCGCGCATCATCCAGGTGCAGCTCGATCCAGAGCTGGTGTCCAAGGCCGCTGCCGGACCGACCCGCATCCGCCTGCGCACCAGTGCGCGCTTCAGTGCCTACGACCGCGCGCAGCTGTTCCACCACGAAGCGCTGGTGCATTCGCTGACCGCCTTGAATGGCCGCGAACAACCGGTGCTGCCCAGCCTGGCGTTGTCCTCGCCGCGGGTGACGGCCACCCAGGAAGGGCTGGCTACCTTCGCCGAACAGATCACCGGCAGCATCGACATCGAACGCCTGAAGCGAATCAGTCTGCGCACTGAAGCGATCGCGATGGCCCGCGAAGGCGCCGACTTCATCGAGGTGTTCCGCTACTTCTGCGACGCGGGACAGAACGCGGAAGAGAGTTTCGCCTCGGCGCAGCGCGTGTTCCGCGGCGTGCCGCCGAGTGGCGGCCTGGCCTTCACCAAGGACACGGTGTACCTGCGCGGCCTGGTGTCGGTGCACACCTTCTTCCGCCACATGCTGGCCGAGGACCGCCTGCAGGTCTGCCGCTGGTTGTTCGCCGGCAAGATGAGCCTGGCCGATGCGATCGCGTTCGCACCGTTGTTCGAGGCGGGGGTGCTGAAGCCACCGCGCTGGCTGCCGCATTGGGTGAGCCGGGCGAATGGGCTGGCCGGCATGCTGGCGTTTTCGCTGTTTGCCAACCGGATACGGATGGACCAGCTGGCGCCGGAATGAAATGCGTTGGCGGGATGATGCGCTGGCGCCTCGATTGATATCGCTGGGCGGCGGTGGCGCACCCTGGCCAGGACACGCCGTAAACCCATCCATGGGGGCTCGATCGGCGCATCCATGCGCCTCACGGTCCTGGCCAGGGTGCGCCACCGCCGCCAGACAGTTTCCCGCGCGGGCGGCAGCACATCACCGCGCCGAAGGGATTGCGCTTGAAAATCTGGAAAAGCAAAGAGCCGGGCAATGCCCGGCTCTTTGCTCTTGCTCTTCTTTGTCCTCCGCACCGTGGCGCGGGAAACCGTCGAGCAGGGTCGGATGGGCCGGCGCAGGACCGTTGGCGCCATGGATGGCGCCATCGAGCCCCCATGGATGGGTTTACGGCGTGTCCTGCGCCGGCCCATCCGGCCCTGCCCCGCAGCGGTAATCAAGACGCCGCGGGGCAACGCTTTCGATTTAGAACTCCGCCGCCACCGTCATGAACAGCTGCCGCGGTGCGCTCGCATGGATCGCATAGCGCGTGCCCTTCGGATCGGTCGGTGCGAACGAGCTCAGCTGGCCGGCGTAGCGCTTGTTGGTCAGGTTGGTCGCATTCAACGACACCCGAACGTTGCGCAGGCCCAGGCCCGGGCCGAAGTCGTAGCCTGCACCGGCGTCGAAGGTGGTCACGCCCGGCACCGACTGGTCGTTGGTGTAGGTGTAGTAGCGCTTGCCGGTGTACTTGGCACGCAGGCTGGCGAAGAAGCCATCGCGGTTCCAGCTGATCTCGCTGGAGGCCATGCGCTGCGGCGTATCCACCGTGATCTTGCCGGCCACCGGCACGATCGCGCCGCCCGAGGTGTAGTCATCCTCGTAGGTGGTCTTGTTCCAGGACAGCGCGTTGTACCACTGCAGGCCGTCGATCGGCTTGAGGATGAAGGTCAGCTCCGCGCCGTGGCTCTTCACCGAACCGACATTGATGAAGCGCGTTACGCACTCCGGACGCGTGCCGACTTCGATGCTGGAACACGGGTTCAGCGACAGCAGGCGGTTGTCGAACTTCACGTTGTAGGCCGCGATCGAGGCCTGGTACTTCTCGCCGAAGGTACGGAAGCCGGCTTCCAGGCTCTTGGACTTCTCCGGCTCCAGGCCGGCGCTGGCTGCGAACGATTCCGGCGACACCTGCAACGGGCCACCGCTGCCGCCACCGACGAAGGCGGCGATGTTCTCGGCGTACGAGGCGAACAGTTCATTGTTGGCGTTGAGCTTGAAGCCCAGGCCCACCTGCGGCAGCACCGACTTCTTGGCGGTCAGCGTGCCCGAAGCGATGCTGGTTTCCACGCCCGGCTGGGCGGTGGCGCGCATGCGGGTGTTCGGGCTCTTGATGCCCACGTCCACGGTCAGGCGCTGGTCGAGGAAGCGCATGCGGTCCTGCACGTAGAACTGGCGCGTGCGGATGTCGAAATCCTGGTTGAACAGCCGGCGGTCCGGGTTCTTCAGGTACAGGTCGTCCAGGAACGGGCCGCTGATGTAGTAGAAGTTGCGCGACACGTTATGGTCGTTCTGCTCGTACCACAGGCCGGCCTCCAGTTCGTGGATGCCCACCGTCCACGACAGCGCGGCGGTCACACCATCGCGGTTGATCGTGTAGTTGGTGCTGCGGATCGAAATCGGCAGCATCCTGTCGGTGCCCGGGTAGGACGGCTGGCCCGGTGCCCACCAGTGGCCCTGGCCACGGTTGTCGTGGTGGTAGGCCAGCAGCTTCAGGCGACCCTGCTCGCCCAGGCGCAGGTCGGCATCGACCGAATAGAGGTTGTCGTCGCGAAGTGCACGGCTCTGGTAGTACGCATCGTCGATGCTGTTGACGCCGCCGCTGAACCTGCAGCGCGCCTTGTTGTAGGTGCCCGGCGCGCAGTACGCAGCAGCGACGGCGCGGTCCCAGTCCGGTGCGTAGATGTTCCAGTCATAGCCCAGGCCGCGGGCCAGCATGTCCTTGGACAGGTAGGCGTAGTTGGCCTGGCTGGCGCGCGAGGTCGCCACGAACGCACCGAAACGGTGGTCGCCGACATTCCACACGGCCTTGGCGTTGAACTGGCGGGTGGTCTGGTTCTGGTACGGCGCGGCCCACATGTCCTGGTCCTGGTGCACGCCGGACACATAGGCCGAGAAGCCGTTGAGGTCGCCGGTGTCCACGCGCAGGTAGCCACGGCGCTGGTTGTTGTCGCCGACGGTGACGCTGGCGCGGCCACCGAATTCAGTGGACGGGTCCATCGAGAAATACTGGATGGTGCCGCCCAGGTTGCTGGTCGAAGCCACGCCCAGCGAACCGATGCCCTGCGACAGCTCGGCACCGGCCAGGTTCTCGGCAATGATCGCGCGGGCAATGCTCAGGCCGTTGTAGTTGCCGTAGCTGTTGTCACCCAACGGGATGCCGTCCAGCGTATAGCCGAGGCGGCTCTTGTCGAAGCCACGCAGGCTGATGGTCTGCGATTCCTCATTGGCACCGAAGGCATCGTTGGACTGCACCGACACGCCCGGCAGGCGGTCGAGGATCTTCTGGCCACTGGTACCCGGCGGCAGCACCTGCTTGTCGACGGTGGTAATGCGCTGCACCTGGCGGGTCTCGCCCTGGCCGATCACGGAGACGGTATCCAGCGTCTGCGCGCTCAGCGCGGCATCGGTGCTGGCGCCGGTATCGGCGGTGGTGGCAGCGTGGGCGCTGGCGGCGGAGAGCGCGATCGCCACGGCGATCGTCAGGTGTCGGGTCTGCATGGTGGTCCGTTGCGTGGGGGGTGGTCACCGGCACGCGTGCGCGGTGCTTGGCCACTATGCGAACGGAACATGAAACCTTCTTTACGAAAAACCAACGAACGACGCAGGCCCCCGTGCGTGTCCTGCTACCAGATGGAAAAAGGGGCCGGATCCCCTCGCGAACGAAGGTTCACCGGCCCCGCGCACTCCGTGGGGGAGGGCTCAACCCATGTACAGGCCACCGTTGACCGGATAGTCGGCACCGGTCACGTACGAGGCTTCATCCGAGGCCAGCCACGCGCACAGGCCGGCCACTTCCTCGGGGCGGCCGAGGCGGCGCACCGGCACCGATGCGGCTAGCCGATCCAGGACGTCCGGCGGGAAGCTGCTGATCGCCTGGCTGGCGATGTAACCCGGCGACAGCGTGTTGACGGTAACGCCGCGCGAGGCCACTTCGGCGGCCAGTGCACGGCTGAAACCGTGCATCGCGGCCTTGGCGGTGGCGTAGTTCACCTGGCCGATCTGGCCCTTGTGGGCGCTGACCGAACCGATGTTGATGATGCGGCCCCAGCCACGCGTGGCCATCCCATCGACCACCTGCTTGGTCAGGTTGAACAGCGCATTGAGGTTGGAGGCGATCACCGCATTCCAGTCTTCCACCGTCATCTGCCGGAACAGCAGGTCGCGGCTGCCGCCGGAGTTGTTGACCAGCACGTCCACTTCACCGACTTCTGCGCGGACCTTGGCGAACGCGGCGCTGGTCGACGCCCAGTCGGTGGCGTTGCCTTCGGAGGCGATGAAGTCGAAGCCCTGTTCGCGCTGCTCGCGCAGCCAGTTGGCCTTGCGCGGCGAGTTCGGCGCGCAGCCGGCAACCACGGTGTGGCCGCTGCGGGCCAGGCTCTGGCAGATGGCAGTGCCGACACTGCCCATTCCACTGGTGACGTAAGCGATTCGAAGCGTCATTGCAGAAGGCTCCTTGGCAAAGGGTCAGGCGGCAAGGGGATACAGGCCGAACAGCAGGCTGCCGATCATCAGCAGCATCGAGATGGCGATGGCCCACTTCAGGGTGAACTTCTGGTGGTCGGCGAATTCGACCTTGGCCAGGCCCACCAGCAGGTAGGTGGACGGCACCAGCGGGCTGAGCAGGTGCACCGGCTGGCCGGCCAGCGAGGCGCGCGCCATTTCCACCGGGGTGATGCCGTAATTGCCGGCGGCCTCGGACAGGATTGGCAGCACGCCGAAGTAGAACGCGTCGTTGGACATGAAGAAGGTGAACGGCATCGACGCCACCGCCGTGATCACCGCCAGGTACGGGCCCCACGATTCCGGAATCACGGCCAGGAAGCTGTGCGACATCGCCTCCACCATGCCGGTGTTGTTGAGGATGCCGGTGAAAATGCCTGCGGCGAAGATCAGTGACACCACCGACAGCACGTTGCCGGCGTGGTTGACCACGCGGCGGCGCTGCTCGGCCAGGTTCGGATAGTTGATCACCAGGGCGATGGCGAAGCCGACCATGAACAGCACCGGCATCGGCAGCACGCCAATGATCAGCGCGGTCATCAGCGCCACGGTCAGTGCCAGGTTCACCCACAGCAGCTTCGGCCGCTTGATGTCTTCGGCATCTTCCACGGTCGGCAGCGCGTTGCTGTCGTCGGACACGCTGTTGTCCATCCAGCTGCCGCCCTTGGGCAGGGTCACAACACCCAGGCGACGGCGTTCCTTCAGGCCCAGGTACCAGGCCAGCAGCAGCACGCCGGCACAGGCGATCACCATCGACGGGATCAGCGGCACGAACACATCGGCCGGGTCCACGTGCAGCGCGGTGGCCGCGCGTGCGGTCGGGCCGCCCCACGGGGTCAGGTTCATCACGCCACCGGCCAGGATGGTTACGCAGGTCATGTTCAGCGCGTTCATGCCCAACCGCTGGTACAGCGGCAGCATCGCCGAGACGGTGATCATGTAGGTGGTCGAGCCATCGCCATCGAGCGAGATCAGCATCGCCAGCACCGCGGTGCCAAGCACGATCTTCATCGGGTCGCCCTTGACGAAGCGCAGGATCACCCGCACCAGCGGATCGAACAGGCCGGCGTCGATCATCACCCCGAAGTAGAGGATGGCGAACATCAGCATCACGCCGGTGGGTGCGATCTTCTTGATGCCCTCCAGCATCATCTCGTCGATGCCGGCACCGAAGCCACCGATCAGCGCGAACAGGATGGGGATGGTAATCAGGGCGACGAGCGGCGACAGGCGCTTGCTCATGATCAAGTACATGAACGTAATGACCATGCCAAAGCCGAGGATGCTCAGCATCATCTGCGGACTCCTTGCGAAAACAGGACGTGGGGAGTGGAAGGGGCCCGGGCGGAATGCCCGGAATGTCGGGCCTAGAAGTCGTACTGCAGGCGGCCGGTGACCGCGCGCGTGCGGTCCACCGTCACCCCGGCCAAGCGGTCGCGGTTGCGGCTTTCGATCACGTTGAGCATGAAGCGCAGGTTGTCGCGCAGGTACCAGTTGCCACCCAGCGTCCACGCCTCGGTGCTGCCGCGGCGCAGGTCCGGCGCACCATCGAGATGCTGCGCGCCCCACATCTGGTCGTAGCGCAGCGCCACTTCGAACGCGCCGGCCTTGTGGCGGATGTCCTTCACCCGCGCGAAGCGGCCGGTCTTGCGGTCGTAGGCGCGGCTTTCGCCGGTGACGAACCAGCTGACCATGCCGTAGGCGGCCATCACGTCGCCACGCTGCGCACCGTCATCGAAGGTGGCGCCACTGAACTCGCCCTGCCACGACAGCGGGCCGCGCACCTGGGCGTACTCCAGCGACCACTTGTTGACATCGGTATCGCGGCCGGCGGAGAAGTCCACCAGGGTCAGGCGGCTGTTGTCGGACAGGTGGCCGGCCGGGCGCGGACGGATCTTCAGGCCCGGAACGCCGTTCGCGCCCGGGTTGTCATAGGCCTCGCGGGCCAGCGACAGGCCCAGGTGCAGCACGTCGCCATCGGCGGGCGAGGGCGCCCAGGTGACACGGCCACCGGCAGCACGCCCCTTCACCTGCCAAGCGTCGATGCTCTCCAGGCTGTAGATGCTGGCGGCCCAGGTGAAGTCACCCGGATTGGCCTGCCACGACGCGCCCAGTCGGTACAGCGGCGCCAGCGTGGTGCCGGCATTGCCGCGCTCCAGGAAGCTGCCGTAGTTGGAGCTGGTGCGGTCATCCAGCGAGAAGTACTGCTTGAACTGGCCGACGGTCAGCTTGCCGGCCTTGCCGAAGCTGCGCGCCAGGTACACGTCCTTGGCCTCGACGCGGTCGCCGGAGAAATCGGCTTCCAGCTTGTAGTCGACCACGAAGAACTTGCCGGACACGTCAACCCACGCACGGCGGATTTCGGTGTCGTCCTTGTTCGGGGTGCCGCGTTTGTCGTTGTCGAAGGTGGCGAAGTCCAGGTGCAGGCGGCCACCGAGAGTGGCGGTGACCGGACGGTCGTCTTCGGCAGCGAAGGCCGGCGCCGACAGGACAGCCAGCGCCATCATGGCGGCAGGACGCCGCCAGGCAAACGTGAATTCCACAAACCCTCCCAGGTGCGCGCCAGGCGCGCGGCAATCGTGGGCACCGGACGGTGCGCGGCCGCAGTCTGGGTCGCCGTAGCTGTCATCGTCCTGTCAGCGGTTTGTGCGGTGCAGCGTAAATGGTCGCCAGGCATGGCCCGGCGGGCGGCCCCGGCGTCATGCGGTAGCATTCGCTTCCCCTCCCACCGTCGTGCCCATGCGCCTGCTGCTGGTCGAAGACAACCCGGATCTGGCCGATGCGATCATCCGTCGCATGCGTCGCAGTGGCCATGCCGTGGACTGGCAGGCCGACGGCCTGGCCGCTGCCAGCGTGCTGCGCTACCAGAGCTTCGACCTGGTGGTGCTGGATATCGGCCTGCCCAAGCTGGACGGCCTGCGCGTGCTGGCCGGCATGCGCGAGCGCGGTGACGGCACGCCGGTGCTGATGCTGACCGCGCGCGATGGCATCGAGGATCGCGTGCAGGCGCTGGATGTGGGCGCCGACGACTACCTGGGCAAGCCATTTGACTTCCGCGAGTTCGAAGCACGCTGCCGCGTACTGCTGCGGCGCGCGCGTGGGCAGGCCAGCGAAGTAGTGCAGATTGGCGGCTTCCAGTTCGACAACGCTGCGCACCGGGTCAGCCTCGACGGGGAGCCGATCGAACTGCCCAATCGCGAGTACCGCCTGCTGGAGATCCTGGTCGGCCGTCTTGGTCAGGTGGTCGGCAAGGACGAGATCGGCAACGGCCTGTTCGGTTTCGATGACGAAGCGGGCCCGAATGCCATCGAGTTGTATGTTGGCCGCCTGAGAAAGAAGCTGGCGGGCGCACCGCTGCGCATCACCACGGTGCGCGGTGTCGGCTACCTGCTGGAAGCCAGCGATGGCAGCGCCGACGCCGATGGCTGACGCACGCGCTGCGAACGCGGCGCCAGGTTCGCTGCGGCGCACGCTGCTGCTCTACCTCGGCTTGCTGCTGGCGGTGTTCGCGGTGGCCCTCCTGTTCGCCGCACGCGATTACGGCCAGCGTGCCGCCAACCGTTCCTACGATCACCTGCTGGTGTCCTCGGCGCTGTCCATCGCCGATTCGGTGGCCCTGGTCGATGGACAGTGGCAGGTCGATCTGCCGTATGCGGCGCTGGACCTGCTGGCGATGGCCCCGGAAGACCGCGTGTTCTATCGGGTGGCCGACAGCCGCGGCACGCTGATCACCGGCTACGGTGACCTTCCTGTGTCGCCGCGCCGTCCGGGCACGCAGCCGCAACTGTTTGATGCGGCGTACAGCGGCGAGACCGTACGCTTCGTAGTGGTCGGCCGCAGTTTCGCCGCGGCCTCGGCGCAGGGCGAGGTGCAGGTGCAGGTGGGCCAGACCCGGCGTGCGCGCGAAGCCGTCGCGCAGGACATGGTCAATCGCGCACTGCTGGCGATCGGCGTGCTGTCCGGCCTGCTGCTGGCGCTGGTGGCGTTTGGCGTGCATCGCGCGTTCCGCCCACTGGTGCGGGTGGAACGCGAGCTGTCGCGCCGCGAACCGTCCGACCTGAAGCCCCTCGACGCGCGCGTGCCGCGCGAGATGGACCAGATGGTGGCGGCGTTGAACCGCTTCATGGAACGCCTGTCCAGCAGCAACGAGACACTACGCGCATTCATGGCCGAGGCCGCGCACCAGATGCGCACGCCGTTGGCTGCCCTGCGCGCGCAGGCACAGCTTGCGCTGGACGACGACGACCCCGAAGACATGCGGCGCAGCCTGCAGGCGATCGAGCGCAATGCCACCCACATGAGCCGGTTGCTGAACCAGCTGCTCAGCGATGCCAGCGTGATCCATCGTTCGCATCTGCAGCGCTTTGCAGCGGTGGACCTGGCCGAGACCGTGCACCAGGCCCTGCATGAAGCGCTGCCGCAGGCCGGTCCGGCGCCGCGCGTGCAGTTGGCGATGACCGCCGAACCGGCACTGGTGCACGGCGATGCGCTGCTGCTGCGCGAGGCGATCAAGAACCTGGTCGACAACGCACTGAAGTACGGCGGTGACGGCGACCTGCAGATTGCCCTTACCGTGGAAGGCGAGCAGGCCGTGCTGACCATCGCCGACCACGGCGCAGGCATCGCCCCGGCCGATGCCGAGCGCGTATTCGAGCGTTTCGCACGTGGCGAAGGCGCGCCCTCAGGTGGTGCCGGGCTGGGCCTGGCCATCGTCAAGCGCGTGGTCGACAGCCATGGCGGCCGCATTGACCTGAGCAACCGCCCGCAGGGCGGGCTGGTCGCCACCATCCGCCTGCCACGGAGCAGTCCATGATCCGCCTGTTCGCTGCTGCCGTTGCCTTGCTGCTGGCCCTGCCGGTACTGGCCGCGCCCGGCGACGTACGCCGTTTCCCGACCCAGGCAAAGGCCACTGCGCAGCTGCGCATTCACGGCACCACCGACATCGAAGTGTTCGCGGTGGTGATCGCCGATTACCAGCGCCTGCATCCCGGCACCGAGGTGGTGTACGAGGACATCATCACCCAGGACCTGTACGCGCGTTACCTGCACGACCGCGCCGGACCGGCATCGCCGGACCTGCTGATCTCCAGCGGCATGGATCTGCAGACCAAGCTGGTCAACGATGGCCACGCGCTGCCACACCGTTCGGCGCAGACCGCCGCACTGCCGGCCTGGGCACAGTGGCGCAACGAGGCGTTCGGTATCAGCTACGAGCCGGTGGTGATGGTCTACAACACCCGCATGCTGCCGGCCGCGAAGGTGCCGCACACGCGTCGGCAGCTGCTCGACCGGCTGCGTGCTGAAGGTGCACCCCTGCGCGGCAGGGTCGGCACCTATGACATCGAGCGCAGCAGCGTCGGCTACCTGTTGGCGACCCAGGACGCGCAGCGCGGCAGCATTGCCGGCGCGCTGCTGGGCGCGCTCGGCGACAACGACGTGGTGCGGGAGGAGCGTACTGGCGTGCTGCTGGACCAGGTGGCCAGTGGCCAGCTGTCGCTGGTCTACAACGTGCTTGGCTCCTACGCGCAGGCGCGCGTTGATGCCGGCGCGCCGCTGGGCATTGTGGAGCCCGAGGACTACACGCTGGTGGTGCTGCGTACCGCAGTGATCCCGCGTACCGGCCCACACCCGGAAGAAGCCCGGCGCTTCCTCGACTACCTGCTGTCGCCACGCGGCCAACAGGTGCTGTCGCGCGAGGCACGGCTGATGCCGATCGTGACCGGCAACGCGCGCGGCGATGATGCGCCGGGCCGCAGCCGCCGCCCGATCCAGCTCGGCCCGGGCCTGCTGGTGTACCTGGACGCGCTCAAGCGTCGCCAGTTCCTCGATGCCTGGCGCAGCAGCGTCGAGCCGGCCGGGCGCTGAGGCGGCGACCTGCCCGTACAATGGCGGTATGAGCGAATACACCATCCTGATCGCCGATGACCACCCGCTGCTGCGTTCGGCGGTGGTGCAGTCCTTGCGGCAGAGCCTGCCGTTGGCACAGGTGCGCGAGGTTGCGAGCGCCGAGGCATTGGCCGAGACGCTCGACGCGCAGCCGGACGTGGACCTGGTGCTGCTCGACCTGACCATGCCCGGCGCGCACGGTTTCTCCGCGCTGCTGCACGTGCGCGGCTCGCATCCGGACATTCCGGTGGTGATCCTCTCCTCCAACGACCATCCGCGGGTGATCCGTCGTGCCCAGCAGTTCGGCGCGGCCGGTTTCATCCCGAAGTCGGCCCCGGCCGAGACCATCGGCGAGGCCGTGCAGACGGTGCTCGACGGCGGCCTGTGGTTCCCGGCAATGGCCGCCGAGCGCTCGGAGGCCGATGCGCTGCTGGCCAGCCGTCTGGCCCAGCTGACCCCGCAGCAGTTCCGCGTGCTGCTGTGCCTGGCCGATGGCCTGCTCAACAAGCAGATCGCCTATACGCTGGGGTTGGCCGAGAACACGGTGAAGGTGCATGTCACCGCCATCCTGAAAAAACTCGAGTGCCATAGCCGAACGCAGGCAGCGGTGCTGGTGAAGGCGCTGGAGCCCGAGGGCGACGCCGGCATCGGGTTGTAGTTTCCAGCCAACGGCGCAGCCCCTCGTGGGTGGACACGTAGAGCAGTTCATGGGTGAGGCCGGGCAGGTGGACTGCGCAGGGGCCGCTGCAAGTACGTCCATGTAAGCTCGGTCGCCGCATCCATGCGGCTCACGCCCCTGCGCAGCCCACCTGCCCGGCCACGGACAGGTTCCGTGCGCGTCCACCCGCGGAAGAGAAAAGAAGATCAAAAGCAAAGACAGCCTGACAGGCTGCTTTTTGTAGAGCCGAGCCCACGCTCGGCTGCTTTCTGGACGGTCCGTGAAGCCGAGCATGGGCTCGGCTCTACACGAGCAAGCGCAGCGCGCGACCCGCTTTTGATCTTATTTTCTTCTTCGTGGGTGCAGGCCACCGAAATCTGTCGGAGGCCGGTCGGGTTGGGTGCGCGGGGGTGTCAGCCGCATGGATGCGGCTGCCAAGCCTCCAGGAACGGATTCACGGCGTCCCCCGCGCACCCAGCCCGACCGGCCCACCCACGGCTTTTGCTTTCCACGACCAACCAGACACCACCCACGAGGGGCTGCGCCGTTGGCTGGAAACTACCCGCGATGCCGGATCAACAACTGACTCATCAGCGCCCGCAGCGCCGGTGGCTTAACCGGCTTGGCGATCATTCCCCAGCCGCGTTCGACGGCCATCTCACGCAATCCCGCATCGCGCTCGGCAGTGACCAGCACCACCGGCGGGCGGGCCTGCCACAATTCGGCCAACGTCTCGTACAGCACCGGCCCGTGGTGATCGCCCATGCGCACATCCAGCAGCACCAGCTCCGGTACCGCGCCTGTTGCTGCCACCTGCAGCGCCGCCTGTGGACCATCGGCCAGCGCCACCTCGCAGCCCCAGCGCTCCAGCAGCGCGCGGCTGGCCGCGCAGACGTGTGGATCGTCGTCGATCACCCACACCCGGCGCCCGCGCAGCGGATTGTCTGCGGCCGGTTCCTGCACCAGCACCGGCGCGGGTGCCGTGGCGGGAATCGCGCTGGCTTCACCGAACGGAACGCCTACCGCGAACACACTGCCCTGGCCCAGCTGCGAGCGCAGCCGGATCGGATGCCCGAGCAGGCGACCGATGCGATCGACGATGGCCAGGCCAAGGCCAGCGCCGCGCTGCTGGCCGTCGTGCAGGCGGCGGAACTCCTCGAAGATCTCGCCCTGCAACGTGTCGGGAATACCCGGGCCCTGGTCGTGCACCTCGATCCACAGCATGCCTTCACGGCGACGGCAGCCGAGCAGCACGCGGCCGCGTTCACTATAGCGCAGCGCGTTGGACAGGAAGTTCTGCAGGATGCGGCGCAACAGGGCTTCATCGCTGACCACCACCGCATCGGTATCGACCCAGTCGACCACCAGGCCACGCGACTGTGCGGCGATGCCGAATTCGCGCGCCAGCGTCTGCAGCAAAGGTCCGAGCCGGAACGCCTGCACACGGGTCGGCAGACTGCCCGACTCCAAGCGCGCTATATCCAGCAGGCTGTTGAGGATCGCATCCTGCGCCGCCAGCGCGGCATCGATATGATCGGCAGTCTGCTGCTGCACCGGGTCGCCCAGCTTGCCGCGCAGCACCGAGACGAACATGCGCGCAGCGTTGAGCGGCTGCAGCAGGTCGTGCACCGCCGAGGCGACGAAGCGGGTCTTGTAGCGGTTGGCCTGCTCGGCCTCGCGCCGCGCCTCGTCCAGGTCACGGGTGCGTTCGGCGATGCGGTGTTCCAGCGCATCGGCCAGCGAGCGCAGTTCGCGCGCGGCATTCTTGTAGCTGGTGATGTCGGCGTAGCTGGTGACGAAGCCGCCATCAGGCAGGGGATTGCCGCGGATCTCCAGCACCGTGCCGTCGTCCTTTTCGCTCTCGCGCATGTGCGGGCGGCCACTGCGCAGGTGGTTCAGGCGGCGCTCGATGGCCTCGTCCACCGGGCCGGGACCGAGCAGGCCACGACGGGCATTGAAACGGAACAGTTCCTCGATCGGCCGGCCCACGCGCACCAGGTCTGCCGGGAACCGGAACAGTTCCAGATAGCGCGAATTCCACGCGACCAGGCGCAGGTCGCGGTCGATCACCACCACACCCTGCGGCAGGTGTTCGAGGCTGCGGCTGAGACCACTGTCGGCGTCGGTGGCGGCCTGCAGCAGGCCATCCTGTGCGGTGCGCAGCTCCTGTGCGTGCTGCTTGAGCAGGGTTTCCAGTTCGCGGCGGCTGCGCAGGCGATGCTTGGCCAAGCGCCTGCGCTGCTGCACGAACAGCACCAGGAAGCCCAAGGCCAGCCACGCGGCACCGCCGGTCAGGGCGGCCGCGCGACCGGCAGCAGTAGCGGCGCCGGCGTCGTGCAGCAGGTGCAGGTTCCAGCCCTCGGCGGGCAGCGCCAGGCTTTGCCACAGCATCGGCTGCGGCAGCGCAGGCTCCAGCAGCCGCACCATGCGGCCGCCATCGGACAGCACGTCTTCGGTACGTGCACGCAAGGGCTGCAGGGCACGGTCGGCGTACTGACGTGCATCGAGCATTTCGCGGCGCTCACCGGCACGCAGCGGACGCAGCAGCCGGTAGCGCCAGCTGTCCCGGTTGGACAGGAACACGACGTCATGGTCGTCGCTGGCCAGCACCACGTCCGGGCTGCTCAACCATTCCTGTTCCAGCGCGGACAGCTCGACCTTGATCACCACCACGCCGAGCCGCTTGCCGTCATCCTCGATGGCCTGCGAAAGGTAATAGCCGGGCACGCCGGTAGTCATGCCGATGCCGTAGAAGCGGCCACGGCCCTGCGCCAGCGCCTGGCGGTAGTAGGGGCGGTAGCTGTAGTTCTCGCCGACGTTGCTGGTCGGTTGGTCCCAGTTGCTGGCCGCCACCGCCACACCATCGTGGCCGACCAGGGTCAGGGTCGAGGCCCGGGTGACTTCATTGGCACGTTGCAGCTTCAGGTTCAGTCGCTGCCGTTCGCCGGGCGAGGGCGGCACACGCAGTGCGTGCAGCAGATCCGGATCCAGCGCCATGACCTGCGGCAAGGTGCCGAAGCGGTCGATGCGCTGTTGCAGGCCCTGGCCATACAGCTGCAGCTGGCGTTGCACCTGGCTGCTTTCGTCGCCGAGCGCGCGCCGCCAGGCGTAGTGGCCGGCGGCGACCGCACACAGCACGGTGCCACCGACCATCACCAGGAGGGTCAGCAACAGCATCCGGTGGCGGCTGAGCCGGTACATGGCGGCAGTCTACGCAGGGCCGGCGGGCGTGGCGTGCACGCACGCCGGGGTCTGACGTGGAAGGGGTCAGAAGTGCATCTGCGCGCGCAGTTCGAAGATCTCCGGCGTGCTGTGCACACCGCGACGGCTGGCGTCGACCTTCACATAGTTGGCCTGGAACTTGAAGTGGCTGGTCAGGTACCAGTTCGCGCCCAGGGTCAGGTCGTGCTGGCGGCCACCAAGGATGCTGCCATCGTCGAGGTCCAAGCGGCTGTAACGGGCCACCAGTTCCACCGCGCCGTAGTCGTGCGCCGGCTTGATGTTGGCCACGGCACCTGCGTTGTACGGGCGCGACTCGCCGGTCAGCACCCAGCTGGCCATCGCGTACTGGCCGCTGCCGGTGTAGTCGGGCTTGCCGTCATGGCGGGTGACCGTGGCACGCAGGGCTTCGGCCTGCAGCGAGAACGGACCGCGGATCCAGATGCCTTCCAGGCCGGTGCGGCGGATCTGGTCGGCGGTGACCAGCGCGCCGGAATCGACATAGCGGATGTCGGTCAGGCCGGCTTCCGGGCGTGCACGCAGGCGCGCGCTGGCCTCGTGGTGCACGTCACGGCCATCGCTGTAGCCGCGCGGATTCTCCTGCGAATAGGCCAGGCCCAGGTGAATCACGTCACCCGGCGCCTTCACCGGGGTCCACACCGCACGCACGGCCTGGGTGGTGCCGGGGTTGTCACCCTGCAGGTCCTTGCCGCCATAGGCGCCGGCCTGCAGCAGGTACTGCGGGCGCTCCAGCACCCATTCCACGCCGGTGCGGCGGCCGGCGTAGAAGGCCTGCACGGGCAGCGCGGTTTCCAGGAAGCTGCCGGCGCGCGAAGAGGTGTTCGCGTCCAGGCCGACCGGGGTCTTCATGTAGCCGAAGCGGAAGCGGCCGATGTCGCGGCCGAAGAAGGCCTTGCTTTCAAAGCGCACGAACACGTCCAGCCAGGTATCGGACTGGAAGTCGTAGTAGACCATCGCGTCGTAAACGCCCTTCTTCTTCAGCGTCGCACCGAACTCCTTGCGACGCACCGCGTCGTCATCCTCCAGGCCACTGCCCGAGGAGAAATCGTTGTAGTCGTAGGCGATGTTGGCGGTGGCCGCCAGTTCGGTGCCATCCCCGAAGGTGTACCTGGTCGGCCAGTTGTCGAAATCCGCAGCCGAAGCGAAGGCGGGTAGGGCGGCCAGCGACAGGGCCAGCAAGGTGGGATTCGGGCGCATGTTGGGTGCGGCTCTCTCAGATTGCGTGTGGACAGGACATCAACGGCCGCAGGGGCCGAAACTTTCGCAGGGACATGCCCAGCCGTTCAGCCCGGGCCACCGGCCTTCCCGTTTATGGACGGTGCGGCGCCAGTGTAGGCACCTGTGCCACCTGAACCGGGGGGCTAGTACCAATAGGTTATCTGCGCCGGCGTGCCTGGCGCGTACAAAGGCGTCCATTGGTCGCACCCCTGTGCGTGCTGTACAGGACCTGCGATCAGTTTCCACGGTAACGGTTCCCGTGCAGTCCCGGGACCGTACGTGCCTGAAAACGCCCCTTCCGGAGTCCGCCATGCACATCCCGACCGCAGCCCCGGCGCCTGCAAAGCCGTTGCCGATCTATCGCCAGCTGTACTTCCAGGTGATCGTGGCGATCGTCCTCGGCGCCATCCTCGGCCACTACGAACCGCTGGTTGGCGAGAAGATGAAGCCGCTCGGCGATGCCTTCATCAACCTGGTGAAGATGATCATCGCGCCGGTGATCTTCCTCACCATCGTCACCGGCATCGCCAGCATGACCCACCTGCGCACGGTGGGCCGCGTGTTCGCCAAGGCGATGGCGTACTTCCTGTTCTTCTCCACGCTGGCGCTGATCGTCGGCATGATCGTGGCGCACGTGGTGCAGCCCGGCGCGGGCATGAACATCAACCCGGCCGAGCTGGACCAGACTGCAGTGCACAGCTACGTCGAGAAGTCGCATGACCTGACCCTGGTCGGCTTCCTGATGGACATTATTCCGAAGACGCTGCTCAGTGCCTTTGTCGATGGCAACATCCTGCAGGTGCTGTTCGTGGCCGTGCTGTTCGGCATCGCGCTGGCGATGGTGGGCGAGAAGGGCAAGCCGGTGCTGAATTTCCTGGAGGCGCTGGTCGCCCCGGTGTTCAAGCTGGTGCATATCCTGATGAAGGCCGCCCCGATCGGCGCCTTTGGTGCGATCGCCTTCACCATCGGCAAGTACGGCGTCGGTTCGCTGATCAACCTGGCCTGGCTGGTCGGCTCGTTCTACCTCACCGCCTTCCTGTTCGTGGCGGTGATCCTCGGTGTGGTCTGCCGCCTGTGCGGCTTCTCGGTGTTCAAGCTGGCGCGCTACCTGAAGGCCGAACTGCTGCTGGTGCTTGGCACGTCCTCGTCGGAGTCGGCGCTGCCGTCGCTGATGGAGAAGATGGAACGCGCCGGCTGCAGCAAGTCGGTGGTGGGCCTGGTGGTCCCGACCGGCTACTCGTTCAACCTGGACGGCACCAACATCTACATGACCCTGGCGGCGCTGTTCATCGCCCAGGCCACCAACACCGAACTGACCCTGGGCCACCAGATCGCGCTGCTGCTGGTCGCCATGCTCAGCTCCAAGGGCGCGGCCGGCGTCACCGGCGCCGGCTTCATCACCCTGGCCGCCACCCTGGCGGTGGTGCCGGAGGTGCCGGTGGCTGGCATGGCGCTGATCCTGGGCGTGGACCGCTTCATGAGCGAATGCCGCTCGCTGACCAATTTCATCGGCAATGCGGTGGCCACCGTGGTGGTCTCGCGCTGGGAAGGCGCGCTGGACCGCAACCGCCTGCAGCTGGCGCTGGATGGCCGCGAGAGCGAACTGCCGCCGCCGGTCGATGCGCTGCCCGAGGCGCTGCCGGCCAAGGGCTGATCCAGGTGTGTGGTACCGCGGGGCCGGTCACGTCAGTGGTACGGCCCCGCGGCGTTTCAGGGCGTCCCATGGCTGTCATGGGCAGCGCCGATGCTGGTCTGGGCTCCCGTCGCATACGGTACGGAATTGTGCGGTCGCAGCATGGTTGCGACAGGATAGCGACAGGTCCAGACGCTCCAACGGGGGTATGATCCCCTGTCCCTTCTGCCCATTCATGTAACCCACATCGATGTCCAACGAAGATTTCAAACAGGCCGCCCTCGATTACCACCGGATGTCCCCGCCGGGAAAGATCAAGGTTTCCGCTACCAAGCCCATGCTGACCCAGCGCGACCTGTCGCTGGCGTATTCGCCGGGCGTGGCGTATGCCTGTGAAGCGATCAAGGCCGACCCGCAGCAGGCCAGCGAGCTGACCGCCCGCGGCAACCTGGTGGCGGTGATCTCCAACGGCACCGCGGTGCTGGGCCTGGGCAACATCGGCGCGCTGGCCGGCAAGCCGGTGATGGAAGGCAAGGGCGTGCTGTTCCAGAAGTTCGCCGGCATCGATGTGTTCGACATCGAGGTGGATGAAACCGACCCGGACAAGCTGGTCGACATCATCGCCTCGCTGGAACCGACCTTCGGCGGCATCAACCTGGAAGACATCAAGGCGCCGGAGTGCTTCGTGGTCGAGCGCAAGCTGCGCGAGCGCATGAAGATCCCGGTGTTCCATGACGACCAGCACGGCACGGCGATCATCGTCGGCGCGGCCGTGCTCAACGCGATGGCGATCACCGGCAAGAAGATCGAGGAAGTGAAGCTGGCGACCACGGGCATGGGCGCGGCCGGCATTTCCTGCGTGAACATGCTGGTCCAGCTGGGCCTGAAGCCGGAGAACATCCTGGCCTTCGACCGCGAGGGCGTGATCCACACCGGTCGTACCGACCTGGACCCGGAAAAGCAGCGCTATGCGCGCGACACCGACAAGCGCACCCTGGCCGAGATCGTCGACGGCGCGGACATCTTCCTGGGCCTGTCGGCACCGGGCATCCTGACCGCCGACATGGTCAAGACCATGGCGCCGGACCCGGTGATCTTCGCGCTGGCCAACCCGACCCCGGAAATCATGCCGGAGGTGGCGCGCGCCGCGCGTCCGGACGCGATCATCGGCACCGGCCGTTCGGACTACCCGAACCAGGTCAACAACGTGCTGTGCTTCCCGTACCTGTTCCGTGGTGCGCTGGACGTGGGCGCCACCGCGATCAACGAGGAAATGAAGATCGCCTGCGTGCGCGCCATCGCCGCGCTGGCGCGCCGCGCGGCCACCGACATGGGCTCGGCCTACGGCGGTGAGACCCCGAGCTTCGGCCGTGAATACCTGATCCCGCGCCCGTTCGACCGCCGCCTGCTGGTGGAACTGTCGGCCGCCGTGGCCCAGGCCGCGATGGATTCGGGCGTGGCTTCGCGCCCGATCGAGGACATGGGCGCCTACCGCGACAAGCTGGCCCAGTTCGTCTACCGCACCAGCCTGATGATGAAGCCGGTGTACGACCGCGCCCGCAGCGACAAGCAGCGCGTGGTGTACGCCGAGGGCGAAGAGGAAGTGGTGCTACAGGCGGTGCAGAACGTGGTCGATGACGGCCTGGCGCATCCGATCCTGATCGGCCGCCCGGAAGTGATCGAGTCGCGCATCGAGCGCCTCGGCCTGCGCCTGAAGATCGGCGAGAACGTTGAAGTCACCAACATCAACGACGACCCGCGCTTCAACGAATACTGGCAGTACTACCACGGCCTGACCGGGCGCCGTGGCGTGACCGTGGCTGCGGCGAAGAACCTGATGCGTTCGCGCCCGACCCTGATCGCAGCGGTGATGGTCGCCCGTGGCGAAGCCGATGCGATGCTGACCGGCATCGTCGGCCGCTTCCACAAGAAGCTGGGCTACGTGCGCAGCGTGCTGCCGCTGGAGCCGAAGGTCACCTCGACCTCGGCGATGACCGGCGTGATCAACCAGCAGGGCGTGTTCTTCTTCGTCGATACCCACGTGCAGGAAGATCCGACCGCCGAGCAGCTGTGCGAGGCGACCCTGCAGGCGGCCTATCGCATGAAGCTGTTCGGCATCGAGCCGAAGGTGGCGCTGCTGTCGCACTCCAACTTCGGCAGCCATGATTCGAAGGATGCGCTGAAGATGCGCCAGGTGCGCGAGCTGCTGCTCAAGCGCAACCCGCGCCTGAACGTGGATGGCGAAATGCAGGGCGACACCGCATGGGATGAAGCGCTGCGCCAGAAGCTGCTGCCGGGCTCGACCCTGCAGGGCCGCGCCAACCTGTTCGTGCTGCCGAACCTGGAAGCGGCCAACATCGCCTACAACCTGGTGCGCGTGTTCACCGACGGCGTGGCGATCGGCCCGATCCTGATGGGCGTGAACAAGCCGGTGCACATCCTGACCACCAGCGCGACCTCGCGCCGGATCCTGAACATGACCGCCATTGCGGCGGTCGATGCGCAGATCAGGAAGCAGCTGGAAGCGGAAAAGAAGGCATAAGCCTTCTTTCCAGCGACAGCTGCGGAAACGCGCCCCACGGGGCGCGTTTTTGTTTCCGCGCAGCGGAAACGGGTAGTGCCGGCCGCTGGCCGGCAACCCCAATCGTGCTCAGATACACGACGGCAGCCGGCGAGCGGCCGGTCCTACTCCGGTCTGTGCCACACGCGCTACGCCGCCCGGTCATTTCCCTGCAACGCCGCTGCGGCCCAATACGCCCACGCGGCCCGGCCGTGGGAAGGGACCGGACCGGCCTTCCCACCCTGGGCCCGACCAACTTCCCATCGGCGAGGGTGTCATGCGCAGTCGAGTGGCGCGGCGGTACTTCCAGCAGCTGTTCGCGCTGTACGCCGGTTTCGTGCAGTCGCGCTGAGGCGCCGGCGACAGCGGGGGCGTCAGCGCCGCTTGCCGCGGCGTGCAGGGGCCGGCGGCGGAGCGTCGGAACGCGGCTTGGCGTACTGCGCCCACAGCGCCGGCAGTGCCTTGCCGGTGTGCTTCTGCCACAGCGCCGGTGCATAGCGGCCGTCGCGCAGGGCCTTGTCCAGTGCCAGCACCAGGCCCGGATGTTCGGCGTCGGCCCATTTCAGGAACGCACCGGTGACACGGTAGCCGCTGTCGAAGTTCTGCCCCTTCTCGACCTTGCCCGGCAGTGCCCAGCCCGCAGCGGCATTGTCCATGCCGTAGCGGTCGCGTGCGTAGTCGGCGATGCCCTCCACCAGCCAACCCGGCACCCGTGCGTCGCCATAGCCCGGATAGCCCTGCACGATGTGCATGGCCTCATGGGTGACCAGGTCGATGTCGTTGGGGTGCTGCGCCAGCCAACCCGGGTTGATGGTGATCGTTGCGGCCTGGTCCTTGTCACCGACGAAGGCGATCCCGGTGTAGTCCGGGTCGATCACGATGCGCACCATCGACGGCGCGGCCGGGTGGAAGTCCGCACGTTCGCGCAGGTAGGCGAAGTAGAACGTATCGATGATCCGCTTGCGCTGCGGCGCGGCCAGGGCGCCACGGGCGTCCTGGTAGTTCAGCGTCACGCCGTCGCGGGTCAGCTGCGCATCAAAGGCCTGGGTCTGGCCGAAGCTGGAGAAGGAAAGGGCAACAAGGGCCAGAGGCAGCAGACGGTAGCGCATGGGGCTCATTGTACGGCGCTGGGCGCCAACAGTTCGATCTCCGCCAGCGGCAGCCGGCCCGGTGCGGCCAGGCGCAGCCGATACTCGCTGTAACGACCGGGTTTGGCGATGCGGAACGGTCGGGTCTGGCGGGCAGACTCGAACGCTTCGCCGCTGCGCTGGTCGATCACCATCCAGCGGCCGTTGCCACTGCGCGCTTCCAGCGTCCATTCGCCGCCCTGGATGCGGCCGTCACCGCTGGTGAGCGTATACATGGTCGGCGCGCCGTCGCCCAGGCCGGTCAGTGCGATGGTTGCGCCGCCGCCCAGGCCGACGGTGGTGGCCGCATCGTCATCGACCAGCGCCGGCAGGGCGCGGCCATCGGCCAGCGTCGCCTTGGCGCCACTGCCGAGCAGGTCGTGCAGCAGCTGCGGGCGCTGGCCCCGCGCGGTCAGCGAGCGCGGCACGTCATCCACGCCGCTGCCCCAGCGCGACGGCTGCGGCCCCATCACGAAGTCCAGCGTCGCGCCCTTGGCGATCAGCTCGTGCGGCACCCAGGTCTTCGTCCACGGCTTGCCATTGATCTTCAGCGACTGCACGTAGACGTTCTCGCGTGAGTTGTTGGCCGCGTTCACGGCCAGCACCGCGCCGCCCTGCAGTTCCACCCTCGCATGTTCGAATGCCGGTGAACCGATCACGTACTCCGGGGCGCCCATGCGCAGCGGGTACAGGCCCAGCGAGGCCAGCACGTACCACGCGGAGGTCTCGCCGTTGTCCTCGTCGCCCGGATAGCCCTGGCCGATCTCGCTGCCGACGTACAGCCGCGACAGGATCTCGCGCACGTGCTGCTGGGTCTTCCACGGCTGCCCGGCGTACAGGTACATCCATGGGATGTGGTGCGCCGGCTGGTTGCTGTGCGCGTACATGCCCATGCGCACATCGCGCGCTTCGGTCATCTCGTGGATGGTGCCGCCGTAGGATCCGGCAAACGCGGGGTCGGCGGTTTCCGGCGTGGAGAAGAAGGTATCCAGCTTCGCTGCCAGCTTGTCACGGCCACCATAGAGCGCGGCGAGTCCTTCGCCATCGTGGACGGCGGTGAAGGCGAAGGTCCAGCCATTGGATTCGGTGTAGTCGTGGCCCCACACGCGCGGGTCGTAGGCCCTGGCGTCCACGCGCCACTGGCCATCGGCCTTGCGGCCCTGGAAGAAGCCGGCGGCCGGATCGAACATCGTCGCGTAGCTGGCGGCGCGATGGCGGAAGTAGTCGGCCTCGGTGCTGTAGCGCTCGCGTGCGGCCGGCGTGGTCGCGCGCCTGGCCAGGGCCTCGGCCATGTTGGCGATGCCGAAGTCATTCAGTGCGCCTTCCATCGTCCACGACATGCCTTCGTGCACGTCCGCGCTGGCGTAGCCACGGAAGGTCGAACGGTCCATGCCCTTGCGGCCGACATGGCGGTCGGGGGGGACCACGGTCGCGTTCTTCAGCGCGGCGGCGTAGGCCTCGGCCGGATCGAAGCCGCCGATGCCCTTCAGCCACGCATCGGCGAAGGCCACGTCCGAACTGGTGCCGACCATCAGGTCGGCGTAGCCCGGCGACGACCAGCGTGCGATCCAGCCACCGGCTCGGTACTGCTCGATGAAGCCCTGCACCATCTGCCCGGCATCGTCCGGCGTGAACAGTGCATAGGCCGGCCAAGTGGTGCGGAAGGTGTCCCAGAAGCCGTTGTTGACGAACACCTTGCCATCGCGCACGCCAGTGAAGCTGCGGTTCGCGCTGCCCTCGGTGTTGTCGTCGCTGGCGCTGGCCTGGTTGGCGTAGCGCCAGTCAGGCGCGGCCGCGCTGCCGGCATTCTCGTGGCCGGAGTTGGGGTACAGGTACAGCCGGTACAGGCTGGAGTACAGCGTGGTCTTCTGGTCGTCACTGGCATCGCCGATGTCGAAGCGGGCCAGGCGCGCGTCCCATGCATCCTGCGCACGGCCGGCCACGCTTTCCAGCGTGTCGGCGGCGGAGATTTCCAGCGCCAGGTTGTGACGCGCCTGTTCCAGCGAGATCAGCGAGGTGGCGATGCGCATCGTCACCTGCCGGTCGCTGCCGGCATCGAACTTGATGTAACCGGTCGGGCGGCCGGTCTCGAGGCGGCCGCTGCTGCGCCACGGCTTGTCGAAGCTGGCCACCACGTACATGCGGCTGGCGCCGTTGGACAGGCCGCTGCGCGTATCGGTATAGCCGCTGAGGGTCTGCGTGGCCGTGTCCAGGGTCAGGCCGCCACGCGCATCGACATTGTCGAACAGCAGGTTGGCGTCACCGCCCTCGGGGAACTCGAAGCGGAACAGCGCGGCATGGTCGGTCGGTGCGATGGCAGCAGCGATGCCATTGTCGAAGCGCACGTCGTAGCGGTACGGGCGCGCGCTTTCATGACGGCGGTCGAACGACAGCGCGCGCTTGCTGCGGTCGGCCTCCGGCACGCCACGGCTGGCCGAGGGCATCACCTGGAAGGTCTGGCGGTCGCCCATCCACGGGCTGGGCTGGTGGCTGAGTGCCAGCGCCTGCAGCTGTGGGCGGTTCTGCGCATCGTTCTGTTCGTTCCAGCGGTACAGCCAGTTCAGTGCGCCGGCGTCGGTCACCGGGGTCCAGAAGTTGAACCCGTGCGGCACCGCCGTGGCCGGGAAATTGTTGCCGCGCGAGAAGGTGCCGTTGGCCTGGGTGCCGCGGGTGGTCAGCACCCAGTCGGAGACGCGCTGCGGCCGCTGCCGCGGTTGGGTATCCAGGCGCACGTCATCAATCCAGCCAGAGACCGGCGCGCCCTCGGCACTGGCCACCTCCAGCTCGATCGCCACCACGCGGCGGCCCTTCAGCGTGGGCACGTCGCCCAGCCGCACCGCCTTGCGGGCCCACTGCTGCGGGTACAGCGTCTTCGATTCGCCCTGCGCGCGCGCGCCGATCGCCACGCCATGCTGGTCGCGTGCCGCACCGGCCGAAACGCGGCTGCCATCATCCAGCAGCAGGTCCAGCGATACATAGGTCGAGGCGACGGTGTCCTTGCCGACGATTTCCGGCAGCACCAGCCACGACAGCGTGGTATCGGCCTCGATGGGCAGGTCGGCCTTGAACAGTTCGCGCCGCGCGCTGCCGCCTTCGCTGCTGTAGCGCAGCGCATGCAGGCCGCTGTAGCCGGCGTTGCGCTTGGCGGCGTAGGGCGCGGCCGGTCCATTGCCGATCGTGACCTGAAGCGCACCGGTGGCCTGCGCCGGGGCAGGTTCGCCCGGTTCGAACGAGGTCTGCAGCCCCTGCGCCAGCACCGGCATCGCAGGGGTCGCACAGGCCAGGGCCAGGGCGAGCGGAAGCAGGGCGCGGCGCGGATCGGACAGGGTCATGCAAGGGTCTCCCGGAAGGGCTGGCGGCGGGCGAACCCGCATCGGCGGATACCACGGACAGCATCGCTCCGCCCGCCAGGCTGGCAGTGGAAGAGGCGATGCCGGTCCGGTGGGGGCGGGCCATGCGATCGGGTTGGATTGGGTGGGTCGGGGTGCGACCTGGCCCGATCCTGCAACAGCCGCCGCGCGCTGGCAAGTGCCATTTAGTTCGATCCAAATGCGGGAAATATCGCTGGAGCCGATTCTGGCGAGCCCACCTGCCGGAACAGCCGCAGAATTCCCGTGGCGGCCATCGCGCCGCGTGCCGCGCGCAGCTACGCGACCTTCGCAGGAGCGCGTAGAGGCCCGTTGCGGCGCAATGTCGTTGCGGCCCAGATGCTAGAATCACGGGCCTCGCAACCCGTTCACCGAATCCGCCATGAGCCATACCGCCACCGCGCCCGCCGACGCCGAGAAGCGCTACACCGTGCACCGCAGCGATCTGCCGTTGAGCTGCCCGACCCCGGAAATGGCGCTGTGGAACTCGCATCCGCGCGTGTACCTGCCGATCGAAGACGAGCCCAACGGCGAAGCGCAGTGCCCGTACTGCGGTTCCGTGTTCGTGCTGGCCGACTAAACGGCGGCCCCTTCGATGCGCCGATTGACCGTGGTGCAGTTGCTGCCGGCGCTGCACTCCGGTGGTGTCGAGCGCTCGACCCTGGAAATCGCTGCGGCCCTGGTTGCCGCCGGCCATCGCGCGCTGGTGGTGTCTGCCGGTGGCCGCCTGGTGCAGCCGCTGCTGGACAGCGGTGCCGAGCACCTCTCCCTGGACATCGGCCGGAAGTCGGTGCTGACCCTGCGCCATCTGCCGACCCTGCGTCGGCTGTTTGCCGAAGTGGGCGCGGACATCGTGCATGCCCGTTCGCGGCTGCCGGCCTGGTTGGGCCTGTACGCGATCCGCGCCATGCCCGCCGCACAGCGCCCGCATTGGGTGACCACCGTGCACGGGTTGAACTCGCCCAGCCGCTACAGCGCGGTGATGACCAGTGGCGAACGCGTGATCTGCGTCTCCAACACCGTGCGCGCCTACGTGCAGCGCCATTACCCGACGGTGCCGGAAGACAACCTGCAGGTCATACCGCGGGGTGTGGATGTCGGCCAGTTCCCGCGCGTGGCGCGCGCCGACCGCCGCCCGCGGCTGGCCCTGGCGGCCGACTACCCGTGGCTGGCCCAGGTCGAAGGCCCGCTGCTGCTGCTGCCGGGGCGCGGCACCCGGCTGAAGGGGCACGCCCACGCGCTGCAGCTGCTGGCCGACGTGCGTGCCGCCGGCGTGCCTGCCCAGCTGTGGATGCTGGGCACCGACGAACCCGGGCGCGAGGCCTACGTGGCTGACCTGCGCCGCCAGGCCGCGGTACTGGGCGTGGCCGAGGCCGTACAGATCAGCACGCCTACCGTCCGCATCGCCCAGGCCTACGCCGCCAGCGATCTGGTGCTGCAGCTGTCGGACAAGCCGGAAGCCTTTGGCCGCACCGTGGTCGAGGCGCTGTCGGTCGGCCGCCCGGTGCTGGGTTGGGACCATGGTGGCGTCGGCGAACTGCTGCAGCAGCTGCAGCCCAACGGTGCGGTGCCGCTCGGCGACGCGCGCGCGCTGGGTGAACGTGCGCTGGCCCTGCTGGCGCAGCCGCCGTCCCTGCCGACCCGCATCCCGTTTACCCTGCAGGCCATGCAGCGCGATACCCTCCGCCTCTATGCCGATCTCGCCGGCTGACCCCGCTGCCATCGTGCGCGACGACCGTGCCGGGCGCTGGGCGCCCTGGTGGGTGCTGGCGTACGTGGCGATGTGGCCGCTGCCGGGCATTGCCGAAACCGTGCTGGGCCTTGGCGCGCTCTATGCTGCCGCGCGCATGGTGATGCGCCGGCTGCAGCGCCGCCCGCACCTGTTGAGCACGGCGGCGTGGGCGCTGACCTCGATCCTGTTCCTCGGCTACTGGCTGCCGCAGGCGTTTTCGGCCATCGATGCGATCGACCCTTCGGCCTCGTGGACCAAGGCGGCCGCCGGACTGCGCTACCTGCCCTTCATGTGGCTGGTGGCGATCGCGGTGGCCACGCCGGAACGGCGGCGCCTGACCTTCGGTGGCCTGGCGCTGATCACCGGCGCGTGGACGCTGGATGCGCTGGTGCAGGCGCTGGCTGGCACCAGCCCGTGGTTCTGGTCGCTGGAACACCTGAAGCTGGCCGTGAGTGGCCACGCGTTGTGCCCGGCCGACGAAGCCGCACTGGCCGACCGCCTCAGTGGCGCGCTTGGGCCCTGCAATCTGAAATTCGGCCAGGTGCTGGCCAGCCTGTCACCGTTCCTGCTGCTGCCGATGGCACGGCGTTTCGGCAATGCAGGGTGGTTGCTGGCCGCTGCCGCACTGGGATGCGTGCTGCTGCTGGCAGGCTCGCGCGCCTCGTGGATCACCTTTGTGCTGGTGCTGGCCTACAGCGGCGTGCGCCAGTTCGGCTGGAAGCGGCTGCTGCTGCTGGCCCTGGTGGCAGCGCTGGGCACGGCCGCACTGACAGCGGGCGTGCCGCAGCTGCGCGAGCGTGTTGCGCGCACGGCACAGGCATGGAACGAAGACGGGCAGGGCGTTGACGAGGCGCTTTCGGGCCGCGCGCGCATCTGGACCGCGGCGGTGTGCATGATCGAGGGGCATCCGGTCAACGGTGTCGGTGCGCGCGGCTTCCGCGATGCGTATCCGGCCTGCGTGTCAGATGAGGGCCCCGCCGTGTGGGGCAACCAACCGGCGTTGCACGCCCACCAGATCGTGCTGGAAATCCTTGCCGAGACCGGCGTTCTGGGCCTGCTGCTGTGGTTGGCGGCGGTGGCGCAGGCCTGGCGGGCCTGGCGCTATGCTCCGGCGGCTGCGCGTGATCGGGCCCGACCGGCGATGCTGGCGCTGGCGGTCACGGTGTTCCCGCTCAATACGCACCTGGCGTTCTATTCCGCGTTCTGGGGCGGCCTGACCGTGCTGCTGGCGGCCCTGTTCGCCGGCAGTCTGCTGGCCCGCGAATCGGACGAATCTCCGCCGATGCAGTAGTTGCCAACCTTGGTGGGCTCCCCGGGACCGGCCTCGGTTCATCCGGCGCCAACCAAGGTTGGCGACTACCGCGAGGACGCCGGCCCTTCCACCGCATCCGGCTATTTGTAGAAATCGCTCCGGCCGCCCGGCTGGCGCTTGAAGCGGCGGTGGATCCACAGGTACTGGTCGGGAGCCTCTCGCACCATCGCTTCGATGGCCTGGTTGACCCGGGTGGTATCGGCTTCCACATCCTCGCTGGGGAAGTTCTCCAGCGGCGCGCCGATCTTCAGGAAGTACTTTCCGCCTTCGCGACGGTGGAAGTACGGAATCACCGCACAGCCGGTCATGCGTGCCAACTGATGGGTGGCGGTGATGGTCGAAGCGGTGTGGCCGAAGAACGGCACGAACACGGTGTCCTTGCCCCGCATGTCCTGGTCTGGCGCGTACCAGAGGAAGCCGCCCTTCTTCAGGTGGCGCACGGTCGCGCGGATGTCCTCGTTGGCGAACATCGCCTTGGCATAGCGCAGGCGGCCGAACTTCACCGCCCACTCGTACACCGGGTTCTTGTGCTTGCGGTACATGCCTGAAAGATCGACGTAGTCGCACAGCAGGCGGCCGCACATTTCCAGGGTCATGAAGTGGCCGGAGACCAGCAGGACGCCGCGGCCTTCGGCCTGCATCTGCCGCAGGTGTTCCAGGCCTTCGATCCGTACCTGCGGGCGGATGCTGTCGATGCTGCCCCACCAGGCGCGGATGCACTCGAACACGCCGACGCCCAGCGCATCGAAACTGTCGCGCACCAGGCGCTGCCGCCACGCTTCGTCCTTCTCGGGGAAGCACAGCTGCAGGTTGACCTCGGCGGCGCGGCGGCGGCTGCCGAGCAGGCGCCAGGTGATCCAGCCGACGCCCCGGCCCAGCGCGCGCTGCAGCATCCACGGCAGGCGGGCGATGGCGAAGGCGCCGAGCATGGCGGCGAACATCGGCCAGTTGCGCGGATCGCGCAGCGACGGGCGGACGGCGGTGGAGGCATCTGACATGGGGCCATTCTACCAAGGCGGCCGCGTGTCTTTCCCGGGGGGCTCCCGTATCCTTGCCGCATGCGTAAAGACCCTGTCGAATGGATCCTGCGCGGCCTGTACTCGGTCGTGCTCTACATCCTGCTGCCGATCACCGTGTACCACCTGGTCTGGCGCGGCTTCCGGGTCCGTGAGTACTTCCGGCGCTGGGACGAACGCTACGCCTCCTATCCGCAGCCGACCGGCCAGCCGCGGGTGTGGCTGCACGCGGTCTCGGTGGGCGAGGTCAATGCCGCCGCGCCGCTGGTCAATGCCCTTCGCCAGCAGCGCCCGGACATCCGCTGGGTCATCACCACCATCACTCCGACCGGCTCCGAGCGCGTGCGTGCGCTCTGGGGCGACGCGCTGGACCATGTCTACCTGCCGTACGACGTGCCGGGCAGCGTCAACCGCTTCCTCGGCCATTTCCAGCCCAGCCTGGCGCTGATCCTGGAAACCGAGTTGTGGCCGAACATGCTGTTCGGCTGCCGTGACCGTGGTGTTCCGGTCTACATCCTCAATGCCCGGTTGTCGGCGCGTTCGCTGCGCGGCTACCGGCTGCTGGCCGCATTGATCCGCCGCGCCCTGCGCACCGTCACCTGCGTGGCCGCGCAGTCGCAGGACGATGCCGAGCGCTTCGTGCAGCTGGGGGCGGAGCCCGGCCAGGTGCAGGCACTGGGCAACCTGAAGTTCGACATCACCACGCCGGACGTGCAGGGCTTCGTCGAACAGTTCCATGCACGGGTGCCGGGCGCGCGCCCGGTATGGATCGCCGCCAGTACCCATGATGGCGAAGAACAGGCGGTGATCGACCTGCACCGGCGCCTGCGCCAGCAGCATCCGGATCTGCTGCTGCTGTGGGCACCGCGCCATCCCGAACGTTTCGCGAAGGTGGAAGCGCTGGCGCGCGAACAGGGCTGGAGCGTGGCGACCCGCCGCGTGGACCAGTGGCCGCACGCCGCCACAGACGTGTTCGTCATCGATACCCTCGGCGAGCTGATGCCGTTCTACGCCTGCGCCCAGGTCGCCTTCGTCGGCGGCAGCCTGCAGGCCATCGGTGGCCACAACCTGCTGGAGCCCGCTGCGATGGGAACCGCGGCGGTGACCGGCCCGCACCTGCACAACTTCGCGGAAATCTCCCGGCGCATGCGCGAGGCCGGTGCGCTGCTGATCGGCGAAGATGCGCAGGCGGTGGGCGACCTGCTGCAGCATCTGCTTGAAGATGCGCAGGCCCGCGAAGACATGGCGCGTGCGGGTTGCACGTTGGTCAGCAATGGCCGTGGCGCGCTGCAGCGCACGCTTGCGCTGGTCGCACCGCATCTGCCACCACCGCGCGAGTGATCCCGGCGTTGCTGCGTCGGCGGCGCTGCGCAGCGTTGTCGTGATCAACTTCATCAATTCTGCTTAGCGACGATTTTTCTGTCGTTGCTGGACCGACCCTGCCGATGGCAGCGTGCCTGCCATCACATCGTGGCGCACGCAGTACCGATTCCGATTCCGCAGGACGACGCAGGCTGCCAGCCTGCTGTCGACCGCGCTTGGGCGGATATCAAGGGAACTTGCGATGGACGGCGACAGGGGCAGGGACGGCACCGGTGGGGCGCGCTTGGGGATGGACCACCTGGCTGTGGTGGCACTGACGCTGCTGGTGGGCGGCAGTGTGATCGCGCTGGTGGGCCAGCACACGGCGGCACAGGCGGGCCCCGCCATCGTGCTGAGCCTGTTGCTGGCCGCACTGGGGGCTGGCCTGGTGCTGTGCTGCCTGCAGGATCTGGTGCTGCGACTGCCGGTGGCCAATGGCCTGTACGGGCTGCTGGCCGCCAGCTGGGGGCCACGGGTGGCCGTCGTTCTGGGCGCGATCCTGTTGCTTGAGCTGATGGCGACCACGGCGGGCGCGGCACAGTCCATGGCCCGCCATGTACATGCCGTGCTGGCTACCGGAGGCCTCCATGCCAACGACTGGCTGCCCGTGCAGGTAGCGGCGGCCGTGGGTCTGCTGATGTTGACCGCGCTCGCGTTGCTGCCGCCGCGGGGTGTGGCCCTGGCGGCTTGTGCGCTGCTGACGGTGAAGATCGGTGTGGGGGTGCTGCTGCTGGCGCTGGCGGCGCGTCACGTGCACTACGGGCATTGGGTTCCCTGGCTGCCTCCGGCGACGGCGCCATATCGCTTCGGGCTGGGGGGGGTGCTGGCGGCTGCGGTGCCGCTGCTGGGCATATTTGCCAGCGTGGGCCTGGCACTGGGCTTTCCTGCGCTGCGCCGCCAGGGCGCGATGTGGCAGCCGGCGGTGCTGGCGCTGGTCTCGTTGCTGGCGATGCTGCTGCTGATCGTGCTGGCAGCATTGCAGGCCGGGCTGGTCGAGTTCTCCGCGCTCGCCAGTACCCGGCCACTGGCCGTGGCGCTGCAGGTGCATCCCCAGCTGCAGTGGATGCTGCCATTGTTGCCCCTGGCCGGTGCAGCGGGCCTGGCCGCCCTGCAGTTGGTACTGCTGATGCTGGCCGTCCGGTTGGCCACATCGTTGTGGCTCCGCGCAGCTGACGCGGCGGGACGATCCCGCACGCGCCTGAGCGCAATGGTGGTTGGGCTGCCGGCGGTGATGCTGGTGCTGTGGCTGCCGCAGGGCACCTTGCCGGCGCTGCCGGGTCCAGCGACGCTGGTGGTGATGGCGGCGCTGTGCCTGGCGGTGCTGCGGCGTCGGGATGACACCCGGCAAGGCGCAGCCGGCTGCGGGCTGATGATGTCGATGCTGGCCCCCTTGGCAGCCGCGCTGTGCGTGCTTGCGGCGTTGGAACGCCTGCGCGCATGGCCGGGCTGACGGTTCGTGGGGCCACGCCGGGGACGAGCGCGTGGATGCACCACCTGCAAAAAAGCCACCCTCGCGGGTGGCTTTTTCGTTGCAGGGGCGACGACTCAGTGCGTGGTCGTGGCCGGGTTGCCCGCGTCCTGGGTCAGCAGTCGATTGACGTCCTGCAGTTCGGCCACGTCCAGCGCACCCAGCGACTGGCTCAGCAGCAGGCGGTTCTGCAGGAAGGTGTAGCGGGCCTGGGCATAGTCCAGCTGCGCCGAGAACAGGATGCGCTGGTTCTGGATCACATCCAGCACGGTACGGGTACCGACTTCCAGGCCGACCTGCGAAGCGTCGTACGCGCTCTGCGCCGAGACCACCGCCAGGCGGCGCGCTTCCACCTCGCTGATGCCCTGCACCAGGGTCTGGTAGGCATTGCGGGTATTGCGATCCAGGGCACGCTTCTGCTGCTCGTAGCCGTCCTGGGCGATGTCACGCTGCGCCAGCGCCTGGCGCACGCCGGACTGGGTGGCACCACCGGAGAAGATCGGCACGCTCAAGGTCAGGCCGATGCTGTTGGTGCGCGCATCCGGCGACAGCGATCCGGCACCGGTGCTGTCGCCCCAGGTGGCGCTCTTGCCCCAGCTGCCGCCCAGCGACAGGGTCGGGTAATGACCACCACGGGCAGCCTGCACGCCGGCTTCGGCGGCACTGACCTTCAGCTCCTGCGCCTTCAGCGCCGGATTCTGGGTGGTGGCCTGCTGCACCAGCTCGTCAATGTTGCCGCGGTTGGCCGGCACTTCCGGGCGGAAGTCCGTCGGCAGGCCACGCAGGTTGGTCACCGGCTGGCCGGTCAGTTCGGTCAGGGCCTGGTAGTTATCGGCCAGGGTGTTCTGCGCAATGATGGTGTTGGCGCGCGCCTGGTCGTACTGGGCGCGTGCTTCGTGCACGTCGGTGATCGGCGCCAGGCCCACTTCCAGGCGCTTGTCGGCGAAGTCGAACTGCTTCTTCGCGGCCGCTTCATTGGTCTGTGCGGCGTTCAGCGATTCGATCGCCACCAGCACGTTGAAGTAGGCCGCCGAGGTGCGCACGATCAGGTTGTCGTTGGCCGATTCGAGGGTGAAGTCCGCCGCCTTGCTCAGCTCACGCTGCGAGCGCAGGTTGTTGATCTGGGTCCAGTTGAACAGCGTCTGGCTGCCGTCGATCGTGTAGGTGCGGCGCTTGTTGGTGAACGAGCCGGAGTTGGCGTCGGCGTTCGGCTCGCTGCGCGTGCGGTTCAGCGCGGCCTGGCCGTTGATCTGCGGCAGCAGGGCGGCACGCGCCTGCACGGCGCCTTCCTTGTCGTACAGCCGGGTCGATTCGGCGGCCGACAGCTGCGGATCGCCGTTGCGGGCCATTTCGTAGACCTGCAGCAGGTCGGCGGCATGGGCGGACAACGGCAGCAGGGCAGTGGCCAGCGCAACAGCGAGGGATCGGCGGATCATTGCGGCTTCCTTGGACTCAGAGGTGGAACTGGGGGGCCGGGGCGGCACCACGCAGGTAATCGATATCGGTCTCGAACAGGGACTCGGAGCTGCCGTCGGCCTTGACCAGCAGGGCCTCCATCGCCGGCGAGCGGCCGTGGATCACGAACAGGCGGCCACCCGGACGCAGCCACGAGGCGAACTGTGACGGCACCACGTCGACCGCACCAGTGACACAGATCACGTCAAAGCGGCGTTCGGTCTGCCAGGACAGGGCATCGGCCACTTCCACGCGGACGTTGCTGCCCAGGCCGGAGGCGTCCAGGCGGGCACGCGCAGCGGCGGCCAGCTCCGGGTCGATTTCCAGGCTCAGCACATCGCGCGCCAGCGCGCCGATGCAGGCCGACAGGAAGCCGCTGCCCGTGCCGATTTCCAGTACTTCGTCACCCGGCTGCAGGTCCAGTGCCTGCAGGGTACGGCCCTCGATGACCGGCTTCATCATCTTCTGGCCGTGGCCGATCGGCAGTTCGACATCGGCGTAGGCCAGTGCCCGGTGTGCGTCGGCGACAAAGGCCTCGCGCGGCAGGCGGGCCAGGACGTCGAGCACCTTGATGTCCAGCACGTCCCAGGGACGGATCTGCTGTTCCACCATCAGTTCGCGGGCGTGGGCGTAATCAATCGTCATGAGGTTCAAATCCAGCGCAGTGGGCCGGCCATTTTACCGGTGCCGGAGGCCGGCGGCGCGCCCAGAGCATCAGCTGCCGGGGGCCGGGGTCGCAGTGCCGGAAGTCATCGCGACCTCCGGTTCGTTCAGTTTTGGTTATTCAGCCGGTCCGGCCCCTCGCGGCGCGTAGGCGCGCAGGAAGAAGTCGATGCTGGCGGTCACGTGGGCAAGAGGGTCGCATTCCACGGGTGACAGTGGCATGCCGCACATCATATGCATGTGCACTTCGCCCTTGACCAGGGTCAGGAACTGCTCGCCGGCCAGAGCACAGTCGGGGATATCCAGTTCGCCGCGCTCGGCGCGGGCGCGCAGGAAATCGGCCAGCGCCTCGCAGGTACGCTCGGGGCCGGCTTTCCAGAACAGCGCGCGCAGGCGTTCGTCGGTCTCCGGCGCCATCATCATGCGCTGGATCGAGATCGCCGCGTCGGAGGTGATCAGTTCAAAGAAGGCCAGACCGATGCCGATCAGCTGGTCGCGCAGCGGGCCGTCCGCGTCGGCTACGAACAACGCGTCGGGCAGCATTTCAATGCACTTTGACTGCACCGCCTCGGAGAACAGCGTTTCCTTGTCGCCGAAGTGGCTGTACACAGTCAGCTTCGAGACGCCGGCCTGGGCGGCGATGGTGTCCATGCTCACGCCGGTATACCCCTGTTCGATGAACAGTACCTTGGCTGCTTCAAGGATCGCCGCGCGCTTGCCCAGATCCTTGGGGCGCCCGGGTCCGGCGGCCTTGGCAGCAGGCTTGGCCGACGGCTTGCGGGAAGTGGAAGAACTCATCGCAACAATACTAGACCAAGCGGTTCGATATTTATACTATACCGGCCGGTTTATTAAATTGGGCCGGCAGTCGCGGCTCCCCCTTGTTGCAACCCTGTGTTTTCAGGACGTTGACCGATGAAGATCGTGCGCTGGATGGGCGGTATGGTGTGGGTGGCTGCGCTGGCAGCCTGTTCGGGACAGGAACAGGCGCCGCAGGCGGCCGTGCCGGTACTGGTGGTTCACCCCGGCGAACAGGCCGGACAGGCGCCGGCGGCATTCCCGGGCACGGTGCGTGCCCGCCAGGAAAGCCCGCTGTCGTTCCGCGTCGGCGGCAACCTGGTCAAGCGCCACGTCGATGCCGGCCAGCGGGTGAAGAAGGGCGACGTGCTGGCCGAACTGGACGTGGCTGACTTCGCGCTGCAGGCCCGTGCCTCACAGGCGCAGCTGGCTGCGGCCGAGGCCGACCTGGTGCGTGCCCGCGATGACCTCAAGCGCTACCAGGTGCTGGCCGACCAGCAACTGGTCAGCCGCTCGCAGCTGGACCAGCAGTCCGCGGCGTTCAAGGCCGCGCAGGGCCAGGCCAATGCGGCCCGCGCCAACCTCGATGTGCTGCGCAACCAGGCTGACTACGCGCAGCTGCGCGCGCCGGCCGATGGCGTGATCGCCAGCCGCGAGGCCGAAGCCGGGCAGGTGGTGTCCGCCGGCCAGACCATCTTCAACCTGGCCGCCGATGGCGGCCGCGAAGTGCTGATCGACCTGCCTGAAGCCACCATCCGCGACTACGCGGTCGGCCAGCCGGTCGAGGTGGAACTGTGGAACCGCCCGGGCCAGCGCCTGCCCGGTACGATCCGCGAGATCGCCGCCGCCGCCGATCCGCAGGCACGCACCTATGCCACCCGCGTCAGCCTGGCCGCCGATGCGCTGGCCGATGTCGAACTGGGCCAGAGCGCGCGCGTCTACAGCAGCGCCGGTCGCCACGGTACCCTGCAGCTGCCGCTGGGCGCGCTGCAGCGCGGTGCCAACGGTGCCGCCAGCGTGTGGGTGGTCGATCCGGCCAACAGCACGCTGAAGGCCGCCTCGGTCACCACCGGTGCGTTTGGCAGCGAGACCGTGCCGGTGCTGTCCGGCGTGAACGCGGGTGACTGGGTGGTTGCCGCCGGTGGCCACCTGCTGCGAGCGGGCCAGCCGGTGATCGCCGTGGACCGGCAGAACCGCCCGGTGCTGAAGCCGGCCACGCCGGCCGCTGCCGCCAAGGCCAGGGAGTAAGCCGGTGCGCCGCTTCAATCTTTCCGAGTGGGCGTTGTCCAATCGCCCGCTGGTGCTGTTCGCGATGCTGGCCTTCGCGCTGATCGGCGCGTGGTCGTACAAGCACCTGGGCCAGTCCGAGGATCCACCATTCACCTTCAAGGCGATGGTGGTGCGCACGCTGTGGCCGGGCGCCACCGCCGAGCAGGTCTCGCGCCAGGTGACCGAGCCGATCGAGAAGGCGCTGATGAACACCGGCGAGTACGAGTTCATCCGCTCCTATTCGCGCCCCGGCGAATCGCAGGTCATCTTCATGGCCCGCGATAGCCTGCGTTCCAGGCAGATCCCGGACCTGTGGTACCAGGTGCGCAAGCGCGTGGGCGACATCCGTGCGACGCTGCCGCGCGAGATCGTCGGCCCGTTCTTCAACGATGAGTTCGGCGACACCTACGGCAACATCTACGCCTTGACCGGCAAGGGCTTCGACTACGCGGTGATGCGCGACTACGCCGACCGCATCCAGCTGGAACTGCAGCGCGTGCCCGATGTCGGCAAGATCGACCTGGTCGGCCTGCAGGACGAGAAGGTCTGGATCGAGCTGTCCAACACCCGCCTGGCCACGCTGGGTGTGTCGATGCAGCAGGTACAGCAGGCGCTGGCCGACCAGAATGCGGTCACCGGCACCAGCTTCTTCGAGACCGCCACCGATCGCGTGCAGCTGCGCGTGACCGGCCAGTTCAACGACATCGAAGCAATCCGCCAGTTCCCGATCCGTGCTGGCGACCGCACCGTGCACCTGGGTGACATCGCCGAGGTCAAGCGCGGCTTCGCCGATCCGGCGTCGCCGAAGATGCGCTTCATGGGCGAAGAGGCGATCGGCCTGGCGGTGGCGATGAAGGATGGCGGTGACATCCTCAAGCTCGGTGCCAACCTTGATGCCGAGTTCCAACGGCTGCAGAAGACCCTGCCGGCCGGCATGCAGCTGCGCAAGGTGTCCGACCAGCCGCAATCGGTGGAAGAGTCGGTCGGCGAGTTCGTGCAGGTGCTGACCGAGGCGGTGGTGATCGTGCTGCTGGTCAGCTTCTTCTCGCTGGGCCTGCGCACCGGCCTGGTGGTGGGCGTCACCATTCCGCTGGTGCTGGCGATGACCTTCTTCGTCATGCACTACTTCGACATCGGCCTGCACAAGATCTCGCTGGGCGCGCTGGTGCTGGCGCTGGGCCTGCTGGTGGACGATGCGATCATCGCGGTGGAGATGATGGCCACCAAGATGGAGCAGGGCTACGACCGCCTGCGCGCGGCCAGTTTCGCTTGGGAATCGACTGCGTTCCCGATGCTGACCGGTACGTTGATCACCGCAGCCGGCTTCCTGCCGATCGCCACGGCGGCATCGAGCACCGGTGAATATACGCGTTCGCTGTTCCAGGTGGTGACCATCGCGCTGGTGGTGTCGTGGATCGCGGCCGTACTGTTCATTCCCTACCTGGGTGACAAGATGCTGCCGGACCTGTTCAATCCGCAGCCGCCCAAGCCGGGCAGCCTGTCCGCGCGCTGGCATGCCAAGCGCCAGCAGTGGGCCGACCGCTACCCGGCGCTGGCCAACCTGATTGCGCCGCCGCAGCATGGGCACGACCATGATCCGTACCAGCGCCCGTTCTATCGCAGCTTCCGCCGCTTCCTCGATACCTGCCTGCGCCATCGCTGGTGGGTGATCGCCGCGACCATCGCCCTGTTCGTGTTCTCGCTGATGATGTTCCGCTTCGTGCCCCAGCAGTTCTTCCCGGACTCGACCCGGCCGGAGCTGATGGTGGACATCGAGCTGGCCGAGGGCGCCTCGCTGCGCTCGACCCAGGCCCAGGCCGAGAAGCTGGAAAAGCTGCTGTCCCGCCGCGAGGGCATTGCCAACTACGTGTCCTATGTGGGCACCGGTTCGCCGCGCTTCTATCTGCCGCTGGACCAGCAGCTGCCGGCGACCAACTTCGCCCAGTTCGTGGTGTTGGCCAAGGACATCAAGGCGCGCGAGAGCACCCGCGACTGGCTGCTGCACGAGGTGATCCCGAAGTTCCCGGACGTGCAGATGCGCGTGACCCGCCTGGAGAACGGACCGCCGGTCGGCTATCCGGTGCAGATGCGCATCTCCGGCGAGCACATCGAGAAGGTGCAGGCGATCGCGCGCCAGGTCGAGGCCAAGGTGCGGGAGAACCCGCACGTGATGAACGTCAACCTGGACTGGAGCGAGCCGAGCAAGGTGGTGCGCCTGGTGGTCGACCAGGAGCGCGCCCGTGCGCTGGGCGTTAGCAGCGCCCAGGTCAGCCAGTTCCTGTCCAGTTCGTTGGCCGGGCAGTCGGTGAGCGTGTATCGCGAAGGCAATCGCCAGATCGAGATGCTGCTGCGCGGGCCGGCCGATGAGCGCAACCAGCTGGAGCTGCTGTCCAGCCTGTCGATGCCCACCGCCAACGGTGGCAGCATCACGCTGTCGCAGGTGGCGACGATGGAGTACGGCTTCGAGGACGGCATCATCTGGCACCGCAACCGGTTGCCGACGGTGACCGTGCGCGCCGACATCAGTGATGGCATGCAGGCGCTGGACGTGGTTCATCAGATCCTGCCCACACTGGATGGCATCCGTGCCGAGCTGCCCAGTGGTTACCTGCTGGAAACCGGCGGTACCGTGGAGGATTCGGCGCGTGGCCAGAACTCGATCAAGGCCGGCATGCCGCTGTTCCTGGTGGTGGTGGCCACGCTGCTGATGCTGCAGCTGCGCAGCTTCTCGCGTGCAGCGATGGTGCTGGTGACCGCGCCGCTGGGCATCATCGGCGCGACCCTGTTCCTGCTGCTGTTCCGGGCGCCGTTCGGCTTCGTCGCGCTGCTGGGCACGATCGCACTGGCCGGCATGATCATGCGCAACTCGGTGATCCTGATCGACCAGATCCAGCAGGACATCGATGCCGGGCATGACCGCTGGCATTCGATCATCGATGCCACGGTGCGCCGCTTCCGCCCGATCGTGCTGACCGCGCTGGCGGCGGTGCTGGCGATGATTCCGCTGTCGCGCAGCGCGTTCTACGGCTCGATGGCGATCTCGATCATGGGCGGCCTGATCGTCGGTACGGTGCTGACGCTGGTGTTCCTGCCGGCGCTGTATGCGGCGTGGTTCCGGGTGAAGCCGGACGAATCCGGGGCGTAACGCCGACCGGGGTCGGATCCCTTTTCCTCCGGGAAAAGGGTCTGGCCCCACCCATGCCGGTTGGTCCCTTCCCAGGTGGGGGCCAACCTTGGTTGGCACGGATGCCCCATCCACGCATGGCGTGGATCTACTGCAGCTGCAGGCCGGCCCTCAAGACCGGCAGCAGCCATTCGATGAACACCTGAACACGCTGCGCGCGGTGTTGCCGATGCGGTTGCAACAGCGTCACCGGCAAGGGCTGCGCCACGTGCTGTGGCATCACCTCCACCAACGCGCCGGATTGCAGTTCGGCCTGCACGTCGTAGCGCGGAATCTGCAGCAACCCCAACCCCGCCACACAGCACGCAATCGATGCCTCGGCGCTGTTCACCCGCACCCAGCCGGGCATCGGCAGCGTGCGCAGTTGGCCGCCGTCCTGCCACTCCCACGGTTCCACCCGTGCCGTGGTCGGCGACGCGTAGTTCACCGCGCGGTGCTGCGGCAGGTCGGCAGGATGCTGCGGCATGCCGTGTTCGCGCAGGTAAGCGGGCGCGGCGACGTTGACGAAGTCGAGCTGGCCCAGCGTGCGCGCCACCAGGCTGGAATCGCCCAGTTGACCGACCCGCAGCACCGCATCGCAACCATCCTCGATCAGGTTTACCGCGCGGTCGGTCATGCCCAGGTCCACTTCCACCTGCGGATACTGCGCGAAGAATTCGGGCAGCGCTGGTGCGATGATGCGGCGGCCGATGCGGCTGGGCACGTCGATCTTCAGCAGACCGACCGGTTGCGCATCGTCTTGACGGAACAGCGATTCGGCGTCCTCGACCTCGGCGATCAGGCGCAGGCAGCGGGCATGGAACACGTCGCCATCATGGGTGGTGGACACCCGGCGGGTCGAGCGCTGCAGCAGGCGGGTGCCAAGACGCTGTTCGAGCTCGGCCACCGCCGCCGAAACGGTCGAGCGGGGCAGGCCGAGCTGGTCGGCGGCGCGGGTGAAGCTGGCGCACTCCACGACCCGGGTGAAGATGCGGAAGCGATCGATCCGGTCCATTGTTCGCTGGCTCTGGAAAGTTAAGTCAATGTGGCGGGCTTTATCCGCTTTTTCTGCACGATATCGTCGTCAGGGCAGGGTTGCCACCCCGGGTAGCCCCCTCCCGAGACCGAAGCCATGACCGAGCATTCCCTCAAGGGCAAGACCGTGCTGATCGCCGGTGGCGCCAAGAACCTGGGCGGCCTGATCGCCCGCGACTTCGCCGCACAGGGCGCCAAAGCCATCGTCATCCACTACAACAGTGCCGCTACCCAGGCCGATGCAGAAGCGACTGTAGCCGCAGTGCAGGCCGCCGGCAGCAAGGCGGTGGCCCTGCAGGGCGACCTGACCTCGGCGGCAGCGATGGAGCGCTTGTTCGCCGATGCCGTGGCCGCAGTCGGCCGTCCCGACATCGCCATCAATACGGTCGGCAAGGTATTGAAGAAACCGCTGCTGGACATCAGCGAAGCGGAGTACGACGAGATGAGCGCGGTCAACGCCAAGGCGGCGTTCTTCTTCCTCAAGGAAGCCGGCCGCCACGTCAACGACGGTGGTCGCATCTGCACCCTGGTCACCTCATTGCTGGGTGCCTACACGCCGTTCTATTCCAGCTACGCCGGTACCAAGGCGCCAGTCGAGCACTTCACCCGCGCGGCGTCGAAGGAGTTCGGTGAGCGCGGCATCTCGGTGACTGCGATCGGGCCCGGCCCGATGGACACGCCGTTCTTCTACCCGGCCGAGAGTGCCGATGCGCAGGCGTACCACAAGACCGCGGCCGCGCTCTCGGCGTTCACCCGCACCGGGCTGACCGACATCGCCGATATCGTGCCGTGGATCCGCTTCCTGGTCACCGATGGCTGGTGGATGACGGGGCAGACCATCCTGGTCAATGGTGGGTACACCACCAAATAATGCAGCCACGCCTGGCGTGGCTGCCTGCTACCTGTAGAGTCGAGCCATGCTCGACTGCTGTTGCATGAGCCGAGCATGGCTCGGCTCTACAGGTGTTGCCCGATGGGTCAGCGCAGCTTGGCGAGCACGGCGTCGGTGGCAGCGGCGGTACTCACCGCCTGGCCCTTGGCGGCCAGATCGGCGGTGAACACGCCATCTTCCAGCACGGCGTGCACTGCAGCTTCCACCGCCGCAGCCTCGGCTTCCAGCCCCAGCGAATGGCGCAGCAGCATCGCGGCGCTGAAGATCGTCGCGTACGGATTGGCGATGCCCTTGCCGGCGATGTCCGGGGCCGAACCGTGGATCGGTTCGTAGATGCCGACCGCACCCGGCTCACCCAGCGAGGCCGACGGCAGTAGGCCGAGTGAGCCGGCCAGCATCGAGGCTTCGTCGGTGAGGATGTCGCCGAACATGTTCTCGGTGACGATCACGTCGTACTCGCGCGGCTTGGCCAGCAGGTGCATGGCCATCGAATCGACCAGCTGGTGCTCCAGCGCCACCTCCGGGAACTCCTCGCGGCCGATGCGTGCGGCCACGTCACGCCACAGGCGCGAGGTCTCCAGCACGTTGGCCTTGTCCACCGAGGTGACCTTGCCGCGACGCTGCTGCGCCAGGCGGAAGGCACTGCGCAGCACGCGTTCGATCTCGGCCACGGTGTAGCGGCACAGGTCGCTGGCGCTGTCGGCGTCGCGGGTCTTGTCGCCGAAGTAGATGCCACCGGTCAGCTCGCGCACCACCACGAAGTCCACGCCCTGCAGCAGCTCGGCCTTGATCGGCGAGGCGTGCAGCGCGGCTTCATGGGTACGCACCGGGCGCAGGTTGGCATACAGGCCCAGTGCCTTGCGGATTGCCAGCAGGCCCTGTTCCGGACGCACCTTGGCGTTCGGGTCGGACCACTTCGGGCCGCCGACCGCGCCCAGCAGCACCGCGTTGGCGGCCTGGCAGGCTTCCAGGGTCGACGCCGGCAGCGGTTCACCGTGGCGGTCGATGGCAACGCCACCGATGTCGTGCTCGCTGAAGGTGAAGGTGTGGTTGAAGCGCTCGGCGACGGCCTTCAGGACGGCCACTGCCGCGGCGGCCACTTCCGGGCCGATGCCATCACCGGGCAGGACAACAATTTCAGCGTGCATGCTCACTCTCGTAACGTTCGATTTCAGGGACACGGCCCAACAGATACCCCAACTGGTCGACGCCTTCCAGCAGGCAGGTCTGCGAGAAGCCATCCAGCGGGAAGGAATAGACGCGGCCATCGGGCGTGCGCAGTTCGCGCGCAGCCACGTCGATGGTCAGCGCATCGTCCGGGCGCTGCATCAGCGCCTGCACGTCGGCCTCGTCCAGCACGATCGGCAGCAGGCCGTTCTTCAGCGAGTTGCCGCGGAAAATATCTGCGATCTCGCTGCTGACGATGGCACGCAGGCCCAGGTCGGTCAGTGCCCACGGCGCATGCTCGCGCGAGGAACCGCAGCCGAAGTTGCGGCCCGCCAGCAGGATGCTGCGGCCGGCGTTGTGCGGCTGGTTGAAGGCGAAGTCAGCCACCGGCGAACCGTCGGCCTGCCAGCGCCAGTCATTGAAGGCGTTGCGGCCCAGGCCGGCACGTTCGGTGGTGGACAGGAACCGCGCCGGGATGATCTGGTCGGTGTCGATGTTGGTCTGGCGCAGCACCACACTGGCCGAGGTCAGGGTACGGAAACCGGCCATCACGCCACCTCCTGTGCGAACAGTTCGCGGGTATCGGCAACGTGCCCGTTCACAGCGGCCCACGCCGCGCTCATCGGCGACGCCAGCAGCGTGCGCGAACCGGGGCCCTGGCGGCCTTCGAAATTGCGGTTGCTGGTGCTCACGGCCAGCTGGCCGGGTGCGACCAGATCGCCGTTCATGGCGATGCACATCGAGCAGCCCGGCTCGCGCCACTCGGCACCGGCCGCGCGCACGATTTCGTGGATGCCTTCGGCCTCCGCCTCGCGCTTGACGATCTCCGAGCCCGGCACCACCAGCATGCGCACGCGGTCAGCGACGCGGCGGCCGCGCAGGACCTGCGCGACTTCGCGCATGTCGCTCAGGCGGCCATTGGTGCACGAACCGACGAACACCACGTCCACCGGCGTACCGGCCAGCGCCTTGCCCGCCTGGAAGTGCATGTAGTCCAGGCCCTTCTGTGCGGCGGCATCGTTGGCCGCCGGAATCGGCGCGTCCACTGCGATGGCCGTGCCCGGATGGGTGCCCCAGGTCAGGGTCGGGCGGATGTCGGCGGCGTGGATGTGCACTTCGCTGTCGAAGCGTGCGCCGTCATCGCTGCGCAGCTGCTGCCAGCGCGCCACGGCAGCGTCGAAGTCGGCGCCCTTGGGGCCGCGCGGCGTGCGGGCGACGAAGTCGAAGGTGACCTGGTCCGGCGCCACCATGCCGGCACGCGCGCCGGCTTCGATCGACATGTTGCACAGGGTCATGCGCTGTTCCATGTCCATCGCTTCGATGGTGCTGCCACGGAACTCGATGACGTGGCCGGTGCCACCGTTGACGCCGATCACGCCGATGATGTGCAGCACCACGTCCTTGGCACCGACGCCTGGCGCCAATGGGCCATCAACGGTGATGGCGAAGGTCTTGGCCTTGCGCTGCAGCAGGCACTGCGTGGCCAGCACGTGGCCGACTTCGCTGGTGCCGATGCCGAAGGCCAGCGAACCGAACGCACCATGGGTGGAGGTGTGACTGTCGCCGCAGACGATGGTCATGCCCGGCTGGGTGAAGCCCTGTTCCGGCGCGATCACGTGGACGATGCCGCGGTTGTCCGAGGCCATGTCGAACAGCTCGATGCCATGCTCGGCGCAGTTGCGCGCCAGCGTGGCGACCTGTGCCTCGGAGGCGGCGCTGGCATAGGGCAGCGTGCCGTCAGCGGCGGCCGGCAGGGTCGGCGTGGAGTGGTCCATCGTCGCCTTGGTGCGGTCCGGGCGGCGCGGCGACAAGCCGCGCTCGCGCAGCTCGGTGAACGCCTGCGGCGAGGTCACCTCGTGGATCAGGTGCAGGTCGATGTACAGCACGGCGGGCGCGCTGTCGGATTCGGGAACCACCACGTGGGCGTCCCACAGTTTGTCGTACAGGGTGCGGGGTGCGGAAGTCATGCGTATGCCTGGCAGAAGTACGAAATAGCGAACATCAGTAAAGAAAGCGGAACGGTCAAGTCAGCGACGGCGGGCGAGCACGCGCAGCCGCACGTAGTCCGCCAGCGCCTGGCCGGCGGCATTGCGCGGCAGCTCGGCCAGCAGCGCGGTGGCGGCCTCGCGCACCGTAGCGCGTGCCTCGGCTGGCAGGTCGTCCAGCAGCGGCGCGGCGAAGACGCGCAGCCAGCCGGCCACGCCGGTCGGCAATGCTGTTGGGCGCGGCGTGCACTCGATCAGCTGCACCTGGAAGCCATGCTGGCGCAGGCGGTCGGCGTAGGCATCGGCCGTCGGGAAGTACCACTGGAAGGCGCTGGCGCCATGGCCGTGCGCCACGCGTGCGGCCTGCACGGCCGCGATGATCGTGGCCACGTTGCCATGGCCGCCGAACTCGGCGACGAAGCGGCCACCGGGGCGCAGCGCGCGGCGTACGCCTTCCAGCACGCGGTCCGGGGTGCCCATCCAATGCAGTGCCGCGTTGCTGAACACTGCATCGAACTCGCTGTCGAACGACAGTGCGTGGCCGTCCATCACCTGGGCATCGACACCGCGCGCGCGGGCGGCGATCACCAGTTCCGGCGAGGCATCCACGCCGTGGATGCGTGCGCCGCTCAGGGCCAGTTCGGTGCTGAGCACGCCATCGCCACAGCCCAGGTCGAGGATGCGCTCACCGGCGCGCGGGTCGAGCAGGCGCGAGACCGCGCCGCCGAGCAGCGGGACGAAGCCGGCGTCGATCGCATAGTCCTGGGCGTTCCACTGCTGGCCAGCGGCGCTGGCCGGGGTGAAGGTGTCGAAGGCGCTCATGGCGGGTTCCTCAGGCGGTGGCAGGGGTGGGAACGTCGGTGCTGTTGTGGGCGGTGGCCTGGCGCTGGCGCAGCAGGCGGTTGGCCACATCCAGCCAGGCCAGCGCGGAGGCTTCGATGATGTCCTTGCTGGTGCCGGTGCCGTCGTACTCCACGCCTTCGTGGCGCACGCTCAGGTTGGCCTCACCGCGCGCATCGGCGCCGATGCCGACGCTGTGCACGTGGTAGCTGTCCAGCATCAGCTGCACGCCGGTAGCGGCCGACAGCGCGCCGAACAGCGCATCGACCGGGCCATCGCCCTGCGCGGTCTCGGCCACGCGGTTGCCGTCCGGGTCGGACAGTTCGACCAGCGCGTTGGCGCGGCTGCCGACATCGCTGATGGTCATGGAGGCCAGGCGGTAGCCCTGCGCGTTGGAGCCGCCCTGCATCAACGTCTGCAGGTCGGCATCGGTGACCACGCGCTGCTGTTCGCACAGGCCCTTGAACTGCTCGAACACCAGTTTCAGTTCGTCTTCGTCCAGCCAGAAGCCCAGCGCACGCAGGCGCGCTTCAACAGCGGCGCGGCCACTGTGGCGGCCCAGCACCATCTGCGAGTCCTCCCAACCCACGTCTTCCGGGCGCATGATTTCGTAGGTGCCGCGATGGCGCAGCATGCCGTGCTGGTGGATACCCGATTCGTGGGCGAAGGCATTGGCACCGACGATGGCCTTGTTGCGCTGTACCGGCATGCCGACCAGGCGCTGCAGCAGCTGCGAAGTGCCGACGATGCGCGGGGTGTTGATCGAACTGTCCTGTTCGTAGAAGGCCTGGCGCACCTTCAGCACCATCGCGATCTCTTCCAGCGAACAGTTGCCGGCGCGCTCGCCGATGCCGTTGACGGTGCACTCGACCTGGCGTGCACCGCCTTCGATGGCGGCCAGCGAGTTGGCCACCGCCAGGCCCAGGTCGTTGTGGCAGTGCGCGCTGAAGATCACATTGGCGGCATTCGGCACGTCGGCGACGCCGGCGATGACCTGCTGGAACATCGCGCGGATCTCTTCCGGCGTGGTGAAGCCGACGGTGTCGGGCAGGTTGATGGTGGTGGCGCCGGCGGCAATGGCCACGCGCGAGACTTCGATCAGGTAGTCCAGCTCGGTACGGGTGGCATCCTCGGCCGAGAACTCGACATCGTCGATGTAGGAGCGAGCCAGCGAGACGTGCTTGCGTACCGATTCCAGTACCTGCTCGCGGGTCATCCGCAGCTTGTGCTCGCGGTGCAGCGGGCTGGTCGACAGGAACACGTGCAGGCGCGGGTTGGCTGCGGCCTCCAGGGCACGTGCCGAGGTCTCGATGTCGGCCTGCAGGCAGCGCGACAGCACAGCCAGGCTCAGGCTCGGGCGGCGCAGTTCGCGGCCGATCAGCGCCATCGCCTCGCGGTCGGACTGCGAGCTGGCCGGGAAGCCGGTCTCGATGATGTCCACGCCCAGTTCGTCCAGCGCACGCGCCATCACCAGCTTCTGCGGCGGGCTCATGCTGCAGCCGGGGGACTGCTCGCCGTCACGCAGGGTGGTGTCGAAGATGCGGATGCGCGGGGTGGTAATTCGTTCGATGGTGGTCACAGGGAAATCTCCTCGACAGCGGGTGCGGCGGCTTGCAGGGGGGAAGGGGAAGAGGTGGGGGACGCGAGGGCGCTGGCCTTGCCGGGCGAGCGCGGGGTTTCACTACGCCGTCGCCGTGGTTTGCGCGGCGGGCGCGGCCGGATGTCGGTGAGCAGGCCGGCCAGGACACCCGCATCGATATTCCCGCCGGACACCACCGCGCACTTGCGGCGGCCAGCGACACGGCGGCCTGCTGCCAGCGCCAGCGCACCGGCGCCCTCGGCGATGATGTGTTCTTCCAGTGCCAGCCGGACCAGGGTTTCACGCAGTTCGGCTTCGCGCACGATCACTACGTCGTCCAGCAGCGAGGTGCACAGGCGTCGGGTCAGGAATCCAGGGATCTTCACCCGCACGCCGTCGGCCAGCGAGGCGACGGGGGCGATCTCGCGTACGTCGCCGCGGATGGCGCGCGCCATTGAGTCAACGCCTTCCACCTGGGCACCGATCACGCGCACGCCCTGTGATTTCAGCGCCAGTGCAACGCCGGAGGCCAGGCCACCGCCGCCGATCGGCACGATCACCACGTCCGGTGCGTGCGCGGCCAGCTCGATGCCGACCGTACCCTGGCCGGCAATCACATCGGCGTCGTCGAACGCGGAAAGGAAGCGGTAGCCGTGGCGTTGTGCCAGTTCAACCGCGAAGGCGTAGGCCTCGTCATAGCTGGTGCCATGCTGGCGCACGGTGGCGCCCCAGTGAGCGACGCCGGCGATCTTGGTGGCCGGTGCGCCATGTGGCATCACGGTGATGGCCGGAACGTCCAGGCGGTAGGCCGCCCACGCCACGCCCTGGGCATGGTTGCCGGCCGAGGCGCAGATCACCGGCCGGGTATCGCCGCGCTCGCGGCCGGCCAGCAGCGCGTTCAACGCGCCGCGCACTTTGTAGGACCCGGTGCGCTGCAGGTTCTCCAGCTTCAGCCAGGTGCCGAAGCGCTCGGCATGGTGCAGCGGGGTAGGCGGCAGGAAGCGGCGCAGCCGGGCCTGCGCCGCCAGTACGTCGGCGACGCTTACGTCGCCGACATCGCTTTCCTGGCTGGCATCAGCGGCCGGCATGGGCCACCAGCGGGGTGCAGGCGACCGCCGCATGCGGGCACGGGCGGCGAAGAAGACGCCTCCGTACCGGCACCGTGGTCACTACGGTACGGGTGTTCATGCGGATGCTCCTTCCACGGCGGTGACCTGCACGGACACGCAGTCGTAGATCTTCTCGATCTGCCGGCACAGCGTTTCCGCCGGGCGCTGGCCATCCACCACCAGTTGCAGGTGCCAGCGGCCATCGTCGGCGGCCACCGGCGCACCGCTGATCGCACGCGGCGCGAAGCCACGGCGCTCGGCCATGCCGATCACGCGCAACAGCGCGCCTTCGGCCGGGTGCAGCACCAGGTCAAGCCGGTAGTGCATTGGGGATCTCCTGGCGGGCATGGGCGGGGTTGCTTTCCAGCATCGTGCTGTTGGCGGTGTTCGGTGGCACCAGCGGCCATACGTTGGCGCGTGCATCGATGGCCACGTGCAGCAGTGCCGGGCCGGGTTCGGCCAGCAGCGCGGCCAGGCCACCCTCGACGTCATCCCGCGCGTCGATGCGGGTGGCGGAAATGCCGAACACCTGCGCCAGCGCCACGAAGTCCGGGTTGTCGGACAGGTCGATCTCGCTGTAGCGCTCGGCGAAGAACAGCTCCTGCCATTGCCGCACCATGCCCAGCGAACTGTTGTCCAGCAGCACGATCTTCACCGGCAGGCGGCAACGCGCGATGGTCGCCAGCTCCTGCACGTTCATCATGAAGCTGCCGTCGCCGGACACCAGCACCACGGTGCGATCGGGGCAGGCGAACTGCGCACCCATCGCTGCCGGCAGGCCGAAGCCCATGGTCCCCAGTGCGCCACTGGTCAGGTGGTTGCGCGGGTGGTTGAAGCGGCAGTGCTGCGCCACCCACATCTGGTGCTGGCCGACGTCGCAGGCGATCACCGCATCGGCCGGTGCCAGTTCGCTCAGGCGCTTCAGCAGCGCCGGGGCGTAGATGTGCTGGCCCGGTGCGTCGTAGCGCGCTGCGAAACGATCGCGATGCTGTGCACAGCGCTTGCGCCATGCGTCCTGGTGGGCCTTGGGGGAGGGGAAGGCCGCACGCAGGGCGCGGATGGCGTGACCGACGTTGCCGGGCACGGCGACATCGGCGCTGCGCAGCTTGGAGATCTCATATGCGTCCGCATCGATGTGAACGACGCGGGCGAACGGTGCGAACTCGGCCAGCTTGCCGGTGGCACGATCGTCGAAGCGTGCACCCAGCACCAGCAGCAGGTCGCTTTCCTGCACCGCCATGTTGGCCGCGCGGGTCCCGTGCATGCCCAGCATGCCCAGCGACTGCGGATGGCTGGCCGGCAGTGCGCCCAGGCCGCGCAGCGTCATCACGGTGGGGATGGCACTGGCCTCGACGAAATCGCGCAGGTCCTGCACCGCATCACCCAGCGCGATGCCACCGCCGGCGTAGACCACCGGCTTCTCGGCCGCGGCCAGCGCGGCAATGGCTTCGGCAATGGCGGCCTCGGCCGGCGCCGGCGGTGGTTCGACGCTGCTGGGCGCATGGGCCGGCAGATGGCTGGCGTCGGCCAGCTGCACGTCCTTGGGCAGGTCGATCAGCACCGGGCCGGGGCGACCTTCGCGGGCGATCCGGAACGCATCGGCCACCACGCGCGGCAGGTCATCGACGCTGCGCACCAGCCAGCTGTGCTTGACGATCGGCATCGTCAGGCCGAACACATCCAGTTCCTGGAAGGCGTCGGTGCCCAGCAGCGGGGTGCCGACCTGGCCGGTGATGCAGACCATCGGTACCGAGTCCAGCATCGCATCGGCGATGCCGGTGACCAGGTTCGACGCGCCCGGGCCGGAGGTGGCCACGCAGACGCCCACCTGGTTGCTGGCGCGGGCGAAACCGTTGGCGGCCAGCGCCGCGCCCTGCTCATGGCGTACCAGGATGTGCTTCAGCGACGAATCCACCAGCGCGTCGTAGAACGGCATGATGGTGCCGCCGGGATAGCCGAACAGCGTGCGGACGCCTTCGGCCTCCAGCGCCTGGGTCAGCCAGCGCGCGCCGTTGGGCGGCGCGCTGCGGTGTGTGGAAGAGTTCATGGGGGAACCTTGCAAAGCGGGTGGGGGAGGGCCGCGCGGTTACGCGGCCTGTCCTTGCAACCAGACCATCTTGGCGCGCAGTTCCTTGCCCACCTTTTCGATCGGGTGCTCCAGGTCGGCCTGCTTGAACCTGTTGTAGTTCGGCAGGCCCGCTTCGTACTCGGCCACCCAGTTCTTGGTGAAGGTGCCGTCCTGGATGTCCTTCAGTACTTCCTTCATGCGTGCCTTGGTGCCGGCGTCGATCACGCGCGGGCCGCTGACGTAGTCGCCGTACTGCGCGGTCTCGGAGATGAATTCCAGCATGCGCGAGATGCCGCCTTCGTAGAACAGGTCGACGATCAGCTTCAGCTCGTGCAGTACTTCGTAGTAGGCGATCTCCGGCTGGTAGCCGGCTTCCACCAGGGTCTCGAAACCGGCCTGCACCAGCGCCGACGCACCACCACACAGCACCGCCTGCTCGCCGAACAGATCGGTCTCGGTCTCTTCCTTGAAGGTGGTCTGGATCAGGTTGGCGCGGGCACCGCCGAGGCCGGCCGCATAGGCCTGGGCATGCTGCGCGGCCTTGCCGCTGACGTCCTGGTAGACCGCCCAGATGCACGGCACGCCACGGCCGATCTCGTACTCACGGCGCACCAGCGCACCCGGGCCCTTCGGCGCGACCAGCACCACGTCCAGATCGGCGCGCGGCTCGATCATGCCGTAGTGCACGTTCAGTCCGTGGGCGAACAGCAGGCACGCCCCCTGCTTCATGTTCGGCGCCAGCACATCGTTGTAGAGCTTCTTCTGCACCATGTCCGGGGTCAGCACGGCGACCAGATCGGCGTCCTTCACCGCATCGGCGGGCGCGACCACGGTGAATCCATCGGCCTGGGCCTTGGCTTCGGTCGGGCCGCCCGGACGCAGGCCTACCACCACGTCGAAGCCGGATTCGCGCAGGTTCAGTGCGTGGGCGCGGCCCTGGCTGCCGTAGCCGATGACGGCGATCTTGGTCTGGGGCAGGTCGTTGGTGCTCATGGGGGAGGTTCCTTGCGGTGGGAAGAAAAAAGAACGGCCGGTCGTCGAGGTGACGTGCCGGCCGGTCAGGGGAAAGCGGTGGAGGGGGCGCCGCGCATCGCACAGGCACAGCCACCACGAGGCGCGGTGCTGCAGGTCCGGGTTGTTCGATGAGCGTTGGTCATGGTGGTTGCGTCTGAAACCAGGTTCTGAAATGAAAAAACCCGCACCGGGGCGGGTGCGGGTTTTTGAAGAGTTCCGGTGTGTCTGTTGCTTACACGCTGGCTCGTCCCGCACCTGTGGGTTGGGTAATAAGTACGAGCACAAGAATCGAACGCAGCGAGGCGGCGCCGATGGCGGCGGCTTCGATGTGGGTTCGCGGTGGCGTGTTGTGATGCAACATGCGATCGAGAGAAGCACAGGAGTTTTGGCGGTGTCAACCCTCACGACAGTTTTTTTATCGGTTTCCAGTGAGTCCAGCGAAATCGCTTGCGCCGCAAGGATGGTTGCCACTGAAAGTGTTTCAGTGAACCCGAATTCACTCCTTTCAACACGCTTTTTGCGCGGATTCCGGGTCGCTGTTCGCCATGCTGGGGCGGACCTTGGTCGGCACCCACCGAAAGGCCATCGCCCATGACCTCTGCCCGATACCGCATGAAGGCCGCAGCGGCGAAGATCGCGGAACCACCTTCCACCGGAACCCGACCGTGTCCCGACGCCTTGCCCGCTCCCTGCTCGCCGCCGCCGTGCTGGCTGCCGTGCCTGCACTGTCCATCGCCGCCGACCGCATCACCGGCCACACCTTCGCCACCCGTTCGGAGGTGATCGCCCCGCATGCGATGGCGGCTACCTCGCAGCCGCTGGCCACCCAGATCGCGCTGGACGTGATGAAGGGCGGTGGCTCGGCGGTCGACGCGGCGATCGCGGCCAATGCCGCGCTCGGCTTGATGGAGCCGACCGGCAACGGCATCGGTGGCGACCTGTTCGCCATCGTCTGGGACCCAAAGACGCAGAAGCTCTACGGCTACAACGGCTCGGGCCGCTCGCCGAAGTCGCTCACCCTGGCCGAGTTCCAGCGTCGTGGCCTGAAGGACATCCCGGCCACCGGCCCGTTGCCGGTGTCGGTGCCCGGAGCGGTCGACGGCTGGTTCGCCCTGCACGACCGTTTCGGTCGCAAGCCGATGGCCGATAACCTGGCGCCGGCCATCCGCTACGCCCGCGAGGGCCACCCGGTGGCCGAGGTGATCGCCTACTACTGGGACCGTTCGGTGCCCAAGCTGTCGCAGTACCCGGGCTTCAAGGAGCAGTTCACGATCAACGGCCACGCCCCGCGCAAGGGCGAGATGTGGAAGAACCCGAACCTGGCCAGCACCCTGCAGAAGATCGCCGACGGCGGGCGCGACGCCTTCTACAAGGGCGAGATCGCGCGCACCATCGGTGACTACTTCAAGGCCAACGGTGGCTACCTGAGCTACCAGGACATGGCCGACCACCACGGTGAATGGGTCGAGCCGGTCAGCAGCAACTACCGTGGCTACGATGTCTGGGAGCTGCCACCCAACAGCCAGGGCATCGCTGCGCTTCAGATCCTCAACGTGCTGGAAGGCTACGATTTCTCGAAGATCCCGTTCGGCTCACCCGAGCATGTGCACCTGTTCGTTGAGGCGAAGAAGCTGGCCTTCGCCGACCGTGCGCGCTTCTACGCCGACATGGCATTCCAGCCGGCGCCGGTGCAGAAGCTGATCTCCAAGGAGTATGCCGCGCAGCGCCGCGCGCTGATCTCGATGGACAAGGCCTTGAAGGAAGTGCAGCCGGGCACACCGAAGCAGCTGGAGGAAGGCGACACGATCTACATGACGGTGGCCGACGCCGACGGCATGATGGTCTCGTTGATCCAGTCCAATTACCGCGGCATGGGCAGCGGCATGGCGCCGCCGGGGTTGGGCTTCATCCTGCAGGACCGCGGCGAGATGTTCGTGCTGCAGAAGAACCATCCCAACGGATACGCACCGGGCAAGCGCCCCTTCCAGACGATCATTCCGGCGTTCATCACCAAGGGGGGCAAGCCGTATGCCAGCTTCGGCGTGATGGGCGGCGCGATGCAACCGCAGGGCCATGCGCAGATCGTGATGAACCTGGTGGACTTCGGCATGAACCTGCAGGAAGCCGGTGACGCACCGCGCATCCAGCATGAGGGTTCCACCGAGCCGACCGGCCAGGCCACGGCGATGACCGACGGTGGCGAAGTGAATCTGGAAACCGGCTTCCCATATGAAACAGTGCGTGCGCTGATGCGCAAGGGGCATCGCATCGTGTTCGCAGATGGGCCGTATGGCGGTTACCAGGCGATCATGCGCGATCCCGACACCGGGGTTTACTACGGTGCTTCGGAGAGCCGCAAGGACGGGCAGGCGGCGGGGTACTGAGGTTTCCCGGCCACCGGGCTGAGCCCCCTCGCGGCTGAGCGCTGGAGCAGGTTCATGCGCTGGGGCGTGCGGGTGGGAGTGTCGGGGGACGCCGTAAATACGTCCTTGTAGGCTTAGCCGCGCCATCCATGGCGCGGATACCCCCGCCACTCCCACCCGCACGCCCCCCGAAAATTTCCGTGCGCGTCAGCCACGGAAGAGAAGGAAGAAGATCAAGAGCAAAGGCAACAGCAACAGCCGCGCGCTGTGGGTTGGGGTCGGATCCGTTTTCCGAAGGAAAACGGATCCGACCCCTTCTTGTTTTCCGATACACCTGATCCACGCATGGCGTGGATCTACTGCCGTCACTGGGAGATCGTCGGAGGCGGGGAGGGGGCAGATGGCGGGACCGTCCACGGCATGGATGCCGTGGCCGAGCCTACAGGGACGTACTTGCGGCGTGTCCCGCCATCTGCCCCCTCCCCGCCAAGCAAGCAGAAGCCCAGAGCCGCCTTGGCTTCTGCACTTGCACTTGCACTTGCTTGAAAAAGCGGTGCAGCCGCAGGCTGCAAAACACCCTCAATCCTGATCGTGCGCGCGTGCGGCCTCGGCCTGCGTCTCTTCCTGCGCCGCCATCTCGCGTGCGATCCACGCATCGATCATGTGCCGCTGGCGCTGCGCCTGCCGTCGCTCACGCGTGTACTCCTGGTCGAGCACGCGGTACAGCGCCACCATCACCAGCACCATCAGCAGCGCGAATGGCAACGCCGCAATCGTGATCATGCCCTGCAGTGCATCCAGGCCACCGGCCAGCAGCAACGCCGCTGCGATCAACGCCACCGCGATGCCCCAGGCCAGCTTGCGCTTCAACGGAGGATCGCCTGCTTCGTCAGTGGACATGCTGGCCAGAACCAGTACCGCCGAGTCGGCCGAAGTTACGAAGAAGATCATCAGCAGTACCAGTGCGATGCACGACAGCAACAGCGGCAGCGGCATGCTGTCGAACAAGGTGAACAGCACCGTCTCGTAGCCATTGCCCAGCGCCTGCACCAGGTCGGCATGGCCGAAGATCTGCGCCCACAGCGCGGTGCCGCCGAACACCGCGAACCAGAAGAAGCCCAGCAGCGTCGGCGCGAGCACTACGCCGATCACGAACTCGCGTACGCTGCGGCCGCGCGAGATGCGTGCGATGAATGAGCCCACGAACGGTGCCCACGAGATCCACCAGGCCCAGTAGAAGATTGTCCAGTCCGCCACCCAGGTGCTGCCGGAGAACGGTGACATGCGCAGGCTCATCGTCACCAGCTGGTTGAGGTAGGAGCCCAGCGTGGTGGTGAACGTATCGAAGATGAAGCCGGTCGGCCCCAGCACGAGCAGGATGGCTGCCAGCAGGGCAGCCAACGCCAGGTTGAAATTGGACAGCCACTTCACACCCCGCTCCACGCCACTGGCGGTGGACGCCATATACAGCACGAAGGCGACGGCAATGATGGTCATCTGCACTGGGACGGTAGCCTGCACGCCGAACACGCGCTCGATGCCGGCGGCGATCTGGATGGTGCCGAAGCCCAGCGTCGTCGCGACACCGATCGCGGTGGCGACCACTGCAGCGATGTTGACCACCCGACCGATCCAGCCGCGATGATGGCGGCCGATGATCGGCTGCAGCATGTCGCTGACCAGGCCACGGCCGTTGCGGTTGAACTGGAACCAGGCCATTGCCAGCCCGATCAGCGCGTAGATGGCCCACGGGTGCAGGCCCCAGTGGAAGAATGCATAGCGCATCGAGGCGCGTGCCGCATCCAGGCTCTGCGGAGCAAGCCCTTCCGGCGGCTTGCTGAAGTGCGAAATGGGCTCGGCAGCGCCCCAGAACACCAGGCCGATGCCCATGCCGGCGGCGAACAGCATCGACATCCAGCTGGCCCGCGAGAACTCCGGCTCGGCGTCTTCGCCACCGATGCGCAGGTTGCCGAAGCGTCCGAAGGCCAGGTACATCAGGAACACCAGGGCCAGGAACACCACCAGCAGGTACAGCCAGCCGATACCGCGGATGAGTTCGCCGAGGATGCTCTGCACCACGGTATTGAAGGGGCCAGGTGCAATACCGGCAAGCAGCACCAGCATCAGAACCAGTGCGATGGAAACACGAAACACCATGAAGGAGCTTCTCCGATCAAGGGATTGAGGGGAGCGAGCAGAGCTTGCAGCGAAGGGCCGGCGGCATGCAGCGCGAACCGGGCAGGGGCCGCGTCGGCGGCGAAGGAAGCATCGGTCGCGGGAGCGCGACGGACGTGCACGTTACTGAACGCGACGTCATGGTTCTGTTAACGAATAGCGATTGGGGTCAGATCCGGAAGCGGGCGGTCTATGCTCTAATGCACGCCAAGAAGCGGGGGTACCGAGGCCACGTGGCCACGGTTGAGACAGTCCCTTGGAACCTGATCCGGCTCATACCGGCGTAGGGAAGCTTTGCAATGCAGCCGTGCCTGGACTCCGCCCAAGGACCGTCCGGGCGCGGTCGCAGTGCGCCGCCGCTTCGTCCCTGACCTTCCTGGACGATGCCCGATGAACGCACAGCTCTCCGCCCTGCAGCAACAGGCCCAGCAACTCTCCGAATCCGTGACCCGGCCCATTCCCGGCTCGCGCAAGATCCACGTGCCCGGTTCGCGCCCGGATCTGCAGGTGCCGATGCGGGAGATCGCGTTGACCCGCACCCCGACGCTGTTCGGCGGCGAAGAGAATGCACCGGTCACGGTCTACGACACGTCCGGCCCCTACACCGATCCGGACGCGCGTATCGATCTGTCCGCCGGGCTGCCGGCACTGCGTCGCGGCTGGGTGGAGGAACGTGGCGATACCGAGCAGCTCGAAGGCCTGAGTTCGTCGTTCGGGCGTGATCGCGAGCACGACCCGAAGCTCGCTGCCGTGCGCTTCCCCGCCCGCAGCCTGCCGCGCCGTGCACGGGCAGGCGCGAACGTCACCCAGATGCACTATGCGCGGCGCGGCATCATCACGCCGGAAATGGAATTCGTTGCCATCCGCGAGAACCAGCGGCTGGAGACGATCCGCGATGCGGGCCTGCTGCAGCAGCACCCGGGCGAGGCGTTCGGCGCCGCGATCCAGAAGATCATCACTCCGGAGTTCGTGCGGGATGAAATCGCGCGCGGCCGCGCCGTGCTGCCCAACAACATCAACCATCCGGAAAGCGAGCCGATGATCATCGGCCGCAACTTCCTGACCAAGATCAATGCCAACATCGGCAACAGCGCCGTCTCCTCGGGAATCGCCGAGGAGGTAGAGAAACTGGTGTGGGCGATCCGCTGGGGCGGTGACACCGTGATGGACCTGTCCACCGGCAAGCACATCCATGAAACCCGCGAGTGGATCATCCGCAACTCGCCGGTGGCGATCGGTACGGTGCCGATCTACCAGGCGCTGGAGAAGGTCGACGGCCGCGCCGAAGCACTGACCTGGGAGATCTTCCGCGACACACTGATCGAGCAGGCCGAGCAGGGCGTGGACTACTTCACCATCCACGCCGGCGTGCTGCTGCGCTACGTGCCACTCACCGCCAAGCGGGTGACCGGCATCGTCAGCCGCGGGGGCTCGATCATGGCCAAGTGGTGCCTGGCGCACCACAAGGAGAATTTCCTGTACACGCATTTCGAAGAGATCTGCGAAATCATGAAGGCCTATGACGTGACCTTCTCGCTGGGTGACGGCCTGCGTCCGGGCTGCATCGCCGATGCCAATGACGCCGCGCAGTTCGGTGAGCTGGAAACGCTGGGCGAGCTGACGAAGACTGCCTGGAAGCATGATGTGCAGACCATGATCGAGGGTCCCGGCCACGTGCCGATGCAGCTGATCAAGGAGAACATGGACAAGCAACTGCGTGAGTGCGGCGAGGCGCCGTTCTATACGCTGGGGCCGTTGACCACCGATATCGCACCGGGCTACGACCACATCACCAGCGCGATCGGCGCGGCGATGATCGGATGGTTCGGCACGGCCATGCTCTGTTACGTGACGCCGAAGGAGCATCTCGGCCTGCCCAATCGCCAGGACGTGCGCGACGGCATCATGGCCTATCGCATTGCCGCGCATGCAGCCGACCTGGCCAAGGGCCATCCGGGCGCGCAGGTTCGCGACAACGCATTGAGCAAGGCGCGCTTCGAGTTCCGCTGGGAGGACCAGTTCCACCTTGGCCTGGACCCGGAGAAGGCCAAGGAGTTCCATGACGAGACGCTGCCGAAGGATGCGCACAAGCTGGCCCACTTCTGCTCGATGTGCGGCCCGCACTTCTGTTCGATGAAGATCACCCAGGACGTGCGTGACTACGCCGAGGCCGGCATGAAGGAGAAGTCGGAGGAGTTCCGCGCGGCTGGCGCAGAGGTCTACCACCAAGGATGACGAGTAGCCGGGTGCCGGCCGCTGCCCAGCAGCCGGTTGTGCAGGGGCCGGGAAGCGTGCTGGCCAGCGGCCGGCACCACCGCTCATCACGCCTCTCCCGGCTATGCTCCGCGCATCACCCTGGGGAAAGGACACCATGCCTGTTGCCATGACCACCCGTTGGCTGGCCATCGCCCGCCGTCATCCTTCTGCCTGGCTGCTGGGTGCCCAGTTGATCGCGGTGCTGCTGTACCCCGCGCTGGACGACACCGCTGCCGGCCGCGCGGCGCTGGGCATGTTCGGCATGGCGGTACTGGGCCTGGCGCTGTGGGTGGTGCAGCGCAGCCCGCTGGGCACCTGGCTGGCACTGGTGCTGGCCATCCCGTCGGTGGTGTTCTCGCTGGCCGGTGCATTGCTCGACCGCAGCGCATTGCTGACCACCGCGCAGTTGCTGGAGAGCCTGCTGTACTTCTACACGGCCGGCGCGCTGATCACCTACATGCTCCAGGACCACAAGGTCACCCGCGACGAACTGTTCGCCGCAGGCGCGACATTCACCTTGCTTGCATGGGCATTTGCGTTCGCATTCGCGGTATGCCAGCAGTGGTACCCGGGCAGCTTCCAGGGCACCGGCGGAGGCGCGCAGCGCAGTTGGATGGAGCTGCTTTATCTCAGCTTCAGCTTGCTGTCTGGCGTCGGCTTGAGTGACGTCGTGCCGTTGCATCCACAGGCACGCGCACTGGTCATGCTGGAGCAGTTTTCCGGCGTGATGTACGTGGCTTTGGTGGTTTCGCGGCTGGTCGGATTGACCATGTTGCGGCGCATGTGAAAATGAACGCCAGATAAAAATTTCGCGCCCGAAAGGGCGCGAATGATGTCGCAAATTATGTGAATTCGTCGGCGAGAGAGAGCCTGATGTCGACCACGCGATAGGCGAGGTAACTTGCATAGGCTAGTATTCGCGCGCTCGATTGTTTTTGCGGTATGCGCCGATGCTTTGTGCGGAGTCTGGCTTTTCGCTGTTCCCAGGACGGGGCGGTATCGAAGGCAAACACTGCCCGGGACCTGTCTCTACTGTGTAGCAGAAAATGAACAGCAGCGAAATCCAGTTCCCGGTATCCGATCGGATCCGGATAGGAGAGTGCACCGTCACTCTGTCCTCGCGCGAAGTCGAGGTCGTCGGCGCGCGTCGCCCGCGCCGGCTGACGCCGAAGGCGCTGGGCGTGCTGCGCGTGCTGCTGCGGCAGCCGGGTCGCGTTGTCACCCGCGACGAGTTGTTCGCCGAGGTATGGCCGGACACGCTGCCGACCAACGATGTGCTGACCCAGGCCGTCACCCAGCTGCGCAAGGCGTTCAGCAACAACGACGACAACGGCCAGGCCTACATCGAAACCATCGCCAAGACAGGCTATCGGCTTCTGGTCCCGGTGCAGGTGCTGGACGATGCCGAGCCCGTGGCCGCAGGCGTCCCCGACGACGAAGGCATGGCCGCGCAGCCGGTGACCACTGCTGCGTTGCCTGCGCATCCACAGGCAGCGCGCCGCCGCTGGCGCCATATCCGTCGGCGCGTGCTGCTGGTGCTGGGCGTGTTGATGCTGGCCATGCTGCTGGTGTTGACCACGCTGCTGCTGCGTCGTGCACCGGCCGGCAGCTCGCCGGTGGAGGCTGCCGTGGAGAACGGTACGCGGGTGATCGGCAGCCCGCAGCGACCGTATCGGTTGATCACCGCAACCAGCGGCTTCGAAACCTATCCCACGCTGTCACCGGACGGTTCGCTGGTGGCCTATGAGGGCGCCAACGAGGATGGCAACGGCGGTGGCGCGATCAAGCTGCAGACCTCCGGCAACGCACCGGCGCGCCAGTTGCTGGCGCCACCGGCCGGTGCCGTCGATCGCTTCCCGAACTGGTCGCCGGATGGTCGCGAAATCGCCTTCGCGCGGTTCTCCGCCGACGGCGGCTGCCAGGTACTGATCGCCAGCGCCACCGGTGGCGCACTGCGCCAGGCCACACGCTGCGATGGCACGGAGCTGCTCAGTTTCGACTGGACGCCAGATGGGCGTGGCCTGGTGTTCGGCAGCATGGTCGGTCGCTACGCGCACCGTGGCATCCGCGTGCTGGACCTGGCCAGTGGCCAGTGGCGCGCGCTGGCCTACAGCGTCGACCAGGATGACTTCGACTACGCACCGCGTTATTCGCCTGATGGGCAATGGCTGGTGTTCGTGCGCAACCCGCAGCTGGGTGATCTGTGGCGGGTGCCAGCCGCAGGCGGTACGCCCGAGCAGTTGACCGATGAAGCGGCAGAGCTGCGCGGCTGGGCCTGGCTGGACGATGGCCGAACCATCGTCTTCGGTCGCCGTGTCGATAGCGAGGCGCGGCTCTATTACCTGGACGTCGAGCGGCACACGTTGCGCGATGCCGGCCTGGATGATGCGCAGTGGCCAGCGGTGTCGCGACGCGGTGGCATGCTGGCGTTCGTCCACCGGCGCGCGCAGTTCGGCGTGTTCAAGGTGCCGATGCAGGGCAGCGGCACGCCCGAGCGCCTGTTCGCCTCCAGTGGCCGCGATGGGCAGCCGATGGCAGCGCCTGATGGCCGCCAGCTGGTCTTCACCTCCGATCGTTCCGGCAGCTTCGCCCTGTGGTGGGCGGACATGCAGCGACCGGATTCGTTGCGTCCCATCGAAGGGCTGCGGCCGGAGGCGCGGCAGGCGCCTGACTGGTCGGCCGACAGCCGGCAGTTGCTCGTGGTTGGCCGCGATGCGCATGGGCGCACGGTGCTCTATGAAATCGCGCCACGCGATGAACGCCTGCAACCCTTGCCGGTTCCGGCCGAACAGCCGTTGCAGGCACTGTATGGCGCCTCGCCGCAGCAGCTGTTTGTGGTCGAGCGCGATGCCGACCAGCGCACGCGGTTGAGCCTGTTCGATCGCAGCGTCCAGCCCTGGCGCCGATTGGCCAGCATCGATGGGGTGTCGCAGGCGCGCTTTGACCGGAGCAGTGGCCGCGTGTTGTTCACCCGCTTGGCCGCCGGTGGCCTGTGGTCGGCGGATGCCGCGTTGTCCCCGGCCAGCGTGCAGCAGATCAGCGATGACCGGCCCAGCCGCTGGCGATACCGGGCCTGGACCGTGACCGGCAACAGCGGCATCGGCTACCTCGGTACCTCGACCAGGTGTGGCACTACCTTCGTGCGCATCCAGCCCGGCCGCGAGGAGCCGGAACGTTGCCTGGACGCAGAACGGCTCAGCGCCGGCAACGGGCTCAGTGCCAGCGCTGACGGAAAGGACCTGTTCGTGGCGATGGCGGTCAGCGATGGCGCTGACATCGGCGTGATGCGGTTGCCCGAACGCCCGCCTGCACTGTTCCCCGCATTCTCCAAGTTGTTGTTGTTCAAGGGAAATGGGCCTTCGTAATTTCTTCGTCGGGATCTCGTCGCGAATTCGTGGCGATCTCGTCGGACCTTCCTGACGCGGTGCCGCCTGATTTGGCAAAACGGAGTCCTGTACTAGGCAAATCCGTGGTGCCCCCATGCGTCAACTCTCGCTGGCCGATCGCGGCCAAACTGTTTCCCTGGACCGGTCGCTCGACGACGTCGCACCGACCTGCCTGGGCGTGGCCCGGCTGGGCAGCCTGCAGACCGCCGGCTCCAGCTTCACTGTCTGGATGCAGGTGCGTGGCAGCTCGTGGGTCGAGGCCAAGGAAGGGCGCTTCCGCCTGCGCCAAGGCGAGTGGATCGCGTTCGAGAAGGAATCGCGGCCGCTGGTGCAGGCCGGTCGCAACGGGTTGTGCGTTGGCCTGAACCTGAACATCGAAGCGCTTCGCGTGCTGACCGAGATGGCCGACTGCGGCCTGTATGCAGGTCGTGGCCGGATGAACCGCACTGATGCGCGCGTGGCGCTGCGCCTGTGGCGCGATGCGCTGGCCAGCGGCCAGCCGGCGCAGACCCTGCGCCCGCTGCTGCTGCACCTCGCGGGCCTGCAGCGCGGCCTGGCCGACAACGTGCAGCGCTGCCCGGGCCGCTCGCGCAGCCGCAAGCGCCAGGTGTTCGGCCGCATGCAGCGCGCGCGCCTCTATCTGGAAGGCAACAGCCACCGGGTGGTGCGCATCGGCGAACTGGCCGAGCTGACCAACTTCTCCAGCTGGTACCTGTCCAAGACCTTCCAGAGCCTGTACGAGGAAAGCCCGCAGTCGCTTTCGGCACGACTGCGCCTCGAACGCGCCGCTGATCTGCTGCGCGACACCGACATGATGGTGGGCGAGGTCGCTGCCGCCAGCGGTTTCGACAACTGCTGCAGCTTCGCGCGTGCGTTCCGCGCCCGCTACGGCCAGTCCGCATCGCGCTTCAGGGAGAACGGTGGCTTGCTCCCGCCACAATCCGCAAAGTCTCCGGTTGGTTCGCGCAAATACAGCGCTGCAACGCAATCGTAACGTGCTGGGGTGTTTTAACACGCTGCTAACACGTACCTTGGAGAGATAGATGAACGTTCGTAATCCCGCAGTGCGGTTCGGCTTGCTGCCGGCCGGCATTGCGCTGGCGCTGGCGCCGGCCTTTGCTTCGGCGCAGGAAGCAAAGGGCACCACCGACCTGGACCGCATTTCGGTCACCGGCTCGCGCATCCGCGGCGCTGCCGTTGAAACCCAGCAGCCGATCGTCACCCTCAGCCGTGAGAACCTGGAAAAGCAGGGCTACACCTCGGTTGCTGACGTCCTGCAGAACCTGACCTCGGCCGGTTCCCCGGCCATTTCGCGTTCGGAGTCGCTGGCTTCGGGCGAAAACGTCGGCGGCTACTACGTCGACATCCGCAACCTGGGCGCCCAGCGCACCCTGGTGCTGATGAACGGCAAGCGCCTGGGCGCGACCACCGCCGGCTACCAGGATCTGAGCCAGATCCCGATGGCGGCCATCGAGCGCATCGAGATCCTGAAGGATGGCGCCTCGGCCATCTACGGTTCGGACGCCATCGCGGCCGTGGTCAACGTGATCACCCGCAAGCGCTTCGACGGCGCTGAAGCCAGCGTCTATGTCGGTCAGTACGGCAAGGGCGACGGCGACACCGAAACCTATTCGTTCACCCTCGGCAGCATGGGCGAGCGCGGCGGTGTCACCATGTCCGCCGAGTATTCCAAGCAGGATCCGGTGTGGGCGAAGGATCGTTGGTTCAGCCGTGACGGCAACGCCGGCCCGAACTACCCGGGTTCGGGCGCCAGCCCGATCAACCAGAAGGGTGGCTTCTGCGACCCGTGCGTCACCCCGAACCTGAAGCAGGGCGAGCCGGGCTATGTCGGCCCGAGCGACCAGCGCTGGTACACCCTGCGTGATGGCGGCAACCCGGCCAACCGCGCCGACTACCGTCTGGAAACCTCTGCTGACGCCGTCAATGCCAACGAGCAGATGATGGTGCAGACCGGTATCGAGCGTAAGTCGCTGTACGTCAACGGCAACTACGACTTCACCGACGCGATCTCGTTCAACGCTGACGTGCTCTACAACGAGCGCAACACCACCCAGCAGATCGCGGGCTATCCGTACCAGTCGGCGTCCTTCGGCACCCCGCTGTCGGCCGACAGCGCGTTCAACCCGACCGGTGAAGACCTGACCTTCCGCCGCCGTCTGTGGGAAGTGCCGCGCACCACCGAAAGCCAGGTCAAGACCCTGCGCTTCGCCCCGAGCATCAGCGGCTTCTTCGACTTCGCCGGCAAGACCTTCGACTGGGACGTCGGCGCGCTGTGGAACCGCAACGAAACCACCAAGCGTGGTCACGGCGACATGAGCCTGATCGCATCGGAACAGGCGCTGGGCGCTTCGTTCATCGGTGCTGATGGCGTCGCCCGCTGCGGCACCAGCATGTCCGATCCGCTCGCCACCAGCGGCTGCCGTCCGTGGAACCCGCTGCTGCCGTTCGGCGTTGCCGGTGCCGGTTCGCTGGCCGACCAGGCCACCCAGGACTTCCTGTTCCCGTACTTCACCGATACCGGTCTGACCAAGACCACCAGCTTCACCGCCAACCTGTCGGGTTCGATCGTGACCCTGCCGGCCGGTGACCTGGGCTTCGCCGTGGGCGTCGAGCACCGCAAGGAAGAAGGCCGCTTCTCGCCGGACGCCTTCGCACAGTCGGGCCAGTCCACCGGCCTGGGCGCGCAGACCACCCAGGGTGAGTACTCGCTGGACGAGGTCTACCTGGAACTGAACGTGCCGGTCCTGGCGGACATGCCGTTTGCCAAGGAACTGACCCTGAATGCTGCGACCCGTTACTCGGATTACAGCAACTTCGGCGACACCCTGAATTCGAAGTTCGGCTTCACCTGGCGTCCGCTGGACGAGCTGCTGGTTCGCGGTACCTGGGCTGAGGGCTTCCGTGCTCCGACCATCGACAACCTGTACGGTGGCCTGAGCAGCAGCTTCGAGTCGTACACCGATCCGTGCGGCATCACCGCGCCGGGTTCGGTCAACGGCAACGCGGCCTGCTCGGCGGCGGGCGTCCCGGTCGGTTACACCCAGCTGGGCCAGGGCCTGATTCCGTGCACCTCGACCCCGTGTGCGACGCCAGACCAGTTCATCTCGGGTGCCAACCCGAACCTGACCCCGGAAACCTCCAAGAGCACCACCATCGGCCTGGTCTGGAGCCCGCGCTGGGTGCAGGGCCTGGACATCTCGCTGGACTGGTACAAGTACGAAATCAGCGACATGATCATCGCTGACAGCGTCGACCGCATCCTGCGTGACTGCTACGTGTTGGGCGATGCTTCGCGTTGCGCCGCACACACCCGTGCAGGCGATGGCCACATCAACGGCATGACCTACGGCCTGGCCAACCTCGGCCAGATGGAAACCCAGGGCTACGACCTGGGCATCAAGTACCGCCTGCCGGAGCTGGCCATCGGCCAGTTCGCGATCGACTGGCAGACGAGCTACCTGGCCAAGTACGACGAGCAGGGCCAGAACGCTGACGGTGACAACATCACCATCGGCCGTGTGGGTGAGCCGGGCCTGTTCCGCGTGCGTTCGAACCTGGGCCTGACCTGGTCGAAGGGTGACTTCGGCGTGGCGTACACCGCGCGTTACTACTCGGGCATGAACGAAGCCTGCGTGGCCAACCGTCCGTGCGACGACGCCGACCGCTACCAGAACGGTGAGAAGTCGCCGCTGCGCAAGACCGGCTCCAACACCTTCCACGACCTGCAGGTCAGCTGGAAGGCACCGTGGGATGCCACCATCGCGCTGGGCGCCAACAACGTGTTCGACCATAAGGGTCCGATCATGTTCACCCAGCCGAACTCGAGCTTCGCCTACTACGGCGGCTTCGACGTGGGTCGCTTCCTGTACATGAAGTACACCCAGCGCTTCTGATCCATCGAAGTGCGATAGCAGAACGAGGAGGGCGGACCGCAAGGTCCGCCCTTTTCATTTCTGTAAGGAAATTCTGATCATGTCGAGAAGGTGAGTGCAGTCACTGTCTGCTCTTGTCACATTCAGCACAGTAGGCGCGTCCAATACCGGACACTGGGAGATGGATATGAAGCGCACGCTTTTCCGCCAGGTATCGGCCGCAGTCCTGATCTATGCAACGCTGGTGGGCTCGCTGTCCGCACAGAACATCATCGTCTGCGGCGGCGGTGTGTACTGCGAGCAATTCCGGCTGGAGTGCCTGGCCAAGGGCAACGCCCCGGCCCTGTGCGAGCGCCAATGGCGTCTGTGCGTGCTGGACGCCTGTCCGCAGCGCTGAGACAGGAAAAAGGGCGCGTCCGTTGGCGCGCCCTCATGCGAGGCGGAGGCAGGCGCCCGCGTGCCGCTCAGGCGTCAGTGGGTGTCAGCCCCATCAGTGCATTGGCGTGCTCGCGCCATTGCGGCAGTTTGTTCAGCACGCCTGCACGCTGCAGGTAGTCCTCGTCCACCGGGTCGCCATTGACCAGCGCCAGGGCCACGTGCACCGCGCCGGTCACCCAGAAGCTGCGGGTGATGGCGCGCTGCGGCTGCAGGTGGAATGCCACCGCTTCGATGATCGGCATCGGCAGGCCCCACAGGCCCAGCAGGTAGGCGCCGGCCTCGGCATGGCCTGGGCGGGTATCGCCGGCCAGCGCGGGCTCGCTGCGCTCGTTGCGCACGCCGGGCAGCAGCAGGCCGATGTCGGCCAGCAGTGCGGCGGTCGCCCCCAGTTCGGCGCTGGACTCGGGCAGCAGGCGTGCGGCCAGCCGGGAGGCGAGCAGTGCGCGCTGCTGCAGTGAGTTGCGCTCGGCAGCCGACAGCGTCGGCGCGGAGAACACTTCGCTGGCCAGCACCAGGTCACGCAGCGTGGCCAGGCCCAGCCGGGTGACCGCAGTGCGCAGGTCGGCAATGGTGCGGCCCTGGCTGAAGAACGCCGAGTTCGACAGCTGCAGCACCTTGGCCGCGATGGCCGGATCGGCGGCGACCAGCTTGGCCACATCGGCACTGTCGGTATCGTCGTCATGTTCCAGGGCCTGGGTCAGGCTCAGGTACAGGTGCGGTGGCGATGGCAGTTTCTCGATACGGCCGATGGCATCGCGCAGGCGCGGGCTGTCCAGCACTTCGCGCAGTTCTTCCAGGCTGGTCAATGCCTCCAGCAGTACTTCCGGCGCCAGCGGCAGCGGCAGGAAGCGGTGGGCGACACCGATCAGGCGCGCCGGCGGCGGGCGGTTGCCATGGTGCGCATCGACCAGCGCGATGCGGATGGTTTCCGGGCGCAGTGTCCGGATCTGGCCCAGCAGCGTGGTGGCATTGAGATCGGGCAACTGCGGGCAGACGATCACCGCGTCCACGCCCTGCGTGGCCACCGCGGTCATCGCGGTCTGGCCATCGGCGGCGGTCAGCGGCTGCCAGTCTTCCCCAAGATCGGCAATGAATTCGGTCAGCTCAGCCGGCAGGCTGGCTGCATCCCCAACAAGCAGAATACGCACGACACGTTCCCCTGGCTGTCTCGACGATGGATGTCGATGACGTGTGAAGTGACGCAATTTACCTAATACGGCAGCAAGAGTGATGTGCCGTCATCATGAAACGTGACCCGCATCGCTCCGGCGGGGTATCGCCGGAGCGATCCGGTTCAGGCTCAGGCCTTGCTGTCGAGATGGCGCTGGTGCGCCTCGATCAGGATCTGCTTGGCCTCAGCGGCGCCACCCCAACCGTCCAGCTTGACCCACTTGCCCTTCTCCAGGTCCTTGTAATGCTCGAAGAAGTGGCCAATGCGCTCCAGCCAGTGGCTCGAGACCTGGGCGATGTCTTCGACGTGGGCGTAGCCGCTGAAGATCTTCGAGACCGGCACGGCCAGGATCTTCTCGTCGCTGCCTGCCTCATCGCTCATCTTCAGCACGCCGACCGGACGGCAGCGCACGACCGAGCCCGGCACCAGCGGCAGCGGCAGCACCACCAGCACGTCGGCCGGATCGCCGTCGCCACACAGGGTGCTCGGCACGTAGCCGTAGTTGCACGGATAGCGCATCGGGGTGGACAGGATGCGGTCGACGAAGATCGCGCCGGTTTCCTTGTCCACTTCGTACTTCACCGGCTCCGAGTCCTTCGGGATCTCGATGATGACGTTGATTTCTTCCGGCGGGTTCTTGCCGGGCGAGACGAGTTCCAGGCCCATGGTGTGCTCCAGGTGGGGATATAGACGGATAGCTCACCATTTTATGCCTTTGCCGGGCGCTGTGCAGGGTAGGGCAGGGCCGACCTGGGCGCTCGGCCATGGCGGAGGAGCCAGAGCGGGCTTTCCCGATGGGTTCGACCCGGTCCCCGCGGCAGGCTGGACGTCCTTGCCAAGGAGACTTGCCATGAACTGGAACCGCTTGGGCTGTTGTGCCTTGCTGCTGCTGGCGCCGCTGCCCGCGCTCGCGCGCGGGTTGCATGTCAACCTGATTGACTATCCCTCCGACGAGGCCGGATGGGACCGTGCCTTTGCGCTGGAGGACGCGGTCGCCGGCGAATTCGCCGCATGGTGTGCCGACACCTTGTGTGAAGGTGATTACAGCAACTACCGGGTGATGGAGTTCCGCTGCGCCGTGCTCGCCCACCGCGGCACCGTGCAGCGCTGTGTCTGGGTGGTGGCCGCCAGCGAGCTGGAGGTTGAGCCCGACACGGGACACGTGCGGATCGACAACGGGAGCTGGGTCTGTCCGGTCGAAATGCAGCCCGGGGTGCCCGTCGACGCGTTCTACGCCTCCCTGGAAGCGCCGGGTGGCCTGATCGCCCCTCTGCCCGGGCTTGGCCATGGTCTCTTCGATGGGCTGCCTGAATGCCTGCGCACGCAGGGGAGGGTGGGCTGATGGGGAGCTTCCGTAGATGCTGGCTGTTGTGTGGCGTGCTGTCTGTCAGCCTGCCGTGCGCCGGTTTCGCGCAGGCTGCGCCTGCGTTCGTCGATGCGCGGGATTACGCCGGCCCGGGGGGCGGCCACGAGCGTTTCCTTGCTGCCGAGCGGCAACTGGTGCGTGGCTTCGATGAGGTATGTGGCGATACCTTCTGCGAGGGCGAGTACATCAATCTGTGGGCCATGCGCCTGCGCTGTTCCGTGGACCAGGCCACGGGGGTGGTTGTCCAGTGTGTATGGACCTTCGCCGGTAGCAACACCAGGGTAAAGCCCAGCGGCCTGATCACGGTCAACCGCGGACGCTATGCCTGCGTGCTGCCGCTGGCAACCGGAACACGCCTGGAAACCCTGTTGCAGGTGTGGGAAACGGGGGACGGGTTCGATGCGTTGCACGCGCCGCTGCCCGGCACGACTGCCAATACGTACGACGCACTGGTTGATTGCCTGTAGCTCCGGCAAAGATACGAATGTGACGTATTCGCATTATTGGAGTAGCATGCGCGGTGCCTCCCGTCTGTCGTCCCGGCTCCGCGCATGTCCTCCAATGCTGCCTCCCTCACTGAGCTGCTGATCCGCGAGCGGCCCGCGCTGCTGCGCCGGGTGCAGCGCATCCTCGGGGGCGACAACGGCGCCGAGGACGTGATCCAGGCGGTCTGGTTCAAGGCCCGTGGGGTCGGTGACAGCCAGGCGATCGGCAACCCGCGGGCCTATCTGTATCGGCTGGCCGCCAACCTTGCCACTGACCACGGCCGCGAATCGAGCCGCCGCAACCGGCTGCTGGCCGACCACTACCTGTGGGGGGCCGACGAGGTGATCTCCACCGAGGAGCAGGCCATGGCACAGGATGAGCTGCAGCGGGTGCTCGATGCGGCGGGTCACCTGCCGGAGCCGACCCGCACCATCTTCCGGCTCAACCGCCTGCAGGGCCTCACCCAGGCCGAGATCGCACGCCGCCTGGGGGTGTCGGTGACCACCGTCGAGAATCATGTGCGCTCCGCGCTGCAGCGCCTGGCCTGGGCGCGCAGCGGTCGATGAGCGCGCCGGCTTGGGGCTGGCCTTCGCGCAGACGTCTTGATCACTGGACCGTGGATGCGGTCTAGTTCCCCCGCCTGCGCTTGAATGCGCCTGTCCGCCAGCCGATGAGCCCGCCGAACATGCAGCCCGCCGCCAATGACGATGCCCTGGCCGAACAGGCCCGGGACTGGATCGCGTGGCTGGCCTCGGGTGACATCAGCGATGCACGCATGCAGGCGTTCGAGCACTGGCTGCAACAGCCGGGGCACCGCAGGGCCTTCGAACACGAGCGCGCGTTGTGGCGCAGTGTCGGGCCGCGCCCACAGGCCGCCGGGGCCAGCGGATGCCGTGGGCCGCATCGACTGCGCTGGGCGATGGCTGTGGCGGCAATGCTGGCGATGCTGGTGGCATGGCCGGAGGCGTGGCTGCGCCTGCAGTCCGATCATCGCAGCACGCATCAGGTGCAGCACGTGCGGCTCCCCGATGGCAGTCGGGCGGTGCTGGATGCGGACAGTGCGATTGCCGTGCGCTTCGATGCGAACGCCCGCGAGGTCGAGCTGCTGCGCGGGCGCGCCTGGTTCGAGGTCAGCCCAGATGCACAGCGGCGTTTCAGCGTGCGCGCCGGCAATGGCCTGGTCGAGGACATCTCGACCGCGTTCACCGTGGCGCGTGGAGACGAGGGGGTGGAAACCCAGGTTGGGCAGGGCAGGGTGCGCGTGGCCAGCCCGGCCGACGGTGGCTGGACCTACCTGCAGCAGGGGCAGCGTGCCGTCTACACTGAACGTGGCGGGGTCATGCGACGGGCTGACGTGACCGCCGACAGCGTCGGCGCCTGGCGCCAGGGCGAGCTGCTGCTGGAGCAGGTCCCCGTTGCCGATGCGGTGCAGTGGGTGGGGCGCTATCGCGCGGGGCCGACCTTCGTGCGCGGCGATCTGTCACGTCTGCCTGCAGTGAGTGCTGCGTTGCGCATCGACCGCCCGGAACAGGCGCTGGACGCGCTGGCGGCAACGGCAGGTCTTCAGGTTACTCGTCTTCCATTCGGCGTCGCCATCGTGCAGTAGCTCCACGCCACGCGTGGATGAGCGTCCCTGTGCCGACCAACGGTCGGCACCCACCGCTACCACCGGCCGACCAGCGGTCGGCACCCACCCGCGCCACGTCGGCATCGCCCGTGACCGCAAATCGCTCTTGGGGTTGTCGCGCGCCCAGCCGTCTTACCCGGCGAACGTACCCGCCGTCGCCACGTACGTCGCCGTGTCCGCCCGTGTTGCGGATGACGCCGCGTTCGCGGCACCGATTACCTGACAGGTTCTTCCATGTTCGACTCCCACCGCTCGGGCCGCGTACTGCGCCCGTCCCGTCTGTGCATTGCGTTGCTTGCCGCCGGGCTGGCCAGTACGACGCCACCCGCACTGGCGCAGAGCGCCCGCAGCGAGCACGCGGCCGTACTGCGCTTTGATATTCCTGCACAACCGCTGGATGAGGCCCTGCGCAGCTACATGCGCCAATCCGGCGTGCAGGTGGTGTACCCCGCATCGCTGGCACACGGCGTAACCTCCCACGCGGTCAGCGGCAGCCTGTCGGCCGACCAGGCGTTGCAGCGCCTGCTGCAGGGCAGTGGCGTGGCGGTGCGCCGGGTCAGCGCCGATGCGGCCACTCTGGGGGCAGCAACGCCGGTGCCGGCCGATAGCGGTGTGATCGTCACCGACACGCTGAGTGTGGCCGGCGACCGCGTCGACAGCGGTGCGAACAACGATGAAGCGCGCCTGCTCGACAGCTATCGCAGCGTGGGTTCGACCACCACGCTCGACCGCGCGCATCTGGAGCGCTTCCGCGGCACCTCCAACGGTGACATCGTCAAGGGTGTGGCCGGTGTCACCGCCGGTGATCCGCGCGTCGGCAATGGCTTCGACGTCAACATCCGTGGCATCCAGGGCCAGGGCCGCGTACCGGTGATCATCGACGGTGGCCAGTCCAGCATGGACACCTACCGCGGCTATGCGGGCCAGTCACAGCGCACCTACCTCGACCCCGACCTGATCTCCAGCCTGACCATCACCAAGGGCCCGAGCCTGCAGGCCAACGCGTCCGGTGGCATCGGCGGCGTGGTCGAGATGGAGACGTTGAAGATCGGTGACGTGCTGCGCGAGGGCCGCGACTTCGGCGTGCGCGTGCGCGGTGGCCTGGCCAATGGCAGTGCCAACAACCTGCCGTCATACAGTGCGGCGCCGCGCAGTGATCGCAGCGCTACCGGCAGCCAGTTCTTCAACGTGGCCGGTGCCGGTCACCGGGACCGCTTCGACCTGGTTGCGGCCTACGCGTACCGGGACAACGGCAACTACTTCTCCGGCAAGCATGGCTACGATGATTTCCCGCAGACGCGGCGCACGCTGGCGCCGCTGAATCCGCCGCGCACCGAAGTGTTCAACACCTCCTCGCGCTCCAAGTCGGCGCTGCTCAAGGGCACCTGGCGCATCGATGACACGCAGAGCCTGGAAGCCGGCTACCGCCGCTATGAAGGCACGGCCGGCGAGATCATGGCCTCGCAGATCATCCGCGTCGACCGTGACCGTATCCCGCAGTGGGACCCGGGCCACGTCGACATGGACAGCTACACCCTGCGCTATCGCTTCGATCCGGACAGCGAGCTGATCGACCTGCGCGTCAATGCAGCGTACACCGACACCGACAGCGTGATGTACAACAGCCTGACCGGCATCACGCCGTGGTACTTCGATCGCCGCACCGAGTGGTACGACGCGCCCAGTTTCAGTGGCGATCCCGGCTACAAGGATGCCTACCGGAACCCGCTGCGGCAGAAGCGCTTCGGCCTGGATGCCAGCAACACCTCGACGTTCGGCACCCGCGTCGGTGCGTTCACGCTCGACTATGGCCTGTCCTACAGCGACGAAAACATCGCCCCGGGCAGCTCGGGCCCGATCAAGCATGACGACCTGGTCAACAACCGCTTCCTGCGCAACGCCGAGCGCAAGGAATACAGCGCCGTGGCCTCGCTGAAGTGGCAGCCCGACGAACACTGGGAGCTGCTGGCCGGTGGCCGCTGGAACCGGGTGGACGTGCACGACCGCAACCGGCTGGCCACGCCCGATGCCTACGAGGTGCAGGGCCAGTACCGCTACACCGAGCTGCTCAACGGAAACCCGGCACTGCCCTCGTGGCGCGCCAAGCGCATCGCGTTGCTGAACTGGTATCCGGATGCCAACGGCAACTTCACCCAGGCCTCGCTGCTGGCCTCGCCGTACAAGAAGGGTACGGTGGGCGACATCGCCGGCTGGAACTTCTACGACGCCGGCAAGCCGCAGGATCTGGAAGTGCCGGTCAGCTGGAGCTGGTCGCAGCCGATCCGCCGTCGCGACACCGCGTTCTCGCCGACCGCCAGCGTGGCCTACCGTTTCAGCGAAGACACCCTGGTCTACGTGAAGTTCGCCGAAGGCACCAAGCTGCCGAGCCTGTTCGAGACCACGCTGGGCCTGTTCACCGCTGCCAAGCCGGTCGGTGAGCTGAAGCCGGAGCGCGCGCGCAGCTGGGAAATCGGTGCCAGCACCCTCCGCTACGACCTGTTTACCGCTGGCGACCGCCTGGCGCTGAAGCTGGCGTACTTCGATACCCGCATCGACGACCTGATCACCCGTGACTACCGCACGCTGTCGGCCGGCCTGATCCGCAACGTCGATCAGTTCAAGGTCTCAGGCATGGAATTCCAGTCCAGCTATGACAGCGGCAAGGTCTTCGCCGACCTGTCCGCGCATTACTATTTCAAGGCCAAGACCTGCGCGCCGGACATCGCCGCCGAGCGTCGTGCCTATGGTGCGCAGCGCGGGAACGACGAGCTGGCCAATACACCCAACTGCGTGGACGGTGCTTCGAGGGCTCGTACACCAACACCCAGAACCCGCCGCGCTACACAGTCAACCTGATCCTGGGCTCGCGCCTGTTCGACGAGCGCCTGACCTTCGGCACCCGCATGGTCCACAACGCTGGCCCGATCAGCAAGTTGGACAAGGACTGGAACGTGGGCCTGTCGGCGATCCAGCAGCTGTACCGGCCGAACACCTTGGTCGACCTGTTCGCCAGCTGGAGCTTCAACGACCAGCTGTCGGTGGAAGCCGGCGTCGACAACCTGACCGACCGTTACTACCTGGACCCGCTGGCCCTGGGCGTGATGCCGGCACCGGGCCGCACCGCGCGGTTGGCGTTGACCTGGAAGTACTGATCTGCGGGGTCGGATCCCTTTCCTGCGGAAAGGGCTCTGACCCCAGCGGGAAAGACAACGGTAGCGCCGGGCCATGCCCGGTGCCTTCCGCCAGGCACTTACAGCCCACTCGAAGCCTTCACCGCATCTTCGTGCAGCGACTCGTTCAGCTCATCCACCACGGTGGTCCATGCCGCATCGGCCTGCAGCGACTCGGCCAGGAACTGGCGCTGGGCATCGTTCCAGTAGGGCGCCTCGACGACTTCGACGTCGGTGGCCAGCTGGTGCTCGCGGATGAAGCGGGCGATGCCTTCGGCGCTGGCGTCCAGGCCCAGCTGCAGGAACAGGTTGGTCATGCGCGGTTCGGTGGTGATCATCGTCGGTTCCGGATGGACAAGGGGATGGCCCATTATCGGTGTAGACGGCCTTGGGGAAAGCCCCGTGGCAGACGTCTACAGCAGGACGACCCCCCTGGCATTCCCCCATGAACGCACACATCGCTCCCGAAGACAGCCGCAGCCTGCGGCTCAAGGCCGCCACCCGCGACAGCCACGGTGCGCTGGACAAGCGCATCATGGCCGGTGACATCTTCGCCGACCGCAGCAACTTCGCCCGTTTCCTGCGCGTGCAGTATCGCTTCCACCGCAGCATCGATGCGCTGTATGCCAACCCTGCCCTGGGCGCATTGCTGCCCGATCTTGGAGAGCGCCGGCGCCTGACACAGGTCGCACGCGACCTGCAGGACCTGGAGCAGGCCCTGCCTGGCGCGGACATCGACGCGCTGCCCTCGGACCTCGCGCTGCCGACTGCGTTGGGTTGGCTGTACGTGGCCGAAGGCTCCAATCTCGGTGGCACCCTTCTGTACAAGATGGCGGCCAGGCTCGGCCTGCACCGTGATTTCGGCGCCCGCCACCTGGCCGCCCATCCCGATGGCACAGCGCGCCACTGGCGCGAGTTCACCGCTGTGCTGGACGCGGTGCCGCTGAGTGCCGAGCAGGACCAGCAGGTGATCGATGCAGCCGACGCTGCGTTCCGCAGCGTGTACCGCCACGTCGAAGTGGAATTCGCCTGATGCGCGGCGCGCGCCCGCAGGTGCAGCGCTGATGCGCTGGCTCTGGTTCGCGCTGGGCTGGCTGATGGTCGGCCTCGGGGTGATCGGCGCATTGCTGCCAGTCATGCCGACCACCATCTTCCTGATCCTCGCGGTGGGCTGCTTCGCGCGCAGCTCGCCGACGTTCGAGCAGCGCCTGCTGGCGCATCCACGCTACGGCCCGTCGCTGCGGCTGTGGCGCGAGCAGGCGCCGTGTCGGGCAAGGGCAAGGCGTTTGCCAGCGCAGGCATGGCGGCGGGCTTTGCCCTGTTCTGCTGGGGCGCGCATCCGTCGTGGCGCCTGTTGCTCGGCGTGGGCCTGTTCTTTGCCGCCAGCGCCGGTTACGTGCTGAGCCGACCCGCACCGCGGCTGGAGTCCAATCCGGTCGTGGAAGTGGACGACGCCAACGATCCTCGCGCGGCCCGCCGCCGCCCGAGGTGGCCGGCGGCCCGGTGAACGTCATGGTGCCCGTGTGGTTCTTCCTGCGCGGGCGGTGATCTCCATCGGGGTCGGATCCCTTTCCGCAGGAAAGGGTTCTGACCCCGTCGAGCCTGCCATCCACGCGTCGCGTGGATCTACAGCAGCGGCACCAGCAGCAGCGCCACGATGTTGATGATCTTGATCAGCGGATTGATTGCCGGGCCGGCGGTGTCCTTGTACGGGTCACCGACGGTATCGCCGGTCACCGCAGCCTTGTGCGCTTCGCTGCCCTTGCCACCGAAGTGGCCATCCTCGATGTATTTCTTGGCGTTGTCCCAGGCGCCGCCGCCGGTGGTCATCGAGATGGCCACGAACAGGCCGGTGACGATCGTGCCGATCAGCAGGCCGCCCAGTGCGCGCGGCCCCAGCAGCAGGCCGACCACCACCGGCACGGCGACCGGCAACAGCGAGGGCACGATCATTTCGCGGATCGCCGAGCGGGTCAGCATGTCCACCGCCTTGTCGTACTGCGGCTTGCCGGTGCCCTGCATGATGCCGGGGATCTCGCGGAACTGGCGCCGCACCTCTTCCACCACTGCCCCCGCCGCACGACCGACCGCTTCCATCGCCATCGCACCGAACAGGTAGGGAATCAGGCCCCCGATCAGCAGGCCGATGATCACCGTGTGGTCGCTGAGGTCGAAGCGGAATTCCTGGCCGGGGTTGGCGGCCTGCAGGTTGTGGGTGTAGTCGGCGAACAGCACCAGTGCGGCCAGTGCAGCCGAGCCGATCGCATAGCCCTTGGTCACTGCCTTGGTGGTATTGCCCACCGCATCCAGCGGATCGGTGATGTCGCGGATCTCCGAGGGCAGCTCGGCCATTTCGGCGATGCCGCCGGCGTTGTCGGTGATCGGTCCGTAGGCATCGAGCGCGACGATCATGCCAGCCATCGACAGCATCGCGGTGGCGGCGATGGCGATGCCATACAGGCCACCCAGCGCGAACGCACCCCAGATCGCAGCACACACCGCCACCACCGGCAGTGCAGTGGACTTCATCGAGATGCCGAGGCCGGCGATGATGTTGGTGCCGTGCCCGGTGGTCGAGGCCTGCGCCACGTGTTGCACCGGCTTGTACTGGGTGCCGGTGTAGTACTCGGTGATCCACACGATCAGCCCGGTCAGGACCAGGCCGATCAACGCGCAGCCGTACAGTGGCATCGGTCCATGTACGTTGTCGGACATCAGTCCGGTGGTGATCGGGTAGAAGGCGATGGCGGCCAGCACGCCGGAAACGATCACGCCCTTGTACAGCGCGCCCATGATCGAGCCGCCTGGCTTCACCTTGACGAACAGCGCGCCGATGATCGAAGCGATGATCGACACGCCGCCCAGTACCAGCGGATACAGCACGGCATTGGCACCGGCTTCGGCCAGCATCAGGCTGCCCAGCAGCATGGTGGCGATCACGGTCACCGCGTAGGTCTCGAACAGGTCGGCCGCCATGCCGGCGCAGTCGCCGACGTTGTCACCGACGTTGTCGGCGATCACCGCCGGGTTGCGCGGATCGTCCTCGGGAATGCCGGCTTCGACCTTGCCGACCAGGTCGGCACCCACGTCGGCGCCCTTGGTGAAGATGCCGCCGCCCAGGCGCGCGAAGATCGAGATCAGCGAGGAGCCGAAGGCCAGGCCGACCAGCGCGTGCAGCGCCTGTTCCATCGGCAGGCCCATCTGCAACAGCAGTGCGTAGTAGCCGGCCACGCCCAGCAGGCCCAGCCCGACCACCAGCATGCCGGTGATCGCGCCGCCGCGGAAGGCGACGTCCATCGCCGCGCTGATGCCGTTGCGCGCCGCCTCTGCGGTACGCACGTTGGCGCGTACCGACACGTTCATGCCGATGTAGCCGGCGGCGCCGGACAGCACCGCGCCGACTGCAAAACCAATCGCGGTGTACCAGCTGAGGAAGATGCCGACCAGCACGAACAGCACCACGCCGGCGATGCCGATGGTCAGGTACTGGCGGTTGAGATAGGCACGCGCACCTTCCTGGATCGCGGTGGCGATCGCGATCATGCGCGCATTGCCGGTGGGTTGGCGCAGGATCCAGCGCGCCGAGACGATTCCGAACAGGATCGCGAGAATGGCGCAGCCCAGCGCCAGTGACAGCCCGTGACGTTCCAGCATTAGACCCCTCCGCAGAATGGATGTAGGCATCCAGTGGCGATGAACGGCACCACGAGGGGGACGACGGGCTGCAGCCTGGAACCAACCCGTACCGACCTTGGCGGTCGTCCGACGTATGGCGGTGTTCAGCATTCCCTGGTGCCCGCAGTATGCGTGCCGCCACTTGTAGAGTCGAGCCATGCTTGACCGGCTCCTGGGAGCCGCGGCGCATGCCGTCGGGCCCTGGGCATGATTGGCGAGCCAACGGCCTTTGCACCCCGTTAAGGCAGCCTCTGCAAGCCTGCGCACAGCCCCGTAGGAGATTCCCCATGCGCCTGTCCCTGTTGATGCTTGCCGCCCTGGTCCCGGCCGCACCGGCCTTCGCTGCGGAAACGCCGGAACTGCAGCGTGCGGTCGGTGCGCCGCAGGCGGTGGGCGCGGTGCATACGCTGCGGCAGATCCCCGAGGCCTGCGCGCGGCTGGAAGGTGCGTTCACCGGTGATGCCGCCGCGCCATATCGCTTCTCCGCCGTCCGGACCAGCGAGCAATGCCAGCCACGCGCGCGCTTCGTCGATTACACCAAGGCGCAGCCGAGTGCCGACAAGGGCTGGAAGCTCAATGATGTGATCCGCGTGCCCAACGCCGCGTGCCCGGCGCAGCAGGCGGTGGTGCGGGTGTGGCGCCTGCCGTCGAGCCACAAGGTCGAGCTGGACGGGCAGGGCCAATCGCGCATTTATCTGGAGGAGGCGAAGAAGCAGGCCGCCGCCGGCCAGATTCCGCAGGTGACGATGTTCGCCGCGCAGCTGCAGATGGAAGGCAAGGCCTGCAATTGAAGTCGCGTGGGTGGTGCACCCGTGCCGTCATCCACGGCCGACATCCGGCTGATCAATCCGCCAGCATTGCCCCGCGCGCCACCAGCAGCTCGCGCAATGCCCTGCGGTGGCAGTGCGCTTCATCCTCGCAGTAGCAGCCCACGCTGATGTCGCTGTGTTGCGACATCGCGGCCAGAAGGTCCAGCGCGTGGGCGGCATCGGGCGCCTTCATCTCGGCCTTGTAATGGCGGAAGAAGGCGGTCCAATCGGCCGCCGTCGTTGCCTCATGTGCCCGCTTCACCAGCTCCGCGCTGGGTGACAGGGTCGGAAACCAGACGTCGTACCAGTCCTGTCGGGCGAACTCGCTGCGCGGCACGCCGCGCGGCGGCCGCCGCACCGTGCCGATGCGCAGTCCCTCGCCGGGTTGGCGCGGCGTACCGAGTCGGACAACACGCAGTGCCATGATGATCTCCATGAAAAGGGGACGGAGGGGATTAAGTCGTATCCGATCCACTGCTGATGCTGTTGGAGATGACAGAGGGGCGTGTGCGACTTAATCCCCTCCGTCCCCTTTTTCAGGTCAGCCTTCGAAGGCCGGCAGTTTCTGCTTCACCGCTACGTTCTTCAGGGTGACGTACTTCGGCAGGCCATCGGTGCCATAGGGAAGCGGTGCTTCGCCCTTGATCAATGGTGACAGGTAGGCGCGCGCCCTGGCCGTGATGCCGAAGCCATCGCGGCGGATGAAACCAGCCGGCATCTTCTTCTCGTGGTTGGCGATCTTCGACAGCGGCGCCGCTTCGATCTTCCAGCGATAGGGCGCATCGCTGCTGCGCACGATCACCGGCATCACGCCATTCTGGCCCTTCAGTGCCAGCTGCACCGCGGCCTTGCCCACCGCCTGCGCCTGCTCCCAGTCGGTCCTGCTGGCCAGGTGGCGGGCCGAGCGCTGCAGGTAATCGGGCAGTGCCCAGTGCACCTTCAGGCCCAGCTGATCCTTGACCCGGCCGGCCAAGTGCGCCGCCACGCCGCCGAGCTGCGAATGACCGAACGAGTCCTTGCCACCGCCGGCATCGGCAACGAAGCGGCCATCGGCGGTTGCAATGCCTTCCGACGCCACCACCACGCAGTAGCCGACGCGCTCGACCACGGCTTTCACCTTGGCCAGGAACGTGGCCTCGTCGTAGGCGCGCTCGGGCAGCAGGATGATGTGCGGCGCTTCGTCATCACCGTTGCCGGCCAGGCCGGCGGCGGCGGCCAGCCAGCCGGCGTGGCGGCCCATCGCTTCGTAGATGAAGACACGGGTGGACGTTTCGGCCATCGCCGCCACGTCCAGTGCTGCTTCGCGCACCGAGACCGCGGTGTACTTGGCCGCTGACCCGAAGCCGGGGCAGGTATCGGTAACGGCAAGGTCGTTGTCGATGGTCTTGGGCACGCCGATACAGGTCAGGTCGTAGCCGGAGGCCTTGGCCAGCTGCGAGACCTTCAGTGCGGTGTCGGCCGAGTCGTTGCCGCCGTTGTAGAGGAACCAGCGCACGTCGTGGGCCTGCAGCACCTCCAGCAGGCGGTCATAGCGGGCGCGGTCGGCATCCAGCGATTTCAGCTTGACCCGGCACGAGCCGAAGGCGCCGCCCGGGGTATGGGCGAGGGCGCGGATCGCGGCGGCACTCTCCCTGCTGGTGTCGATCAGCTCCTCGCGCAGCGCGCCGAGGATGCCGTTGCGGGCCGCCAGGACCTTGATGCCCTTGGCCCGGGCCTGCTCGATCACCGCTGCCGCCGTGGCATTGATGACGGCGGTGACACCGCCGGACTGGGCATAAAGGAGAGTACCGTTGCGCATGCTTCTACCTGCTCGGGGGAGGGGACATTGCAGGGACATTACCCGGATGCGGTAAAGTGGCGCTATTGCGGTGCAGCGATACCGGACCGTCCGGGACGCGAACCTTCTTTGTTTTCAACACGTTGGAGTCAGGTCAATGCGATTGGTTCTGTTGGGACCGCCCGGTTCGGGCAAGGGGACACAGGCGACGCGCCTGAAGGAAAAGCTGGGGATCGCCCACATTTCGACCGGTGACATGCTGCGCGCGGAAATCGCCGCCGGCACGGAGCTGGGCAAGCAGGCCAAGACGGTGATGGATGCCGGCAACCTGGTGTCGGACGACATCCTGCTGGGCATGCTGGAGTCGCGCCTGACCCAGGCTGATGTCGCCAAGGGCTTCATCCTCGATGGCTACCCGCGCAATGTGGCCCAGGCCAATGCGATGGATGGCCTGCTGGCCAAGATCGGCCAGCCGCTGGACGCGGTGGTGCAGCTGGATGTGCCCACCGAGCTGTTGGTGGACCGCATCGCCGGCCGCGCCAAGGAGCAGGGCCGCGCCGATGACAACCCGGAAGCGGTGCGCCAGCGCCTGCAGGTCTACAACGACCAGACCGCCCCGGTGGTCGATTTCTACGCCGGCCGTGGCACCCTGGCCCGCGTCGATGGCGTCGGTGAGCTGGACGAGATCGAAGCCCGCATCCTGGCAGCGATCAAGGCCTGATCCGGCGGGGCCGGCATGCGTCCGGTCCTTCGGGCGCAAAAAACACAGGCCTGGTCCGCGAGGATCAGGCCTGTGTCGTTTGATAGGCGCCAGCGAAGGGCTTGCTCAGGGCCCCGCAGCATGAGCTCCCTTGGGGATGGCCTCTTGGGGAGTAGGACCGGTTCGGGTACTGCGGCTGGCAGTTCGAATTGTGTCCGGGTTCACAGAACATCGCTATCGGGAATTCCCTGACAGCTGATTGGAGTTTTCTCACATCCCGTGTAGGGGTTGTCTTACCCGATAGCGGACATTGGCCCTATACAGCCGTCATCGGTCACAATCCTCGGTCATGAGCAGCGTACATATCCTTGCAATTGCCGGCACCTTCATGGGCGGCGTGGCCGCCCTGGCGCGGGAACTTGGGCATTCCGTCAGCGGCAGCGACCAGGCCATCTACCCGCCGATGTCGACCCAGCTCGAACAGCTGGGCATCACACTGGACCAGGGCTACCGTGCCGACAGCGTGCCGGCCGGTACCGACGAGGTGGTGATCGGCAACGCGCTGTCGCGCGGCAATGCCGCCGTGGAAGCCGTGCTCGATGCCGGCCAGCGCTATATCTCCGGCGCGCAGTGGCTGTCCGAGCAGGTGCTGCCGGGCCGCGACACGCTTGCCGTGGCCGGTACCCACGGCAAGACCACCACCACCACCATCCTCACCTGGCTGCTGGAAAGTGCAGGGCGCTCGCCGGGCTTCCTGATCGGCGGTGTCGCCGAGGATTTCGGTGTCTCCGCCCGCCTGGGCCAGGGGCGCGAGTTCGTGGTCGAAGCCGATGAGTACGACACGGCCTTCTTCGACAAGCGCAGCAAGTTCGTGCACTACCGGCCGCTGGTGGCCATCCTCAACAATCTTGAGTACGACCACGCCGACATCTTCCCGGACGTGGCCGCGATCCAGCGCCAGTTCCACCATCTGGTGCGTACCGTACCCGCACGTGGGCGGCTGATCGTCAACGGCGAGGATCAGTACCTTGCCGAAGTGCTGGCGATGGGCTGCTGGACCCCGGTCGAGCGATTTGGATTCGATCCGTCGCTGGAATGGCATGCCGAGCTGCTGGCCGCTGATGGCAGCGCCTTCCGCGTGCACCATCGTGGGCAGGCGCTGGGTGATGTGCAGTGGTCGCTGCTGGGCCGCCACAACGTGCTCAATGGATTGGCCGCGCTGGCCGCCGCGCATGCAGTGGGCGTGGCACCCGCCCAGGTTATTCCGGCGCTGGCACGCTTCCGCAGCGTCAAGCGCCGCATGGAAGTGATCGGCAGCCATGACGGCATCACCGTCTACGACGATTTCGCCCACCATCCGACTGCGATCGCCACCACGCTGGAGGGCCTGCGTTCCAAGGTGGGTGATGCGCGCATCGTGGTCGCGATGGAGCCGCGCAGCAACTCGATGCGGCTGGGCGCACATGCGCAGGCGCTGGCTCCCTCGCTGGCGCTGGCCGATGAAGTGGTGTTCCTGCATCGCCCGGAACTGGCCTGGGATGCTGCGGCGGTGATCGCCGCGGTGCGTGGCGAAGCCCACGCGGTGCCCGATACCGACGCATTGCTGGCGCAGCTGCAGGCCAGCGCGCGCAGCGGCGACCACGTGGTATTCATGTCCAACGGTGGCTTCGACGGTGCCCCGCGCCGCTTCCTCTCCGCGCTGCAGGCCCGATGAGCGGCGACGGCTCGCTGCCGCTGTTCCCGCTGCACACCGCGCTGGTACCGGGTGCAGCGGTAGGCCTGCGCGTGTTCGAGCGGCGCTATCTGGACCTGGTCCGCGACAGCGGCCGCAGTGGTGAGGGATTTGGCGTCTGCCTGATCCTCGAGGGCGAGGAGGTCGGCGCACCGGCGACACCGGCCGCCTTTGGCGTGCAGGTACGCATCGAAGACTTCGATGTCGGCGCCGACGGCGTGCTGCAGCTGCGCCTGCGCGGTACCCGTCGCTTCCATGTCGAGCGCACCCGCGTGCGCGACAACGGCCTGGTGGTGGCTGATGTGCGCTGGTGCGAGGAAGACCCCGATGACGAACTGCGGCCGCAGCATGCACTGCTGGCCACGGTGCTGGGGCACATCATCGAGCAGGCCGGCGAGGCCTATGCGCCGGCCAATCCGGCGCTGCTGGACCAGGCCAGCTGGGTCGGCTGGCGGCTGGCCGAGCTGCTGCCGCTGAGCGAGCAGCAGCGCCTTCAGCTGCTGCAGATGGACGATCCGCACCAGCGATTGCAGCAGCTGCTGGGCTGGATGCCGTAGCCGGTAAAAGCCAACCAAGGTTGGCCACTACCAGAGCGCAGCGGAACCGGTAGATGCCAACCTTGGTTGGCAGCCTTCACCCGAAGCGCCAACCAAGGTTGGCGACTACCAGAGAAGCACCGGCTCGATCACGGCGTGGTCTTCAACCGCAGCACCGGCAACCCGGTTTCGCTGTGCACGTCCTCGCGCTGCGGCAGGTCCTGCACGGCGTCCTTTACGGCATTCAATGCCGGGTCGACGCCACGCAGCGGGTGCCACATGCCGATCCACTCGAAATGGCGTTCGTAGCGCAGGGTCTGTGCACTGCCCAGCCACAGCGGCGTGTTGCCCGGCTGCAACTGCGCAGGGGCCGGCCACAGGCGCAGTACGTAGCGCTCATCACGGTGTGTACCCGGGCGTACCATCAACAGCGCTTCCACGCGGGTTTCCAGCGTCGCCGGCAGCACCGGCAGTTCATCGGCGCCAGTGTTCTTGTCCAGCATCAGCAGCGCCTGCTGCCAGCCGGCCTGCTCCTGCCGCTTCCAGCCGCGCGCTTCCAGTTGCGCCTGCAGCGGTGCCAGCGGACCGGCCACCTGTACGTCCAGCGGCCAGCGCTGGTCGTCATCGAACTCGTTGCGGCGCGCCGGCAGTGTCGCCCAGTCGTGCTGCCACCAGGCCTGCGTGTCCATTGCCTGCGGGGCCGGCAAGGTCGGCTCGAAGCGTTCCAGCTTCACCGGGATGTTGCGCGGTGCGTACCACATCGCGGCGACGGCGAAGACGCCGTAGAACAGCCATGCCACCGGCTTCACCCAGAACGAGCGGTTGAAGCGGCGGCGGTAGGCGATGCCCAGCACCAGCAGCCAGAACGTGCCGAACAGCATGCCGCCGATCACATCGCTCAGCCAATGCGCGCCCAGGTACAGGCGCGAGAAACCGATCAGGCTGACCACGATGCCCGACACCAGGTACGGCCAGACGCGGGTACGGCCGGGCATCTCGCGGGCGATCAGCACCGCGAAGAAGCCGAAGGTGATGGTGGCCATCGTCACCGACACCGACGGGAAGCCGAAGCCGCTGCTGGCGTCGACCGGGCGCACAACATCGACGGTAGCGCCGAGCAGCATGGTCAGCGCCAGGCCGAAAGCCAGCGCGGCCAGCCAGTGCGCGGCCGCCATCCAGCGCCGGCGCCAGACCAGGTAGCCCATCGCCGCCGCAGTGGCCGGCAGCAGCACCTGCCAGGCGCCCAGCGACGCCAGCGCGGCCATCGGGTAATCGGCCAGCGGGTTGCGCAGGGCCAGCATTGCCTGGTGTACCAGCAGGTCGATCGCCAGTGGCTCGCCATGCGCGACCACCACGGTCAGCAGCGCGAACCAGCCCCAGCCCAGCACCAGCAGCATCAGCGCCAGCATCGCCAGCGGCACCGACTCGCGCCGCTTCGGATCCAGCACGCCGACGGTGTAGCGGCCCAGCGTCGGATGGCGGTTGGACCAGTCGAGCAGGCGTGCCAGCCAGTTGTCCATGCGCGCGGCCGACCAGCGGTAGCCGTACAGCACGATGGCCCAGACCAGGCCAAGGATCACCGCCAGCAGGCCGACCACCACCACCAGCCGACCGGCTACTGCGGCCACCGCGTCATAGGCCTCGCCAAGAATCCAGCCGGGGGCCAGGAACAGCACCGCCCATGAAATGCTGGCGATACCACTGGCCTGTACATAGCGGCTGGCTGGCATCTTCATCATGCCCGCGATGGCCGGCACGAATGGCCGGATCGCGCCGACGTAGCGTGCCACCAGAATGCTCTTGAACGCGTTGCGGCGGAACAGGTTTTCGCCGCGGTCGAGCAGCTGCGGGTAACGGCTGAACGGCCACACGCCACGCAGGCGGTCGCCCCAGCGGCGCCCGATCCAGTAACTGATGCCATCGCCGGCGAATGCGCCCAGTGCGGCCGCCGCCACCGCGTACGGTCCGGAGATCTGGCCCAGGCCGATGAACACGCCCACCGCAAACAGCAGCGGCAGCGCCGGCACGATGGCGCCGAGAATGATCACCGCATCGCAGAAGGCGATGAGGAAGATAACGGCACCCGCCAGCACGGGGTGAGCGGCAATCCACGCAAGCGTGGCGTCGATCCATGAAGAGTCCATTGCCCGATTATAGGGGCGTGAAGGTGACTGGTTCCCAGCCGCTTGGTGACCGTTTGCAACCGGCGCCATCGCCTAGAATGGGCCCATGCCGCATACGCCAGACACGCCACCACATGCTTTGAAGGCCGACAGCTTCGGTCGCATCCTCCGTGTGGAAGGGCCTGCCGGCCCCTTCGTACGCCGTGACCTGGGCGCCACGCCGCTGTGGTTGCGCCTGCCGGCCTGGTGGCTGGCCCGCCGCGAAGCGCGCGCGCTGCGCCATATCCATGGCATGGCCGACGTGCCGCAGCTGCTGGCGTGGAATGGGCATCATCTCGACCGCAGTTTCATGGCCGGCGACGCCATGTACCAGCGCCCACCGCGTGGCGACCTGGCCTGGTTCCGCGCCGCGCGTCGGCTGCTGCAGCAGCTGCATCGGCGCGGCGTGGCCCACAACGACCTGGCCAAGGAAGCCAACTGGCTGGTGACCGAAGACGGCCGCCCGGCATTGATCGACTTCCAGCTGGCAGTGATCGGCAACCCGCGCTCGCGCTGGATGCGCCTGCTGGCCCGCGAGGACCTGCGCCACCTGCTCAAGCACAAGCGCATGTACTGCCGTGAGTCGCTCACCCCAGTGGAAAAGCGCGTGCTCAAGCGCACCTCGTGGGTGCGCGAACTGTGGTTCGCCACGGGCAAGCCGGTCTACCGCTTCGTTACCCGTCGCATCCTGCATTGGGAAGACAACGAGGGGCAGGGGCCCAAGCCGTGAGTCCACTGCAGGTAGTGACCGGCCCACCGAGTGCGGGCAGCGTCCTGCGCCCACAGCTGGCCGGTGCCGACTTCGTGCACGCCTGCCAAGCAACAACCCATCGTGATGGGCGCTCGGCCTTGCAGGCCTATCGCGATATGGCCGCGACCATTCCCGGCTGGTTCGATGGGCTGATGGCGCTGCGCAATCGCGGCATGCGCCTGCTCGGCATGAAGCACCTGGGCTCGTTGCGCGCGGTGCAGGATGTTGCGGATCCTCAACCCGGGCAGCGACTGGGCATCTTCACCCTGCAGTCGCTCAGTGACGATGCCATCGTGCTGGAAGACGACGACCGCCACCTGCGTGTGCAGCTGGCCCTGCAATGGCAGGGTGACGTGCTGGAAGTGGCGACCGTGGTGCATACGCACAACGCGTTCGGGCGCATGTACATGCTGCCGGTTGCACCCGTGCATCAGCTGATCGTGCCGCATCTGCTGAGGAAGCAGGCGCAGGCGTACCGGTAGATCCACGCGATGCGTGGATGCGCCCGCTGACGGCCTTGATGTAGTGCCGGCGACCTTACGGCGTTGCCGGCACTACCTGCTGGCCGATGAAGTTGCGCTTGGCGTCGAAGTCGTAGGCGATCTGCAGCTGGCCTACATCCGGGCAGGCGTGGCAGTCACGCAGCGGCGTGCGGTACAGCAGGCGGATGCCGCCGTTCTCCAGCGGCGTGGCCCCGGCCGACTGCGCCGGTGCGAACGGCGTGGCCTGCGGGTGGTCCTTCAGCAGGGCCTGCACGGCGGGGTCGGCACGCAGGATGTCGTCCAGCTGCACGGCATCCACATCGATGCGCTTGCCGGTGGCGTCGACCAGGCGGGTGCCCTCGTTGGTGTTGGCGCGGAACGGATACTCGACCGTGGCAATGCCCAGGCCTTCGTTCTCGTGCCAGGCCGTCACATAGGCCAACTCGCCGCCGGTGGACAGCTGTTCGGCGGCGATGATCGCATCGGCGCTGGCGCCACCAGCGCGCATCGCATCGCGCAGGCACTCACGCGTGGCCGCATTCTCGCCCTGGCGGCAGGCGTTGAGGTCGCCATCCCACACCACTGCCTCGCTCCAGCGCAGCTTGCCGTCTGCGGCGGCTTTCTCCGCGCTGGGCGTGTCACCGGCCGACGGTTCCTTGCCGGGTTCCGGCGAACGGCCCTGGCAGGCGGTCAGCAGGGCAAGCCCCAGGGCAGGCAGCAACAGGCGGGAACGGCGCATGGCGTGGACCTCGTGCGTTGACTGGAGGCGCCAGTATCGTCAAGGCCGGGTGAACTCCACGTCGGCGCGGCATACTAGCGGCTCATTGCATGCGCTGGAGTGTGGAACGTGGGCAGTCTGCAGGGCAAAACGCTTTTCATCACGGGTGCCTCGCGTGGCATCGGCCTGGCCATCGCACTGCGCGCTGCGCGTGACGGGGCGAACGTGGCCATTGCGGCCAAGTCGGCGGTGCCGAACCCGAAGCTGCCGGGCACCATCCACAGCGCGGCCGAGGCCGTTACCGCCGCCGGTGGCCAGGGGCTGGCGCTGAAGTGCGATATCCGCGAGGAAGAGCAGGTGCAGGCCGCGGTTGCGGCCACGGTCGACACCTTTGGGGGCATCGACATCCTGATCAACAACGCCAGCGCGATCTGGCTGCGTGGCACGCTGGATACGCCGATGAAACGCTTCGACCTGATGCAGCAGGTCAATTCGCGCGGCAGTTTCCTGTGCGCGCGGGCCTGCCTGCCGTACCTGCTGCAGGCGCCGAATCCGCACATCCTGACCCTGGCGCCGCCGCCGAGCCTGGAACCCAAGTGGTGGGGCGCGCATACCGGCTACACGCTGGCGAAGATGGGCATGAGCTTCGTCACGCTCGGCCTGGCCGCAGAATTCGGCCCGCAGGGGGTGGCGGTGAACGCGCTATGGCCGCGCACGGTGATCGCCACCGATGCAATCAACATGATTCCGGGCGTCGATGCGGCCGGCTGCCGTACGCCGCAGATCATGGCCGACGCCGCGCATGCGGTGCTGGTGCGTGAAGCGGCAGGCTTCCACGGCCAGTTCCTGATCGACGATGAAGTGCTGGCACAGGCCGGCGTCAGCGATCTGTCCGGCTATGCCGTGGACCCGTCGCGGTCGTTGTTGCCGGATCTGTTCCTGGACTGAGTGCTACGTTGCGCAAGGGCCGAGGGCTGCGGCGCTCGGCCTGCTGCGCTAGAATGCAGGGCTGTAATCGTTTTCAACAAGGATGTGAGCACATGACACGTACGCTTTCCATCGCGGCGCTGGCCGCTTCGCTGTCGCTTGTCCTGGCCGCCTGCGGTGGCAAGGCCCCTGCAACCGCTGGCGACGCCGGCGCCTCGGGCAAGCCGGAGGCCAACACGGTGCCGTCCGACGCACAGCAGCAGTTGACGGCGAAGCTCAACGCCTACATCGGCTGCTTCAACGCGCTTGATTCGAAGACGCACGACAGCCTCCAGTCCTATACGCGCTGGATCAAGGACGTCGAGGCCGGCCCGACCGGGCGCGAGACACAGGTGTACGGCCCGTTCGAGATCAGCGATTACGACATGAAGCAGTGCGATGGCCCGGTGACCGAGGCGATGGCTGCCAAGCCGGTGCTGGCCGAACTCGATGCTGCTGCCAGCCATTATCAGCAGGCGCTGAAGGCGCTGGTGCCGATCAGCAAGGAGGCGCACGACTACTACGATCGCCAGGACTACGAAGACGACCAGTTTGCCAAGGGCAAGCAACTGCACGCGCCCTTGATGGCCGCATTCAAGGACTTCGTGGCTGCCAGCGAAACGTTCAACGCCGAGCTGGAGCGCCAGAATGACGCTGCCCAGCGTGAGCAGCTCAAGGTATTGGAACAGGCCGAGGGGCGAACGCGCGAGTACTACCGTCTGGCGATGATGCTGGAAGCCAAAGCGATCGTGGAGCTGATGAGCGAGGACGACTTTGATCCGGCCCAAGCCCGTGAACGACTCGACGCCTTCAACCGTATTTCCGACGAGGCGCATGCCAAGGTGGCCGATCAGGAGCCGGGCAAGCTGGACTGGAACAGCTTCGAGCGCGAAGCAGAGAACTTCCGTCGGGAAGGCAAGGAGCGGCTGCAGCGGGTCAGCAGCAAGACGCCCTACAGCGATTTCGAACGGCGCATGCTGGATTCGCCCTCGATGGCGCCACGCGGCTCGGCCAGCAAGCTGATGCAGGAATACAACTCGCTGGTTTTCCAGAGCAACCGCCAGTAAGCGGGAAGCTCAACGCTTCATTTTTGTCGCGATTGAGCAGGTTGATTGCGGCATGACACGCCCTGCAGCCCCGAATGCCAGCACCTTGCCGAGGTGCTGGAGCGCGCGCTCGCGCCATGCATGACGATGCCTGCAGTTTTCACTTGCGCAAGGAACTGATTTGAATGCATCCACACGCCTGATTCCTGTTCTCCTGCTCTGCGCGCTGGCCGGCTGCAACAACCCGGCCGGGCTGGCTGTCGCCGATCCCGGGTTGGAAAAGGTGAACGCCTATATCGAGTGCTACAACGGCGTCGAACAGCCCATCCACGAGGGTTTCCAGACCTACACCGGTTGGATGAAGGATCCCGAAGCCGGTCCAACCGGCAAGGAAGCGCAGCCGCGCTCACCTGGCAAGGTGTTGTCGCACCGGGTCGAGTACTGCGGCCAGCCGTTGAGCGAGGCGCTGGCAAAGGCCCCGGCGACGTCGCTGGATGCGGCCGTGCGGCAGTACCAGCAGGCGTTCCTGGCGCTGAACACCCTGATCGAGCGCGCCGATGGCTATTTCACCCGCGAGGACTATCGTCGCGATGGTGGTGAAGGGATGCGCAGCCAGCATGCCCCGCTGATGCAGGCCTATGCTGATTTCTTCAAGGCCAGCGAGGCGATGGATGCGGCGCTGGAAAAGAACGAGAACGATCGCCGCGCCGCCCAGCTGAAGCAGATCGAGGAAAGCGAAGGCCGCTCGCTGGCGTACTACCATCTGCGCCTTGTCGGCGATGGCAAGCAGCTGGCAATGGCGTTCCAGGGCGAGGCACCGGACGTTGCGGTGTTGCGCGGCCAGCTGGCCGACTATCAGGCGCTGGTGACGGAAATCCAGAACGGTGGTGTCGGCAAGGACGACCCGATGTGGGGCCATGTGCAGCGCTCGGCCGACAAGCTGGTGCGTACCGCCGGGCGCGGAGTCGAGCGCCTGGAACAGGGCAAGCCGATCACCGCCGATGCGCTGGCCGCCGAGCGCAAGGCGTCGGGCAGCTGGCTCACCACCGACCCTGAAGGCGCACAGTCGACGATTCTGGATGCCTACAACGACCTGGTGACCACCAGCAACCGGATGCGTTGAGGGCGATCCACGCAGGGCGTGGATCTGCCCACGGTAGCGCCGGGCCATGCCCGGCGCGCACCCTGTTGGTCCGGTAGTGCCGGGCGTTGGCCGGCATGTGCCTCAATGGCTGAACGCATCCGGCAGCTGGCCACCACACTTGCGGCAGTGCCGCGCATCGGGTTCATGCCCCTCCAGCCCGCAATGCGGGCAGCCGCGGGCATCGCGGCGCGCGGCCAGTTCGGCTTCGCGCATGGTGCTGGCCAGTTCGGCGGTGTAGATGCCTGTCGGCACGGCGATGATGCTGTAGCCGATCAGGATCAGCACCGAGGTGACGAAGCGGCCAAGCACGGTCTGCGGCACGATGTCGCCGAAGCCGACCGTGGCCATGGTCACCACCGCCCAGTACATGCTGGCCGGGATATTGGTGAAGCCGTGTTCGGGGCCCTCGATCACGTACATCAGCGCGCCGGCGATGATGGTGATGGTGATCACCGTGAACAGGAACACCAGCACCTTGCGCCGGCTGCGCCACAGCGACGTCATCAGGACGCCGCTTTCCTCGATGTAGCGGGTCAGCTTGAGGATGCGGAACACGCGCAGGATGCGCAGCGCACGCACCACCAGCAGGCTCTGCGCGCCGGGGATGAACATCGACAGGTAGGCGGGCAGGATCGACAGCAGGTCGATGATGCCCCAGATGCTCACCGCGTAGCGCAGCGGGCGCTTGACCACCGCCAGCCGCAGCAGGTACTCGGCGGTGAAGATGATGGTGAAGCCCCATTCCAGGATGTACAGGCCGGTGGACCACTCGGCATGCAGGTGCTGCACGCTGTCGATCATCACCACCAGGATGCTGGCGACGATCGCCACCACCAGGATCAGGTCGAAGTTGCGCGAGGGCCGCGAGTCATGGCGGTAGATGATGTCGAACCACCGACGGCGCCAGCCGGTCTCGGTGGCGGGATTCAGCTGGGGGGCGGAAAACGGTCGCATGGGCGCATTGTGCCGCAGGGGTTCCGGCGCGAGAATGGGCATTCCTGAACCCTGCCGACTGCCATGACTGCCGCGACCGATCCGCTGATCTGCCTTTCGCACTATTACCTGCCGGTCTACAAGCCCCGCCAGGTGGTACTGGAGCGAGGCCAGGGCGCCCGCGTGTGGGACAGCCAGGGGCGTGAGTTCATCGACCTGGCTGCGGGTATCGCGGTGTGTGGCCTGGGCCACAACGATCCGGACCTGGTGGCGGCGCTGGTCGAGCAGGCCGGCAAGCTCTGGCACACCAGCAACGTGTTCTACAGCGCGCCGCCGCTGCACCTGGCCGAGGAACTGGTGAAGGCCAGCCGCTTTGCCGAGCGCGTGTTCCTGTGCAACTCCGGCGCCGAAGCCAACGAAGTGGCGATCAAGATGGTCCGCAAGTGGGCCTCCAGCCAGGGCCGTCCCGCCGACAAGCGGGTGATCATCACTTTCCGTGGCAGCTTCCACGGCCGCACGATGGGCGCGGTGACCGCTACCGCCCAGCCGAAGTACCAGGAAGGCTACGAGCCGCTGCCTGGCGGCTTCCGCTACATCGATTTCAACGATGAGGTGCAGCTGGAAACCGCGATGGCCGCCGGCGACGTGGCGGCGGTGATGCTGGAGCCGATCCAGGGCGAGGGCGGCGTGATGCCGGCCAAGTCCGGTTTCCTCAAGCGCGTGCGTGAACTGTGCGACCAGCACAACGCACTGCTGGTGCTGGACGAGATCCAGGCCGGCATGGGCCGTACCGGCACGCTGTTCGCGCACTGGCAGGATGATGTGGTGCCGGACATGGTCACCCTGGCCAAGGCACTCGGTGGCGGCTTCCCGATCGGCGCGATGCTGGCCGGCCCGAAGGTGGCCGAGACCATGCAGTTCGGCGCGCACGGCACCACCTTCGGCGGCAACCCGCTGGCCGCTGCGGTGGCCCGCGTGGCACTGCGCAAGCTGGCCTCGGCGGAGATCGCCGCCAATGTCAGCCGCCAGTCGAAGGCGCTGCGCGATGGCTTTGCCCGCATCAACGACGAGTTCGGTGTGTTCAGCGACGTGCGTGGCCGCGGCCTGATGCTGGGTGCGGTGCTGGGCAAGGACTTTGCCGGCCAGGCCGGGGCGATCCTCGACCATGCCGCCGAGCACGGCCTGCTGACCCTGCAGGCCGGCCCGGACGTGTTGCGCTTCGTGCCGTCGCTGAACATCACCGACGAAGAAGTGGCCGAAGGCCTCAAGCGCCTGCGCGCAGCGATTGCTGCGTTCATCGCCGCGCGCTGACGCCCCGGCGCTGGGGTCGGATCCCTCTCCTGCGGAGAGGGCTCTGACCCCGATCAGCCCACCGCGTAACGCTTCAACACCTTGCCCAGCCCTCGGCCATCGCGCACGGTTTCCGCGTGCAGGCCGGCAGCGCGCGCGCCACGCACATTGGCGAACAGATCATCGACGAACAGCGTGCGCGAGGGCGCCACGCCCAGTACGTCGAGTGTGCGCATGAATACCGCGGGCGCAGGTTTGCGCAGGCCGAAATCGGCGCTGCAGAACACGCGTCCCTGCAGCGCAGGGAACAGTTCCGGCAGCAGGATGGGCAGCGCCTGCACCATCAGCGCGCCATTGTTGGTCAGTACCGCCAGTGGCAGCTGCAGGACCTGCAGCCGCTGCAGCACCGCGTGCTGCGGATGGCTGGCCGCCTGGCGTGCGGCGATCCAGCTGGGTACATCGACGGTCCTGCCCAGGCACTCCCCCAGCCGCGCCAGATAGGCCGGACCCTGCAGCGTGCCGTTGTCATGCGCCGCTTCCAGTCCGCTGTCGAACAGCGCCGCCTGCACTGCGGCAGGGGTAACATCCAGTACCTGCGCCAGGTGCAGCACGCGCTGCGCGCGCTGGTACTGCACCAGCACGCCGTCCACATCCAGCAGCAACAGGTCGATCCGCATCGGTCGAGCATGCCATTGCAGTGAGTGCGCGGGAAACCCTGGAGTGCGCATGCGACAGACGGTCGCAGACGCGGCCGCAGGGGCCTGCCTAGAATGGCGCTTGAATCCGCAGGAGAGGCAACGATGAAGGCTTGGTGGGTGGCAGTGGGACTGGGCGCGCTGATGCTGGCGCCGTCGGCGATGGCGCGGGTGTGTGCGGTGAGCATCGACAGCACCGACCAGATGAGCTTCAGCAGTCGCGAGATCAAGGTCGCCGCTGATTGCACCGCCGTGGATCTGACCCTGCGCCATACCGGCAAGCTGGCCGCTACCGCGATGGGCCATAACTGGGTGCTGACCCGCACGGCCGATTACCAGCCGGTGGCACTGGCGGGCATGCGCATGACCCTGGCCGACAGCTACCTGCCGAAGGCTGACAAGCGCGTGCTGGCGCACACCAAAGTAATTGGTGGTGGCGAGACCACGCGCGTGCGCTTTTCCACCCAGGGCCTGCAGAAGGGCGGCGACTACACCTTCTTCTGCTCGTTCCCCGGCCACTTCGCGATGATGAAGGGCAAGTTCGTCTTCGGTTGAAAAAAGGGGACGGAGGGGATCAAGTCGTTTGTGCATAAACGACTTAATCCCCTCCGTCCCCTTTTTGTGCCAACCAAGGTTGGCACCTACCAGAGGGTGTCTCAGCCTTTGGCGGCCTTGAATGCTACGCGTGCGGCGGCGAGGGTGGCCTCGATCACGGCATCGTCGTGCGCGCTGGACAGGAAACCGGCCTCGTACGCCGACGGCGCCAGGAACACGCCCTGCTCCAGCATCGCGTGGAAGAAGCGGTTGAACGCTGGGATGTCGCAGGCGGTGGCCTGCGCATAGGTCTCCACCTTCTCATCGGTGAAGAACAGCCCGAACATCGCACCCACGCGGGTGGTGGTCACCGCCACGCCGGCTTCGGCGGCGGCCGCTTCCAGGCCGGCGCACAGGCGTGCGGTGCGCTCGGCCAGGTCGGCGTGGAAGCCCGGCTGCTGGATCAGCTCCAGCATCGCCAGGCCAGCGGCCATCGCCACCGGGTTGCCGCTCAGCGTGCCGGCCTGGTAGATCGGGCCGGCCGGGGCGATCTGCTGCATCAGCTCGCGGCGCCCGCCGTAGGCGCCCACCGGCATGCCGCCGCCGATGATCTTGCCGAAGGTGGTCAGGTCCGGGGTGATGCCGTAGTGCCCCTGCGCACCGCCGAGGGCAACGCGGAAGCCGGTCATCACTTCGTCGAAGATCAGCAGCGCGCCGTGTTTCGTGCACAGTTCGCGCAGGTGCTGCAGGTAGCCCTCGCGCGGCGGGATGCAGTTGGCGTTGCCGACCACCGGTTCGATGATCAGGCCGGCGATGTCATCGCCCTGCTGCTCGAACAGCGCAGTGGCCGCTTCGAAGTCGTTGTAGGGCAGGGTCAGGGTCAGTTCGCTCAGCCCGGCCGGGACGCCCGGCGAGGTCGGCACGCCCAGGGTCAACATGCCGCTGCCGGCCTTGACCAGGAACGAGTCGCCGTGGCCGTGGTAGCAGCCTTCGAACTTGACGATGCGGTTGCGGCCGGTGGCGCCACGCGCCAGCCGGATCGCCGACAGGGTGGCCTCGGTGCCGGAGTTGACCATGCGCACCATCTCGCACGACGGCACCAGGCGGGTGATGGTCTCGGCCATGGTGACTTCGGCCGCGCATGGCGCGCCGAACGACAGGCCGTTGTCGATCGCCTTCTTCACCGCCTGGCGTACCGCCGGATGGTTGTGGCCGACGATCATCGGGCCCCAGGAGCCGACGTAGTCGATGTAGCGGTTGCCATCGACGTCGTACAGGTAGGCACCGTCGGCGCTTTCAACGAAGAACGGCTCGCCGCCGACCGACTTGAACGCGCGCACCGGCGAATTGACGCCGCCCGGCAACAGCTGCTGGGCGCGGGAGAACAGGGCGTGGGACTGGTCGTGGTTCATGGGGCTTTCCTGGGCATTACGCGAACTGGGCGAGGTAGGCGCGCTGGGTCGCGACCGGGTCTTCGGCGGCGAACACGCTGCTGACCACGGCGACCAGATCGGCGCCGGCGTCGATGATGGGACCGACATTGTCCGGCGTCAGGCCACCGATCGCCACCCGCGGCACGCCCAGTGCGGCGCTTTGCCGCAGCAGGTCGGTATGGGCGCGGCTGGTGGTGATCTTGGTGGTGGTCGGGAAGAACGCGCCGAAGGCCACGTAGCTGGCGCCGGCGGCCACGGCCCTCTCGGCATTGGCCAGCTGGTCATAGCAGGAGGCGCCGATGATGGCCTCGGGGCCGAGCAGGGCGCGCGCGCTGGGGATGTCGCCGTCGGTGCCGCCCAGGTGCACGCCCGCCGCGCCCACGGCCTTGGCCAGCGCCGGGTCGTCGTTGACGATCAGCGGTACGCCGTGGTCTGCGCACAGTGCCTGCAGCGCGGTGGCCTGCTCCCGCCGCAGCGCGTCGCTTGCGGTCTTGTTGCGGTACTGCAGCCAGGTGGCGCCCGCGGCCAGCAGCGGCGCGGTACGGGCCAGCAGGCGTGCGGTATCGGGCTCGTCCGGGGTGATCAGGTAGACGCCGCGGGGCGCCGGGGAAGCAGAAGTCATCGATGGCTACCGGTGAGTGGACCGCGATGGGACAATGGCGGCCCGTGAATCCAGTCCTGATTATCCGATGAGCGATGCCACCCCCACCACCTTGCGCACCTGGATGTGCGTGGTCTGCGGCTTCCTGTACAGCGAAGCAGAAGGCTTGCCGGAGGAAGGCATCGCGCCAGGGACGCGCTGGGAGGACATTCCCGAGACCTGGACCTGCCCGGATTGCGGGGTGACCAAGGCTGATTTCGAGATGGTCGAGGTCGATTGATGAGGGCAGGTGTGGACTGTCGGTCCGCACACCGCCTCCCTCAATGCAGCCGCGGCATCGGCCCGCCGAGGTCGATCAGCTTCTCGCGCAGCCACTGCGCGTCGCTGGCTTCCGGGTTGCGCTTCAGGTACTGGCCCAGATCGTGGCGGGCACCGGCCAGGTACTCCAGCTGCAGGTAGGCCAGGCCGCGGTCGCGCAGCGCATCGTCCTGCTCCGGGGCCAGCTTCAGCAGGCGGTCGGCACTGCGCGCGGCGCGGTCCCACTCGCCGGCTTCGGCATACACGCCGTGCAGGTTGCGCAGCATGCGCATCAGGATCGCGCGCGCGGGCGCCGGGTCGAGGATCTGCGCCAGCACCTGGTCGTCGGGCATCTGCCCGCCCAGGTGTGACTTGGCCCGCTCGCGCAGTTCGTCCACGTCCAGCGGCCGGCCACCGTTGAACGGGTCCATCACCAGCACGCCGTCGTCCACCGGCAGGCGCACCAGGAAGTGGCCGGGGAAGGACACGCCATCGAGCGGAATACCCAGCCGGCGCGCGACTTCCATCTGCACCAGCGCCAGCGAGATCGGGTTGCCCAGGCGGCGCTCGAATACCTGGTTGAGGTAGCTGTTGCGCGGGTCGTAGTACTCGTCGTGGTCGCCGCTGTAGCCCAGCTCGTCGAACAGGTGGCGGTTGATCGCCGCCATCTTCAGCGGACTGTTGTCGATGCTCTCCACTTCCGAGCGGAGGTGCTCGACATGGCTCTGGATCAGCGCGTCGTAGGTGGACGGCTGCAGATCGGGGTATTCATCGCGCGCGATCAGCAGCGCGGTCGGCAACAGTGGCAGCGCCTCGTCTTCGAGGTCGGCCAAGGCATCCCAGTCGGGGAGTGTGATCCGGTCCTGCATGGCCACAGACTGGCGTCATTCGCAGGCGGTTTCAAGCGGTGTCGCGTGAAAAATTCAGGGGTCAGATCCCTTTCGCTCGCGAAAGGGATCTGACCCCGGTCGGGTTGGATTGCCGGCCAGCGGCCGGCACTACCGTTATTTTTCGATGCCCGGACCGAATTTCAGCTCCGTGCCGTCCTTGAGCTGCAGCTTCTCGGCCTGGCCGGCGTTGAGTTCCAGCACATAACGCGCCGGGCCGCCGCTGGGATAGGGCGGGCACATGTCGCCGGCCGAGCACGGCGGTACGTCGCGCTGCTGGCTGACCAGCTTGCGCTGGCTGTCGAAGTAAAGGATGTCCAGCGCGATCTTGGTGTTCTTCATCCAGTACGCCTGCATTTCCTCGCGGTCGTGGATGAACAGCATGCCGTGGTCGGCCGCCATCTGGTCGCGGAACATCAGCCCGCGCGCGCGGGTTTCATCGTTGGTGGCCAGCTCGACCTGGTAGCGGGCGCCGTCCAGCTCGACCCAATGGCGGGCCGCGTCGGTGGCGCAGCCGGCCAGGGCCAGCAGCGGAAGCATCAGCAGCGAACGCAACAGCGACATTGTCAGGATCCTTGGGAAGGGTCAGAGCACGACCGGCGGCTCGCCACCGACGATCACCACATCGGCGCGACGGCGCGCGAACAGGCCGACGCAGACCACGCCCGGCAACTGGTTGAGCTCGCGCTCCAGCTTTTCCGGATCGGTGATCTGCAGGTTGTGGATGTCCAGGATCTGGTTGCCGTTGTCGGTGACCACGCCCTCGCGCCAGGTCGGCTGGCCGCCGGTCATGTCGCGGATCTGGCGGGCGACCAGGCTGCGCGCCATCGGGATCACTTCCACCGGCAGCGGGAACTTGCCCAGCACCGGCACCTGCTTGCTCGGGTCGACGATGCAGATGAAGCGCTCGCTGGCCTCGGCAATGATCTTCTCGCGGGTCAGTGCGGCGCCGCCGCCCTTGATCAGGCACTTGTTCGGGTCGCACTCGTCGGCGCCATCGACGTACAGCGACAGGTTGCCACTGTGGTTCAGCTCGATCACCTCGATGCCGTGCTGCTTCAGGCGTGCGGTGCTCTGCTCGGAGCTGGACACGGCTCCCTTGATGCGGTGCTGGATGCGGGCCAGGGCATCGATGAAATAGGCCACGGTGGAACCGGTGCCGACACCGACGATCATGCCGTCTTCGACGTACTCGATGGCTTTCTCGGCGGCCAGGCGCTTGGCTTCGGACATGGGAAGAACTCTCAGGCGGGGAATCAGGATTTCTTTTCCAGCGACAGCAGCAGCTTCCACTGCGCGGCGGTCACCGGGAACACCGACAGGCGATTGCCCTTGGCAACCAGCGGGAAGCCCTCGCCGAGCTCGTCAGCGTGCAGCTTGATCTCGTCCAGCGCGATCACCTGCTTGAGCTTGCGGTCGAAGGCCACGTCCACCAGCATCCAGCGCGGGTTTTCGCGCGTGCTCTTGGGGTCGTGGTAGTCGGATTTCGGGTCGAACTGGGTGTCGTCCGGGTAGGCTGGGCTGGCGACGGTGGCCAGGCCGACGATGCCGGGCACCTTGGTGTTGGAGTGGTAGAACAGGATGCCGTCGCCCACCTGCATGCCATCGCGCATGAAATTGCGCGCCTGGTAGTTGCGCACCCCGTTCCAGGGTTCGACCTTGACCTTGGCCAGGTCATCGATGGAGAAGGCGTCCGGTTCGGACTTCATCAGCCAGTAGCGCTTGCGGGCGGTCATGCGTTCACGGGGGCAGCGGAGGGGAACAGGGTGCCGTCTTCGGTGCAGATCGCATCCACCGGCACGTCCCACGACGCCACCGGCAAGGACTCGACCTGCTGCACCGCGAACGCAGCACCGACCAGCCAGGGCGGCGCCGGCCGGTCGTGGCGGAAGGCGAAGCTGCGATCATACCAGCCGCCCCCCATGCCCAGCCGGCGGCACTGTGCGTCGAAACCCACCAATGGGGTCACGACCAGCGCCATCCGTTCCGGTTCCAGGGTGTCTTCCACGGCCACGTCCGGCTCGGGGATGCCATAGCGGTTGCTGGTCAGCGGCTGCCCGGGCCGCCATGGTGCGAAGCGCAGCACGTCGCCGGCCAGCACCGGCAGGCAGTAGGTGAGTCCTTCGGGCAGCTGCAGCTGCCAGCGGTGCAGGGCGATTTCGCCATCCAGCGCCCAGTAGCCGGCCACGGCGCCTTCGCGCGGGGCGAACGGCAGGGCGAGCAGGGCATCGGCAAGCGATTCGGCGGCGGCGATGCGCTCACCAGCGTTAAGGTCACGGCGGCGTTGCCGCAGGTCGTGGCGCAGGGCCTGGCGCGGGTCGGTCATGGCAGCGAGCGGCAAGGATCAGCCGTCATTGTGCCGGAAAGAACAAGGGCGACGCCCGAAGACGCCGCCCTTGCTGGAATATTGCATTCTCCGCAATGTCGATGCATGCGAAACGACCTTGAACCCGGGGGCTCAAGTGGGAACGCTGGAGAACCATCGGGCTTCCCGCTACAAGGCGGACCTGCACTCCCGGCGCTGTCGCGCTCCCGGTGTCGTTCTTAAGGGACAAGGCGAATGTTTGCACATGCCGTCGAGTACCGCAGAGAACGCGTGGCCATTATAGCCAGCACGCAGGATCTGGATAGGCCGTTCGTCGGCAACAGTCCGTGCCAATTCAGACAAGCGAAAAGGGGACGGAGGGAATTAAGGCGTTTCCAGCACGGAAGGGGCGAATGCGCCTTAATTCCCTCCGTCCCCTTTTTTTATGGGGTGCCGTCGATGGCGCGGTCCAGGCGCCGGTTCAGGTCGGCCAGCGTCTGCTGCAGCGCCACGGCCTGGCGGGCGTTCTCGTCGCGCAGCAGCTGCAGTTCGTGGGCCAGGTTCAGCGCGGCCAGCACGGCGACGCGGTCGACGGCGGCCATGCGGTTGCTGCCGCGGATCTCGCGCATGCGCGCATCGAGCAGGCGCGCAGCAGCCATCAGGCTGTCGCGTTCGTCGCCGCCGACGCCCACGGTGTATTCACGATCGAGGATGCGGACACTGACCGGTTCGGCGCTCATGTGTGCTGCTCCAGGGATTTGAGCCGGCTGATCATCGCTTCCACCCGCGAGCGCGCCTGTTCGTTCTTGGCCAGCAGCGTCGAGCGCTCGGCCACCAGCTGTTCCTGCTGGTGGCGCAGGCTGCGGTTCTCCTCGGCCAGGCGCTGGTTGCGTTCAAGCAACGCGTCCACGCGGGCGGCAAAGTCCTGCAGCTGGGCAAGGGGATCGGCGGGTTCCATGCGGGCACGATAGGCAAGCCGGGTGAGGGCGGTCAAGCGCTGTCGCAGCAAGGCCGGACGGCCACGAGAGGATGCCGCAGGGTTGCTACACTACGGGGTCTCACGGGCGCGCGCGTGCGCACCCCGGGTTTCCTTATTCCGAACGAGCCGCACGATGACCGAACTTCCCTCCGTCGACGACGTTACCCGCGCCAGCCAGGCGCTGGGCCTGGGCGCTACCGCTGCCGAGCTGCACGGAGCGCTGTGCGGCTGGCTGGCCGCCGGCGGCGCCCCCGGCAACGATTGGCCGGCGCGCGTGCTGGCCGATGACACCCTGCCACCGGTGGCTGCCGACAGCGTGCTGGGGCAGCTGCTGCAGGCCACCATCAAGCAGCTGGAAGACCGCGACTTCGCCTTCGAACTGCTGCTCGCCGACAGCGACGATGTGTCCGCGCAGGCCGATGCCATGTTCAGCTGGACCCGCTCGTTCCTGGGCGGCTTCGGCCTGGGCAGCGGCGGCCGCCGCCCGGCCCTGTCCGAAGAGGGCGAAGAAGCGCTGACCGACATGGCCAGCCTGGCGCGTGCGTCCAGTGAGGATTTCGAGGCCGGCGGCGATGACGACGACGAAGCCCTGTCGGAGATCGAGGAATTCATCCGTGTGGCGGTGCTGCTGCTGCACGGCGACGTGGTGCTGGCCGCGCGCCATCGGCAGCGCCTGAACTGATGGATATCAAGCAGCGCACCGGCATCGCGGCCGGCGAATACAAGCGTCGCCGCCGCCAGCTGATGGACATGGCTGGCGAGGATGCGATCCTGGTACTGCCGGCCGCAGCCGAGAAGGTGCGCAGCCTCGATACCCATTATCCGTTCCGCCAGGATTCGGATTTCCAGTACCTGACCGGCTTCCCGGAACCGGAAGCGGTGCTGGTGCTGATTCCGGGCCGCCGCCATGGCGAGGCCATCCTGTTCTGCCGCGAGCGCGATGCCGAGCGCGAGGCATGGGACGGCAGCCGCGCCGGCCAGGAAGGCGCGGTAGCGCAGTACGGCATGGACGATGCCTACCCGATCGATGATCTGGACGACATCCTGCCGGGCCTGTTGGAAGGGCGCTCGCGCGTCTACTACCACTTCGGCCGCGACGCCGACTTCGATCTGAAGCTGATCGGCTGGGTCAACCGCGTGCGTTCGCAGGTACGCCACGGTGCGCAGCCGCCACATGAGTTCCTGGAGCTGGGCCACCTGCTGCACGAGCAGCGCCTGTTCAAATCCGGCGCCGAAGTGGCACTGATGCACCACGCCGCACAGATCAGCGTGCGTGCGCATCTGGCGGCGATGAAGGCCGCCAGGGCCGGCATCCACGAGTACGAGCTGCAGGCCGAGCTGGAACGCGTGTTCCGCGCCAGCGATGCGGTGCCTGCGTATTGCAGCATCGTCGGTGCCGGCCGCAACGGCTGCATCCTGCATTACCGCGACAACAACGCGCGGTCGCGCGATGGCGAGTTGGTGCTGATCGATGCAGGTGCCGAGTACCGCGGCTACGCCAGCGACATCACCCGCACCTTCCCGGTGAACGGCCGCTTCAGTGCCGAGCAGCGCGCGCTGCACGACCTGGTCGGTGAAGCGCAGGCGGCGGCGCTGGCCCAGGCCAAGCCGGGCGTGCCCTACGAGGCCGGCCATCTGGCCGCAGTGCAGACCTTGACCGAGGGCCTGCTGCGGCTGGGCCTGCTGAAGGGCACGCTGGAAAAGAATCTGTCCGAAGGCCTGTACCAGCGCTTCTACCGGCACAAGACCGGCCACTGGATCGGATTGGACGTGCACGATGTAGGCGATTACCGCCTCGCCGGTGATTCACGCCTTCTGGAGCCTGGCATGGCGTTCACCATCGAGCCGGGGCTGTACATCGGCGTGGACGACACGACGGTGGAACCGCGTTGGCGCGGTATCGGCATCCGCACTGAAGACGATGTGCTGATCACCGATGACGGTCATCGCGTGCTGACCGAAGGCCTGGCGCGCAGCGCCGATGAGATCGAAGCGGTGATGGCGGGGTAGGGTGTTTTTCTGCAGGGCTTGCGGCCCTGCACCCGCTGCAAGCCGAAGCAACGGCAACGGCCGAAGCAAGAGCGGCATTGCGTGGGATGGCGGGGCGGTGTGGGTGGTCAGGACACGCCGTAAACCCATCCATGGGGGCTCGATGGCGCCATCCATGGCGCCAACGGTCCTGCCCACCC
>NZ_JBYBLQ010000006.1:0-256765 GCF_059337855.1 Stenotrophomonas maltophilia complex sp. Om-AH-Sm3 | reverse complement strand
CGATGCCGTGCTACCTGAATGGCTGCATCACTACAACTGGCACCGACCCCACATGGGGATCGGCAGCCAGCCGCCTATTTCCAGAATCCCGCTGAACAACGTGGTGGGTTTACACAACTAACAGTCGACTCTACCCAATCAATGTTGCTCGGTTGGTGCCGGTACCCGCACCATCTTCGTCATCAAGTGTTCCACCACACCCGCCGGGTCCGCAGTGCGGCCGACATGCGTGCTCGACATCTGCACAACCGAGCTGCGCTTGGCGGTGAGGAAATGAAAGCGGGCGCGCGCGGGCAGCTGTGCGATCGGTCCGGCGCTGGCGTCGCCACGGCAGATGGCCACGATCGCATCCAACCACGGTTGCAACGCATCCTGATCAAGCGCTGGAGCGAACGCGTGCAGGCGTGCCGGATCGATCTCGATGGCCGCTTCCAGATGGCGCGCGCCGGGGCAGGAGACGATCACTCCGACGTTGATGAACTCCTCGCGTTCCACCCGCGGTACCACGCGGATGACCGCATAGTCATACGTGTGCAGCGTGGGCACGGACGGCCTCCTGCACGAACACCGCACGCACTTTCAGGCGGTGCTTGAGATAGTCGATGTAGCCTTGGCGATAGGCCTGCGGACTGTCGAATGCCGGTTCGTCCACCAGCCAGCTGTCCGGCACCAGGCCGACGATGCGCTCGATCTCGGCATCGCTCAGGCGCGCGGCCAGTTCGGTATCCACCTCGGCGATGCGGCTGGCGAACGACAGCAGCACATGGTCGCGGATCAGCACGAACGGCTTTTCGCAGGCATCGCCGGCATTGGCCCAGTCGTGGTGGAAGTACATCGCCGCGCCGTGGTCGATCAGGTACAGCTTGCGGTGCCACACCATCAGGTTGGGGTTGCGGGTGGTGCGATCGACATTGCTGGTGAACGCATCGAACCAGACGATGCGCGAGGCCAGGTCGGCGTCCACCGGCATCGCCGCCGGATCGTAATTGATCGCACCCGGCAGGTAGTCCAGGCCCAGGTTCAGGCCCTCGCTGGCGCGGATCAGCTCCTGGATCTCCGGGTCCGGTTCGGTGCGGGCGAACTCGCGGTCCAGCTCCACGAACAGGATTTCCGGAATCGGCAGGCCCAGCGTGCGCGCCATTTCGCCGGCGATCAGCTCGGCGATCAGCGCCTTCGGGCCCTGGCCTGCGCCACGGAACTTCAGCACGGCCATGCCGTCGTCGTCGGTCTCGACCACGGCGGGCAGGGAGCCGCCTTCCCGTAACGGGGTGATGTAGCGGAGGGCATGTACGGTGCGCATGGGCGCATTCTAGCGTGGGTGCAGGTACAACCCTCTGATCGGCGAGGACCGATTTCGGCCTTCACCTGTCCCTTCCGCCTGCGATGGCAGCATCGTGCTCCAGGAACCCTTGGGTTCATGGGCGTACTGGCACTCTCGATGCAGAGGCTTCAGGCCGGGCACCTGCTCGACTGCCAGCGACGCGCACTGCGAAGCGGAAACCTCATCCACGATGTCCTACAGGCTACGGAGGTGCACCGATGAGCGACGAATTCACTCCCATGCTGCCGCCCTTGGACGACGCCAAGGTCGAGGAAATGATCGGCAAGGTCGTACTGGTAGGGGTGACCCGCTATGGCGGCGACGGCCAGGTAAAGGGGCTGGAGCAGTACGCCGGCACGGTGCTGCGCATCAGCGCCGACGAGGGCGTGGTGCTGGCCGACGAGAATGATGGCCACGAGCGCTACCTGCCACCGATGCTGGACCAGTACCAACCGGCCGAGCCCGGCGAGTACCGCATGCGCACCAGCGGCATGATCGTGGTCGACCCCGACTACCTGGCCACCTGGGACCTGCACGCGCAGCAGTAGTGCCAGGCCAAGTCTGGCAGGTGCAACGGATTGCCCTGTTGGAACCGAACTCAGCTAGCGCAGCCGTTCGGGCAATCTGCGGGTCAGCGGGCTCAATGCCTGACGATCGGGCCAAAGATCGGGAAAGATCTCAAATTTGAGATGGTCCCGATCTATCCCGGTGGTGAAATGTCGAACAAGCCTGTCCTGGAGGTCGTCACTCCCCCACATGTTGGTCAGCTCGAACGCTTCGATCGCTTCCCGGTCTTCGTCGACTGAGAGGCTGTGCTTGATTACGGGAGCTTGTGTGACATCAAGATCATTCCCGGGTCCTAGATCGATCAGCCGCCCACCAGAGAACAGGCTGTCGGCGGAACCCGTGAAATACTGCCGATCCATTGAACTGTAGGGGCGAATCCAGTAGTTGGGAAGCTCAATCAGGCAACGGGTACCAATGGCTATCTTCCGCATTGCCAGTCGTTGGTGGACCACCGTTCCGACGAACACTTGGAACAATGGACGGTATTGGCTCAAGTCAGGGGAATCCCAAGAATCTTCACTTGAGCAGATATCGAAAAAGCGCATTACTGGTCTGTTGCGCATCTGCGCAATCGTGAATAGATCCTCCCTCAGCTTGAGTACGACATGCTGCCCAGGCTTCCATCTGATAGTACCTGTCGACCTTTTGGCTGGATCTGAGGGATTCATTGGCTTGTAGAGCGATAGAGGATCGCCCCATCCTTCTGGCGGACAGTGATCGTGTCCTCGCACCACTCAAGACTGCCAAGTCGATGGGCAAAAATGATTTCGTCCGGCAGACATTCCAGGATGACCTCCTTCAGCACGGTATGACCGTCCTTGCTGATGTCCAGTGTCATGCTGAAGTTGTTTGGTTTGAGGCTGCAGTGGAGCGTTGCTCGAACCCGATCAGTGCGATAATACTTGGTTTGGTGCACCCATTCGTTCTTGTACCCGCCGGCCCTGAATTCGGCAATTCCGTCGAGGATCTCCGAAATCGGGATGACGTGGTGTTCTGCCAGACCGGAGAGTCCGTCCAGGATCATGGCGATGTAAAGCTCGTGCCTGTTGTCATCGTCAAGTGCTTCATAAACGCTGGCGTTAAATGAAACACGCGGAACAACGGCATGGGCGCCCTGCACAGCCCATGTTGCCGTTTCCAGCTTCGATCCTTGAATACAGATCTTGTTGAAGCCAGCCGTTCTGAAACGCAGCTTCTTGAGGTGGCGCTCCAGGTAATTGCAGATATATCTGGTTTTGAATCCGAATGTGGTGCCCAGCGAAAACCCGAGATCTGAGATTGGATCGCCCCAATGCTCGTCTGGGTTCAGGTAGAGATAGATATTGCGCAGGATCATGAATTACAGGGTAGAAGATCGCATCTCCAATTTTTGGCGCGGTCGAGACCTGCATCCCATTGTTGACTCGAACGGCAATTTGCGCGGACAGAGCCGAAATTCGCTGGGACCCTTGGCCCGAAAGGCTTAGCGCGCTCTGCGGCTGGCTGTTGACAAGCGGGGAGGCTGCGCTTCGGGCCGCACTTTGCCCCATCCAGCCACTAGCCCTTCCGGCCCATTCACGACAACCCCTGCGGTGCTAGATTCGGGCCCTTGCCCGTTTCCGGGCTCCCATTCACACCCCAGGGGATAAGGATGCTCATCCGTCGTACCTCTCTGGCGGCGGCCGTTGCCGTTGCCACCTTCGGCCTGCTGGCCACTGGCCCGGCGCTTGCCGATTACGCAAAGCCGCCGGAACACCTGCTCAAGGTGCTGAAGGCGCCGCCGCCGCCGGCGCCGAACGTGGCCCCGGGCGGCCAGCGCCTGTTGCTGACCACCGCGCAGACCTACCCGTCGATCAGCCGCGTTGCCCAGCCGTACCTGAAGCTGGCCGGCGTGCGCCTGGAACCGAAGAACCGCAGCCGCCATGACACCCCCGGTGGCTATGGCATCCCGGCCTGCGTGGCCGACTTCACCCTGGTCGACATCGGCAGTGGCCAGCAGACCAAGGTCAACCTGCCGCAGGGCTGTGCCACCGGCGCGCTGTGGTCGGCCGATGGCAGCCGCTTTGCGTTCCAGAACGCGGTCGATACCAGCGTGCAGCTGTGGGTGGGCGATGCCGCTACCGGCCAGGTGAAGCAGGTGCCGAACGTCCAGCTGAACCCGATTTTCGGCTATACCGTGCAGTGGCTGGGCGGCAGCCAGAACCTGCTGGTGAAGCTGGTGCCGGCCAACCAGGGTCCAGCACCGTCCAACGGTGGCGTACCGACCGGCCCGGATGCACAGGAGTCGCTGGGCAGCAGTGGCGAGAGCAGCACCTACGAAGCCCGCGACACGCTGACCAGCGTCCATGACGAGAAGCTGTTCGCTTATTACGGCGCCTCGCAGCTGGCCGTGGTCGATACCGCCGCCAACAGCGTGCGTCCGGTCGGGCAGCCGGCGCTGTTCAACGAAGTCAGCGCCGCGCCCGATGGCGTGCACGTGCTGACCGAATCGATCAAGGCGCCGTACTCGCATGCGGTGACCTACCAGCGCTTCGCCAACGACGTGGCCGTGCTGGATATCGCCAGCGGCAAGTCCACGCCGATCGCCAGCCTGCCGCTGGCCGACCGCGTGCCGGTGCACGGCGTACCGGAAGGCCCGCGTGGTTTCGACTGGCGTGCCACCGATCCGGCCACCGTGGTCTATGCCGAAGCGCTGGACAAGGGCGACTGGAAGGTCAACGTGCCGCATCGCGACCGGGTGCTGATGCTGAAGGCGCCGTTCAACGGCAAGCCGGTCGAGATCACCCGCACCGCACAACGCTTCGAAGGCTTCGCATGGACTGCCGATCCGGCCGTGGCGTTCCAGTTCGAGAACGACGAGAACCGCCACTGGATGCAGACCCGCATCATCGATGTGGACCAGCCGAAGAAGGAAGGCCGCCTGCTGTGGGACATGTCCAGCGATGAGCTGTACGGCAACCCCGGCAACCTGGTCTTCACCCGCCTGCCGAATGGTGCGCAGGTCGTGCGCCGTGAGGGCAACCATGTTTTCCTCAGCGGCCGTGGTGCCTCGCCGCAGGGCGACCGTCCGTTCCTCGACCGCCTCGACCTCGGCACGCTGAAGAGCGAGCGCCTGTTCCGCAGCAGCGCTGATGCCTACGAGCAGTTCCTTGGTTTCAGCAATACGCCTGGGCGCTACCTGACCTGGCACCAGTCGGTGATCGATCCGCCGAACGCCTTCATCCGTCAGCAGGGTGAGGCGGTGGCCGATGCGAAGACCGGCGAGGCGCAGTTCGCGTCCACCGCGACCGCGCTGACCAAGCTGGTCGACCCGACTCCGGAAGTGCGCCAGATCAAGAAGCAGCTGGTGACCTACAAGCGTGCCGATGGCGTGGACCTGTCGTTCACCCTGTACACGCCGCCGGGCTACAAGGAAGGCCAGCGCGTGCCGGCGATCCTGTACGCCTACCCGGCCGACTTCGCCAACGCCGCGCAGGCGGGGCAGGTGTCCGGTTCGCAGCAGACCTTCACCCGCCTGCAGCCGTACCGCCTGATGCTGCTGGCCGGCTACGCGATCATCGACAACGCCTCGTTCCCGATCGTGGGTGACCCGAAGAACGCCTACGACACCTACCTGGAACAGCTGGAAGCCGACGCCAAGGCAGCGGTGGACAAGGCGGTGGACATGGGCGTGGTCGATCGCAACCGCATCGGCGTGACCGGCCACAGCCATGGCGGCCTGATGACCGCCAACCTGATCGCCCATACCAAGCTGTTCAAGGCTGGCGTGGCGACCAGCGGTTCGTACAACAAGACCTTTACCCCGTTCGGCTTCCAGAACGAGCGTCGCTCGGTGTGGCAGGCGCAGGACGTGTACCTGAAGGCCTCTCCGTTCTTCTATGCCGACAAGATCAAGCTGCCGCTGCTGCTGGTCCACGGCGAGGACGACGCCAACCCGGGCACTGAGCCGTTCCAGTCGCGCAAGCTCTACCAGGCGATCCGAGGCAACGGCGGCATCACGCGGCTGGTGATGCTGCCGAACGAACCGCACTGGTACACCGCGCTGGAATCGAACGGGCAGCTGGTGGCGGAAATGCTGAACTGGTTCGACACCTACGTGAAGAACGCCAAGTAAGGAGACGGGAAGGCCGCCCCAGGGCGGCCTTGCTGTATCGGGATGTGAGTGGGTAGACGGCCTGGATCCGGATGCGGAATCGGGAATCGGGAAGCCACCTGCCATGAGGCATCCGGGTCCACCCGGGCTGCTAAGCTGGGAGTGGAAACAGACCAGGAGACATCGATGCGTCGCAATGGGATGCGCGCCATCACTTTTGTCATCGCGACGCTGTTGGCCGGGATGACACACGGAGTGGAAGCGCAGGCTCTGCGGGCAGATGACCGCAGCTACTTTGGCAGCGCCTCCCAGGAACGTGAGGCGTGGCAGAACCTCGAGCGGAGGACCCATGCCCTCAAGGCACTTCATGCGCCGCCAGACGTGAGGTTCCAGCAGGCCGAACAGCTGTATGGCGAGTGCCTCCGGCACCATGGCTACCTGCATCTTCAGGCCGCGCGCAATGCCGACGATGCCCGGCTGGCCAACACCCAGGGCGAAGTCGCCAGCACATGTGGACGCATCGCGGCGATTGCCAAGCAGGCATTGCGTGATGCGCCCGCGCACGCTGCCTGGATCGGGCCGCATGCCGACCTGCGTGAACGGGCGTTGCGGGAGGATGTGCAGCCGGCCAATGCAGCGCTGGTGGATGCGGTCGACACGTTGGCTGACCCGGCGCTGGACAGCTTCGGGCGTCTGCACCGGCAGCTGCTGCAGTCGGCCCTCTTTGCGCGTTTCGAACATGAAGGCCGCACGCTCGACAGCCGCACCGACGCGCGAGCCCTTTCCCGCCTGCCGGACCGTTCACTGCGCGAAGCGGCATGGCGTGCCTACTGGCAGGGAATGGCGTCGCGGCGCAGCGAAATGGCAACGGTGCTGCTGGGCCTGGTCCGCCTCAACGAGCATGCGTCGGAACTGCAGGGCGATGGAACTGCGCCTGACCGCAGCTACCGGCACATGGGCTTGGATCAGGCCGCCGTCGACGCGACACTGGCGGCGGTAGCGCGCCACGCGCTGCTGCGGCGGAACTACCAGCAGATGCAGTTGACCCATCTTGAGCGCATGGGCCAGGCGTCTCCACAGATCTGGGACATGGACCTGCCTGATGCGGGCTATATTCCTCCGCCGCTTGACCTGGCGCAGTTGCGTGATGCGGCGGCGGCATCAATGCAGGTGCTGGGGCCGGATTACGTGACAGGGCTGCGCGGGCTGCTCGATCCTGCGGGCGGACGCATGGACCTGGGCGGATCGGCAGGGCGGCGCGCGATGGATGCGTTTTCGATCAGCGCCCCCGGCGTGCCTTCGTTGCTGTTCGTTGGCCATCGCCAGGGCGATCTGGAGGGGGATGTCCAGATCGCTCACGAAGCCGGCCATGCCATGCATGGCCAGTGGATGCAGCGCGGCGGCGCATCATCATTCCAGCGCAACGGCAACAAGTGGTTGACCGAGGCCTTCGCCATCTACAACGAACTGAAGTTCCGCGATTAGCTCTACCGGCAGGCCAGTGATCCACGTGCCAAGGCGTATTACCTGAAGTCGTTGCTCGATGACATCATCCTGCAGCTATTCGTATCGTCTGAAGAGGCCGATCTGGAACAGTCCATCTATCAGGACGTGGCCGCCGATGAGGTTGGCAACGCAGACGCGCTTGATACGCTGACGATGAAGGTGCTGGGCAGGTACGGGGGCGCATCGGAGCAGTATCCCGAGCTGCGCAGCACCTGGATATCCAAGCGGCTGATGTATGAGGATCCGCTTTACCTGGCTAATTACCTGTATGCCGGACTGATTGCGGTGCAGCTCTTCGCCCAGGACCAGCAGGATCCGGGGGGATTCAGGGAGCGCTACCTGGCCGTCCTGGGCGAGGGCTTTGATCGCCCACCGCAGCAGCAGGTCGAGCAGTTGCTGAATGCGAAGCCCGACTGGTCACGCCTGGTCGAGCAAGATCTGGGCGTTTTCCAGCAGTACCTGGCGCAGCTGCAGGGACTGCATGCGGAAATCGAGCGCCAGAGCGGTCGCTGAACAGGCGAGAGCCTGCTGCTGCCGGCACCCGTGTGATGTACGCGGTGCGCAACGAGCCGGACGCGTTTTCCGCGGTCCTCGACTCGGCCCGCAATGCGCTGGCCGCGCGCGAAGCGAACCGGATGCTGCCCCGGGTCCAGCGCTTCAGCGAACTGCGTGCGGAATACTTCCGGCGTGACCAGACTATGGCGATCATCTTCCTGTGCGCCGGCATCTCGCTGTTGATCGTGACCGGCACGGGCGTGTATGGGCTGGCCAGCTTCTGGGTCCGCAAGCGCTATCCGCAGATCGGCATACGACGTGCGTTGGGTGCCCGCAGGCGCGATGTGATCAGCTTCTTCATGATCGAGAATCTGATGCTGACCTTCGTCGGCGCGATCGCTGGCAGCGTACTGGCATTGGCGTTGAATGTCTGGGTTTCGCGCTACTACGAGGTACCTCGCATCGATCCCGGGTACCTGGTGCTGGGCGTCGGGCTGGTGTTCGCCCTGGGGCAGCTGGCTGCCTGGCTACCGGCGCGGCGGGCGGCGCGCGAGGCCCCCGTGGCGGTTCTCAACAGTACCTGATGGATCCGGAGGGTGACCTCGTGTCATTGGCCGTTGCGATTGCGTAACCATATGTGATGCGGGTGCCATGGCGTGCGGAAGCTGCGATACGCTGCAGGCCTGTTGCTGTCTGCCATGGGTTTCACCTATGAAGTCCAAACGTGTTGTCGCAGTGTTGGCGCTGGTGATGACGCCGAGCCTGCATGGCCAATCACTCCCCTCCGAACTGGCGCAGCTGGGCATTGTCGCCGGCATGCCTTATGCCAAGGCCAAGCGCCTCATGAATGCGGCAGGGTGGCAGGTGAGTCCGGTTCAGGGCGCGCCTGAGTCACTCGAGGGCTTTCCGGAAGTCGGATGCCAAAGGGGCGCCAAGCAGTGCGCGACGACCTTCGAAAAGGAAGGTCAGCAGATCGCGGTGCGGCTGGGCACTACCCTGGCAGGGCAGCCGTTCGTGCAGGGCGTGGACTGAGCGCTCATTGCGTTCAGGCCAGCGGTAACCGGTCCTGCGCGTGCGACAGCCGATCGTGCAGCTCGCGCACATGCTCGGCTTTGGCATGCACCCGGGAGGTGTCGCCGAAGCTGCGCAGGTAGGTGCACGCGGCAAAGCCGGCACTCTTCTTTTCGTACTCGGCAATCCAGGCCAGTCGATCCGGATTGTTGGCCTGTTCGGCTGACCACGCGGCCACCGGCGGCCGGATGCGGTACTTCAGGCCGACGCGCCACGGCTTCGGTGTCAGTCGCGCACGGAAACAATGCTGCAGCCGGCACATGCGCGCGTACAGGGTGTCGGTGCCCAGTGCCTTGAAGAATGCCTGGAGCTGCTCGTCCTCCGGTGAGAACGTGGCATGCATCGCCAGCACGCGCAGCCCGGCGGGTGTGCGGTAGGCACGCAGGTGCCAATCGGGATGCTGTTCGCTGAAGGCGTCCACGCGTTTCAGCGCAAGCCCTTCAGCACCGCCGGCGGCGGCCAGGCGCTGCTTCCGCCGCATCAACAGTGTCGCGTTGACCAGCAGCACTGCCGCCACGCCCAGTACCAGGCCCACCAGCCAGTGCCAGAGCAGGGTGCCGATGACGGCGCCGGCAAGCAGCACGATCGCAGCCACGATGGCCGGTATCACGCAGCCGGCCGGTGGCTGCGCATGGTCGATGTCGGCAAACAGCACGTCGGGGCTGTTGAGGCACAACGCACCATAGCTGTTGCGGGTGATGATGACATCGCCGTCGCGCTGCACGATCTGCTCGCGGATTGGCACACCCTCCACGCCATAGTTGCTGCGCACTTCGCGACGCGGCAGCGCCTGCCCGGCGAGGATGGCATTGAGGGCTTCGTTGGCGCGGCGGTCGGCGTGGGCCTGGGCCTGGGCAGGTCCCTCATCGGACCAGCCGAAGCGGCGCACGACCACCGGCCGGCCACGGAAACGGGCCTGCAGGCGGGCTTCGGCCCAGTACGCGGGAACGATCATCATCGTGCGGTGCTCCATCATCCATGGCAGGTGCCTGAGTGAGTCTGGCACAGCCCCGAAGGGCCTGCATGTGCACGCTGCGGTGGCCGGGGCGGAGTGATAGATTGCGCGCTTCGCATGCACTCCACCAAGGACGGAGCGATGTCGAGTTTCCTGCGTTGCCTGCTTGCCCTGGCCTGTGCCGGGGCGGTCGGCGTGGCGTCGGCGGGTACCCCGCCGGGGCCGCAGATCCTCACCACCGATGCCAGCCGCTTCTACGCGCTCTACGACAGCACCGGCGGCAAGCCCAGCGTCGCCCAGCTGGCCGGTTACCTGGCCGAAGGCAGTCCGGGCCTGAGTGAACTGGCGAAGGCGCGCCGGGTCACGCCCGAACGCATGGCCGAAGCCATTGCCAGCCAGCCCGGGGTGTATGCGCAGGGCCGCAGCTGCCTGGCGGAGCTGCCGGCGGTGAAGCAGCGCCTGGTGCAGGTGTTCGGCAACCTGCAGGCGATCTATCCGCAGGCCGCGTTTCCTCCGGTGACCCTCGCGGTCGGCCGTGGTCGGCCGGTCGGGTTGACCTCGAAGAGTGGGGTGATCATCGGCCTGGAAGCGCTGTGTGCAGCCGATTTCATGAATCCCAACGTGCAGGACCGTTTCGTGCACGTGATCGCGCACGAGTACGTGCACATCCAGCAGACCGGCCTGACCGATTTCGAGCCCGGCGACCCGCATGCGACGGTGCTGCGTGTTTCGCTGGGCGAAGGCATCGCCGAATTCATCGCCGAATTGATTTCCGGCAACGTCGGCAACAGTCGCCATGCGGCATGGACGCGCGGCCGCGAGGTCCACATTGAAAGCGCCTTTGCGCTGGATGTGGACAGTACCGATCTGTCGCCGTGGCTGTACAACTACAAGCCCGGTTCGCAGGAGCCCTATGACCTCGGGTACTGGGTGGGCTACCGCATCGCCAAGGCCTATTACCTGCAGGCCAAGGACAAGCGCGATGCAGTGCGTGCGCTGATCCAGCAGGACAACCCGAAGGCAATCCTGGCTGCCAGCGGCTGGACGCCCGGCATGTGGATGCCGGCCAAGGTGACCGGCGTGGTCGCGCGGTCGGCGGCGCGGTAAGCGCGGGGCCGCGCGCTAGACTGGCCCGGACATTCAAGGGAGAGACCCCATGCGTTCCTTGTCCGGCGGCCTGGCCGCAGTTGCCATCGGTATCGCGCTGAGCGCCCACGGGGTGGCGGCCGAGATGCCCGCGATCAACCCTTTGCTGCTGGAGCCTGTCGAAAGCCTGCGCGCGGACGAAGTGCGCTTCATGCAGCAGCGCCTGGCCGATTGGCCGCAACTGCAGCGTTATCGCGACGCCAACGCGCGACTGCCTGCCGCTGTACCGGGGCAACCACGCGTGGTGTTCTACGGTGATTCCATCACCGAAGGCTGGGGCAGGGAAGGCAGCGCATCGTTCTTTCCCGGCAAGGGCTGGCTCAACCGCGGCATCAGTGGCCAGACCACGGCGCAGATGCTGGTGCGGTTCCCGCAGGACGTGCTGGCCCTGAAGCCACAGGTGGTGGTGATCCTGGCCGGCACCAACGACATTGCCGGCAACACCGGCCCGTCCACGCAGGCGATGATTGAAGACAACCTGCACGCGATGGTGGACCTGGCACGCGCACATGGCATCACCGTGGTACTGGCATCGGTGCTGCCGGTCAGCGATTACCCGTGGTTGCCGGGCACGGCACCTGCTCCCAAGGTGCGCGCATTGAACGCGGCATTGAAGCGCTATGCCGATGCGAAGCAGCTGATCTATCTGGACTACTACACGCCGATGACCAATGCCGCCGGAGGGCTGGATCCGCAGCTGGCCGAGGATGGCGTGCATCCCACGGCGAAGGGCTATGCGGTGATGGCGCCGCTGGCGGAGGCTGCAATCAGGCGCGCAATGGCGCCGGACTAGGCACAGCACCCGCAATGCACAGCGTCCAGCCCGTCGAGGTAAAATGGCCCCGGAGCTGGCCACGCAGCGTGGCCGCCAGGGACGATGGGGTGGGTGATGCGGAAGGGAATCCAGGGATGGCTGCGCCGCAGCGGCGCAACGATGGCACTGCTGCTGGCGGCCGTACCGGCGTTCAGTGCAGACACGGCGGCGCCTTCGCCGCTGACGCGTGAGCCGGTGGCCGGAGTTTCACTGGCCGAATGGACCGCCCGCTGGTGGCGCTGGGCCGACGCCCAGGGCGGCGCGCCCTATCTCGACCCGGATGGCCGTGTATGCGATGTGGGCCAGGAAGGCCCGGTCTGGAACCTGGCCGGCACCAATGGCCGTTTCCGGCCACATCGCGAATGCGTGGTGCCGGCGGGCAAGTACCTGTTGCTGCCGATCATCAACATGGCGCACTACCAGGTGGATGAGTCTGTGTCCTGCAAGGAGCTGCAGGCGGGGGCGGCGGTCAACAACGATTATCTGATCAGTGCAGTAGTGCTGCTGGATGGCCAACCCCTGGGCGACATGCGCATGCATCGGGTGCGCAGTGAAGGCTGCTTCCGCATGGATGACGATGACGCAGACTCACGGCTGGCCGCCGCCGACGGCTACTGGGTGATGCTCAAGCCGTTGCCGCCAGGCCGGCATACCCTCAGCGTGGGCGCCAACTACGGCGTGCCGGAGGGTGGCGCGTACAGCCGCATGCGGCAGTCCTTCGAGTACGTGCTGCATGTGGGAGGGCGCACCCAGGTCGTATCGCGCAAACTGCACGCGGTGCCGCTGGCCGCCCCCTGAAGCTCAGGCATCGTCCTGCTTCAACGCTGCATCGGCCGCCAGCAACGCTTCGGCGGCCGCACTGAGCGGCGGCGAGGGCGGGGCAACCACGCCGATCGCTTCCATCATCTTCGGCATGCCCAGGAACTGGCGCGCGCGGCGGTCGTAGATGCCGGTGACCAGCAACGCGCGCGTGGCGATCTTCTGCTCGGCACCGATCAGCACGCGCTGCTCCATGATGCCGCGCGAGCCGACCCAGCCCACCAGTCGTGTTTCCAGGGTGAAGCGCTGGAACGGCTTCAATTCGCGGCGGAACTGGATGGTGCCGGCGCCGACGATCGGCGCCCATTTCTCGCGCAGCGCCACCCGGCCCAGACCCATGCGCAGGATCAGGTCCAGCCGGCCCAGGTCGAAGATGTTCCAGTAGCGGCCGTTGGTCATGTGCAGGTTGCTGTCCAGGTCGTTGGGCAGCACCCGGAACTGCAGCCGCGAGACCCCGAACGGGGCCTCCAGCTTCGGCCGGAACAGGCTGCACAGCAGCAGGTGGAGCAGGCGGAACCAGAGATTCATGGCTATGACGACTGTTATAGAATCGCCGGTACGCTAATCTATGACGACTGTCTTAGCAAGGAGACCGCCGTGAGCCCGCGACCGTCCGATGCCCCACAGCGCGTGATCGATGCCGCGGCGCAGATGCTGGCGCGGGTGGGCCTCAATGCCACCAGCATCCGCGAAGTGACCAAGCTGGCCGAGGCGCCATTGGGCTCCACCTACCATCACTTTCCCGGCGGCAAGCAGGAGCTGCTGGCGCGCGCCACCCACATGGCCGGCGACAAGGTGGAGGCGCTGCTGGTGGAGCTGTTGAAGGATGGGGCGGTACAGGGCCTGCAGCAGTTCCTTGCGATGTGGCGCGAGCGTCTGCTGCGCTCCGGGTTCCGCGCTGGCTGCCCGGTGCTGGCCGCTGCCGTGGAGGAGCCGGTGGAGGCGACACCCAGCCAACCCCGCGCGGCGGCCGCCGAGGTGTTCGCACGCTGGCACGGCCACCTCGCCTCGGCATTCGTCGCCGAAGGACACGCCCCGCCAGCAGCGGCTGAGCTGGCCAGCCTGGTGATCGCCAGCGTGGAGGGGGCGGTGGCGATGTGCCGTGCGCTGCAGGACATCGCCCCGTTCGATCAGGTGGCCGCGCAGCTACCGAAGGCGGCCACGCGGCCTTGATCGGCCGGTGCCGACAGGCCAGACTCGCCAGCAGCCCACGACTGGATGCCGCCATGGACGAATTGCACCATCGTCAGTTGATCGAGCACTACCTGCAGGCCTACAACCGCTTCGATATCGACGCCATGCTGGCGGTGCTGGCGCACAACGTACGCTTCGAGAACCACAGCGGCGGCCAGCTGACGATGTTCACCGAAGGCGTCGATGCCTTTGGCGAACTGGCACGCCAGTCTGCGCGCCTGTTCCGGGAGCGCGAACAGCGCTTGCTGGCGCTGGTGTTCGATGGCGACCAGGCGACGGCGACGATTGGCTGGCGCGGCGTGTTCGCGCAGGATGTTCCCGATGGACCGCGTGCGGGCACTGAGCTGGAACTGCAGGGCCAGAGCGAGTTCGTGTTCGCGGGTGGCCGCATCGAACGGATCATTGATCGCAGCTGAGGATCGGCCGCTTGGAACCGCCGTCTGGACAGCGGAGCTGCCGGCGGTAGAATCCGCCCAACACCGCCTACGCGTGCCCGGCAAGGATGTCCGCATGCAGCATCAGGTTCCCGAGGTCCCTGGCCGCGATGCCTCCCGCCCCCTGGCGGCGGCATGAAGCGCTCGCGCCATTTTTCACGCAGCCCACTGACATTGCCGATGAACCGCGGCAGCGAAGTCGTGCGTGCGCTCAGGCACTTGCAGCAGCGCGGTTGGCCACGCCTGCAGATGGCACTGATCGTCGCCCTGACCGGTGCGGCCGGTTTCCTTGCCTCGCACCTGCTGCGCTTGGCCGGTATCGACGCGATGTGGTTTCGCTACCCGATGGCCGTCGTGCTGGCCTACGGCGTGTTCCTGCTGCTGATGTGGATCTGGATCCGCTGGCGTTGGGACAACGTGCTGGATGGCCTGTCGCCGGATGTGGGCGGTGGCAGCCCATCCCCTCGCGGCAGTGCCGTGGAATCACCGTGGAGCGGCGCCGGCGGCCGTTCCGGCGGTGGCGGTGCGTCGGCCTCGTGGAACGAGCCGGCATCGGTGAGCAGTGGCGACGCCGGAGAGCTGCCGTTGGCCGGGCTCGCTGAAGACGAAGCGGGCTTGCCGTTGCTGGCCATCCTCGGCATCGTCGCGCTGGTGGCGACCGTCCTGCTGGCCAGCGTGTGGGTGGTGTGGTCGGCGCCGGTGCTGATGGCCGAACTGCTGGTGGACGCGGCGATCGCCGGCGGCCTGTACCGGCGCATGCAGGGCATGCACGAGCAGGGATGGTGGCGGGTATGCGTGTCGCACACGGTCTGGCCGCTGATCGGCCTGTTGCTGTTCTTCGCGGTGCTGGGCTGGCTTGCTGAGGAACTCGTGCCGGGTGCGAGCCACCTGCTGCAGGTCATCCAGGGGCTGTAATGCGGTTGCTTCCTTCATATGGCCCGGTCCCGACCTGTTTTCAGCCGCCCTGAACAGTGGGCTATGATCGCGGTCGCCGAGGATTCGTATCCTGGCGGTTTCACCTATCCGGAGCTTGTCGTACTGCATCGGGAACCGGGGCGCTGGATGGCCGAACGCCCACTGAGACACACAACCACTGACGAGGAAGAGCGCATGGATGTCGCTGCACGCAGGAACAGGACGTTGTTTCGTTGGATCATGGTGACGCTGCTGGCGGTGTTGTTGCCGTTTGCAGCACTGGCGCAGCCGGCAGCCGGGCAGGGCGATGGCGCTGAAGCCGGCACTGCCGCGGAAGAGGCGCAATGCCGCGCCTGCGCCTATGAGCGCATTGGACCGAAGGTTGATATCGGCCTGGTGGCACTGGTGTCGCTGCTGGTGGTGGGTCTGCTGGTAGCGGTGTCCCGCGAGTGGGGAACCACCTCGCAGCGCTGGACCTGCCGCACGCTGTCCCTGTTGCTGGTGGGCATCGGCGCAGCGTTGCTGTGGTGGGCCGGCAGCATCCTCTACCTGGGTTACAACCCTTGGCAGGAGCAGCTCGCACCCAGCGACGGCTCGCTCGGTTCCACGCTGCTGAGTACGTCGCCGAAATGGCTGGCGGCACTGGTGCTGATCGGCTTCGCGCCTACCATCTGGAAGCGCAGCGAGCGCCTGCCAGCGTGGCGTATCGGCTGACTCAGGAACGGCGGCGCCGGATCACGCCCGGCGCCGCCTTCTGCCATCAATCAAAGCGCCAGCGCACACCTGCGTAGACGCCACGACCTTCGCCCGGTGTCGAGCGGGCGACATCCCTGCCGGCATCGTCGTAGCCCGGTGTGACCGTGGCGGCATAGTGGCGGTTGCCGATGTTGCGCATCTCCGCCCAGGCCTGCCAGCGACCGCCGGGGGCGTCGTAGCCGATGCGGCTGCCGAAGATCACATGGCTGTCGGCCCAGTAGCTGTTGGCATAGTCCACCGCGATGCGCGAGGCGTATTCGGTGTTCAGTGCCGCGTACAGGCCGGATGCATGATCGAAGCGCAGCTCGGCCTGGTAGGCGTGGCGCGGCAGGCCGGGCAGGCGGTTGCTGCCGAAACGTGCATCGTGGCGGTAGCGGAAGTCGCTGAAGGTATACGCCTGGCGCAGCGACAGGCGGCCCGGTGCAGCCTGCCACAGCGTGCTGTCCAATCCGGCCTCGATACCGCGGTGCACGGTGGGGCTGGCATTGTTCTCGGCGATGAACAGGTTCGGCAGCGGTTGCAGTTCGACGCTCAGCAGTTCGTGGTTCACGTGGGCGTAGTAGCCGGTCAGTTCCCAGCGACCCAGCGCCGCATCACCGCGCGCGCCCAGTTCCAGCGTGGTGGCGGTCTGGTTCTGCATCGGCACCGGCGCGCGCTGGCGGCCGGTAGACGGGCCATTGCCCGGCCCGAAGTACTGGTTCGAGCCCCAGATCATCGACCACGGGTGCGGTGCCTCCACCGAACGGCTGAGGTTGCCGAACCACTGGGTCTGCGCGCTGTGCTGCCAGGTAAAGCCCAGTCGCGGTGCGTAGTCCCAGCCGTGGTCACGCAGGCGGCCGCCGCTGCTTGGCCAGGTCACCTGCACATCGCGGCGGGTGTTGATCAGCGCCAGCCCAGCCTGCATGCGCAGGCGGTCATTGAAGGCGAGGGTGTTGCTGACGTGCAGTGTGCTGTCGGTGCCGTGGTGGCGGAAGTCGCGCGTGCGCGTGCCGGCGGTATAGCCGTTGCTGGCAAAGCGCAGCGACTCGCGCACATCGGCGTCCAGGTCATGGGTGACGCGCAGGCCGACCGTGGTTTCGCTGTCCAGGCCGAACAGCCGGTGGCGGCGGCGGTAGTCCAGTGTGGCGTTTAGGTTGGCGTAGTCCAGCTGCTGGCGATACAGGCTCTCGTTCAAGTCCATCGGGTAGGTGTGGTAGACCAGCCCGGCCTGCAGCGACGAATCCTCATCGATCTGCAGCGTGGTGACATTGCCCACCCAGGTGCTGCCCGGCTGCGGGCGGCGCGCATCGATGGCCAGGTTGGCCGCATTCGCGGCGTGTGGATCGTTGCGGATCTGGTCGCGGGTCAAGCGACCGGGTGTTTCGTGATTGGTTTCGCGGTAGCGCACGAAGAAGCGCGTCTGCAGGTCGGGCGTGATCTGCCAGCCGATGTTGGCCATCGCGCCCTTGCCGTCGCCGCGCGCATGGCGCTGGTAACCGTCGAACTCGGTATCGGTGTAGGCCAGGAAGTAGTCGACATCGCCGTTGACGCCGCCCCAGCTGAGGCCACGCTTCTGGTAGCCACGGCTGCCGGCTTCGTAGTGCAGCTGCACGCCCGCCGAATCACGGCCGCTGCGGCTGACGTAGTCGATGGCACCGCCCAGCGCGAGCGCGCCGCGCTCGAAGCCGTTGGCGCCGCGCAGGACTTCCACGCGCGACAGCCACAGGGGTTCCAGCAGTTCGTAAGGCGTGCCACCTGGGCCGGTCAGCGGCAGGCCGTCGATCGACACCGCAATGCCCGAGGCATGCGCGCCCGGCCCGCGGTTGATGCCCGAGCCCCGGATCGAGATCCTGGTGCCCTCGTTGCCCGGCGACTGCGCGCTGATGCCCGGCTGGTAGGCCAGCACATCGGCAATGCTGGACAGTCGGCTGTCGGCTTTGGCCACGTCGATGACGTTGCTGGCGCCGGGTACGCGCTTCAGCGCCTCGCGCGCCTGCGCGCTGGCATCAGCAGCGGTGACCTGCACCGCATCCAGCGTGGTGGCCTGCGGGACTGCAGCGGCAGTGGAGGCGAGGCCAAGGGAAACGGTCAGAGACAGCAGCGAGGGGATGGGGCGGTACGACGAGAGCGACATGCGGGAATGCTGTAAACCACGAAAGTGGCGCGCAAGTTAACAGGTCGACGGCGCCACGTCACCCATCGGCGGCGTATGGCCGCCCGCCGCGTTCCTGTAGAGCCGAGCCCTCGCTCGGCTAATCGCGCGCAGCGCGGGTTGTCTGCCATCGCGACGAAGAGCAGCCGAGCATGGGCTCGGCTCTACAGCAGGGTTTATGGCGAGGGTTTCGTCAGCGTCTTCGACTTTGCGTAGAACTGATCAGCTGCTTCCTTCTCGCCCAATGCCGCATGACACTCGGCCAGGCTGTCCCACACATTGGCCGAATCCGGATACAGCTCGGTGTTGAGGGCGAATACCTTCAACGCCCTGCGTGCACCAAGGCTCTCGCGGATGGCATAGCCGCTGGCGTTGATCGCTCGTTCCAGCTCGCTGCCCGCCACCCGGTTGTCATCGCGCAACCAACTGCGTATCGCCTGGGCAGCGACTGCATCATCATCCAGCGCATACGCGACCAGCCCCTCGGACAGCACCGGGACTGCGCGGCGAAGATGGAATCGACGGCGGCAGGTGTGTGCGTAGCGCGATCACGTTCGCCGCTGGCGCCCTGGTACAGCACCTGGCCGTTGTGGGCGACCAGTACCGCCTGACCGGCGATGCCGTAGCGTTCGAGGTTGGCCTGCAGTTGGGCGTCGAGCTGGGTAGAGAGGCCGGCGGAGAGGTCACTCGCTGATGCGGGCGGAGCAGCGAACAGGACGCAGAGCAATGCAGCAGCAAAGGTGCGGTACATCGCGGTGATCCATCAGCGGTGATGGCGCATGGTGGTCAAGACGGAAGAGCGGGTCAAGGGCACCGATTCCCGCATCAGGGAGTGCCGGCCGCGGGCCGGCACCCCTGCGATCAGCCCAGGATCGCCGGCAGATCCAGTCCCTTTTCCTTCGCACAGTCGATCGCGATGTCATACCCCGCATCGGCGTGGCGCATGACGCCGGTGGCCGGGTCGTTCCACAGCACGCGGCCAATCCGCTTCGCCGCTGCCTCGGTACCGTCGCAGACGATCACCATGCCGGCATGCTGGGAGAAGCCCATGCCCACGCCGCCGCCATGGTGCAGCGAGACCCAGGTCGCGCCGCTGGCGGTGTTGAGCAGGGCGTTCAGCAGCGGCCAGTCGGACACCGCATCGGAACCGTCGGCCATCGCTTCGGTTTCGCGGTTCGGCGACGCCACGCTGCCGCTGTCCAGGTGGTCACGTCCGATCACCACCGGCGCCTTCAGTTCGCCGTTGGCGACCATCTCGTTGAACGCCAGTCCGAGTCGATCGCGATCACCCAGGCCGACCCAGCAGATGCGCGCCGGCAGGCCCTGGAACTTGATCTTCTCGGCGGCCATGTCCAGCCAGCGGTGCAGGTGGGGATTGTCCGGAATCAGTTCCTTCACCTTGGCATCGGTCTTGGCGATGTCTTCCGGGTCGCCACTCAGTGCCGCCCAGCGGAACGGGCCGATGCCGCGGCAGAACAGCGGGCGGATGTAGGCCGGCACGAAGCCGGGGAAGTCGAACGCGTTCTCCACGCCTTCTTCCAGCGCCATCTGCCGCAGGTTGTTGCCGTAGTCCACGGTCGGCACGCCGAGTGCGTGGAAGCCGAGCATGGCGCGGATATGGTTGGCCATCGACGCGCGCGCTGCTTTCTCCACTTCCTTCGGCGCGGACACGCGCTTTTCGTCCCATTGCTCGACGGTCCAGCCCTGCGGCAGGTAGCCGTTCACCGGGTCGTGCGCGGAGGTCTGGTCGGTCAGCAGGTCCGGCTTCACGCCGCGCTTGAGCAGTTCGGCCAGCACGTCGGCGACGTTGCCGAGCAGGCCCACCGACTTCGGCGTGCCGGCCTTGCAGGCTTCATCGATCAGGCGCAGCGCTTCGTCCAGGTTGTCGGTCCAGGTGTCCAGGTAGCCGGTGCGCAGGCGCATGTCGATGCTGCTCTTGCGGCACTCGACGGCCAGGCAGGAGGCGCCGGCCATCACGGCGGCCAGCGGCTGTGCGCCCCCCATGCCGCCGAGGCCACCGGTGAACAGCCACTTCCCGGTCAGGTCGCCACCGAAATGCTGGCGCCCCATCTCCACGAAGGTCTCGTAGGTGCCCTGCACGATGCCCTGCGCGCCGATGTAGATCCAGCTGCCTGCGGTCATCTGGCCGTACATGGCCAGGCCCTTCCTATCCAGCTCGTTGAAGTGGTCCCAGTTGGCCCAGCGCGGTACCAGGTTGGAATTGGCGATCAGCACGCGCGGCGCATCGGCGTGGGTGCGGAACACGCCCACCGGCTTGCCCGACTGCACCAGCAGGGTCTGGTCGTCGTCCAGGCGCTTGAGCGTTTCGACGATGGCATCGAAGCTCTCCCAGTCGCGTGCGGCGCGGCCGATGCCGCCGTACACCACCAGTTCCTGCGGGCGCTCGGCCACATCGGGGTGCAGGTTGTTCATCAGCATGCGCAGCGGCGCTTCGGTCAGCCAGCTCTTGGCGTTCAGCGTGGTGCCGGTCGGCGCGGCGATGGTGCGGGACGGGTCGTTGCGGGTCATGCGGCGCTCCGGTTCGTAGCGAATTCAAGGCAGGCATTGAGCACCTGCGCCAGGGTGTGGCGCAGCGGTGCGGCGTGGTCGGGGTCGAGCGGCGTGGGCCAGCTGTGCTCGTCCACCTGGTCCGGCAGGGGTTCGTGCATGTAGCCGCGGCAGGCCAGCTCCATCTGCAGGCTGTGCACGCCGCCGGCGATGTTGCTGTAGTGGCGGGTGATCCAGCCACCCTTGAAACGGCCGTTGCGCACCTGGCTCATGCCACTGATCTTCAGCAGGTTCTCCACCACGTCGCTCAAGGCGTTGTCGCAGGACGTGTCCGGCGCGCCAGACGGGCCGGCGGTACCCAGGTTGAACTGCGGCAGTTCGCCGTCGAACAGGTGCGGAATATGTGAGCGGATCGAATGTGCGTCGTACACCACCACCGTGCCGAACTTCGCGCGCAGACGCGTGATCTGCGAAGCCAGCGCATCGTGGTAAGGCAGGAAATACGTGTCGCGGCGACGGGCGATTTCTGCGTCGTCCGGTTCGCGCCCGGCGTGGTACAGCGGCTGGTTGTCGAAGGTCGTCAGCGGGCACAGGCCGGTGGTGTTCTGGCCCGGGTACAGCGACACGCCGCTGGGATCGCGGTTGAGGTCGATCACCGAACGCGAGATTGCCGAGCGCACCGTGGTCGCGCCCATGCCACGCACGAAGTCGTACAGCTCGTGCACCCACCAGTCGGCGTCGCGGCGTGCCAGCCACGGCGAGTGGTAGTCGCCGATCAGGTCGTGCGGCAGCTCGCTGCCGGTATGCGGGAAGCTGACGATGAGTGGGGCGTCGCCCTCGTGCACCGTCAGCCATTCGGGAAGGGTCGTCATGCCTGCGGTTCCACGGTCGGCAACAGATCGCCCAGGCCCTGCGCCAGCGCACCGCTGCGCACCAGATTCGTGGCGGTCACCATGTCCGGATGGAAGTAGCGGTCTTCTTCCAGTGTCGGCACCTGCGCACGCAGGCTGGCGCGCACGCTTTCCAGCGCGGCACTGGAGCGCAGCGGGGCGTGGAAGTCGCAGCCCTGCGCGGCGGCCAGCAGTTCGATACCGATCACGTTGGCGGCGTTCTCGGCCATCTGCATCAGGCGGCGTGCGCCGTGCGCGGCCATCGACACATGGTCTTCCTGGTTGGCCGAGGTCGGGATTGAATCAACGCTGGCCGGGTAGGCGCGCTGCTTGTTTTCCGAGACCAGTGCAGCCGCGGTCACCTGCGGAATCATGAAGCCGGAATTCAGGCCCGGGCGCGGGGTCAGGAACGCCGGCAGGCCGGACAGCGCCGGGTCCACCAGCATCGCCAGGCGGCGCTCGCTGATCGAGCCGATCTCGCACACCGCCATCGCCAGCATGTCGGCGGCGAAGGCGACCGGCTCGGCGTGGAAGTTGCCGCCGGACAGTGCTTCGCCGGTGTCGGTGAACACCAGCGGATTGTCGGAGACGCCGTTGGCTTCGATTTCCAGCGTGGTTGCGGCCTGGCGCAGGATGTCCAGCGCCGCGCCCATCACCTGCGGCTGGCAGCGCAGGCAGTACGGGTCCTGCACGCGCACGTCGTTGTCGCGGTGCGATTCGCGGATGTCCGAGCCCTGCATCAGCGCGCGCAGCGTCGCGGCAGTGGCAATCTGCCCGCGCTGGCCGCGGATGGCGTGGATGCGCGGGTCGAACGGCGTGTCCGAGCCCTTGGCCGCTTCCACCGACAGCGCGCCGGTGACCAGTGCGGCCTGGAACACGGTCTCGATCTCGAACAGGCCGGCCAGCGCGTAGGCGGTGGAGAACTGGGTGCCGTTGAGCAGCGCAAGGCCTTCCTTCGCGCCCAGTTCGATCGGCTGCAGGCCGGCACGTGCCAGTGCATCGACCGCCGGCAGGCGCTCGTCACCGATGAAGGCTTCACCGACGCCCAGCATCACGCTGGCCAGGTGCGAGAGCGGCGCCAGGTCACCCGAGGCACCCACCGAGCCCTGTGCGGGCACCACCGGCAGCACGCCCTTGACCAGCATCGCTTCGAGCAGCAGCAGGGTTTCCTCGCGAATGCCCGATGCGCCCTGCGCCAGGCTGACCAGCTTCAGCGCCATCATCAACCGCACCACGCTGGCCGGCATCGGCTCGCCCACGCCGGCGGCATGCGAGAGCACGATGTTCCGCTGCAGGGTGGCCAGGTCTTCGCGCTCGATGCGCACGCTGGCCAGCTTGCCGAAGCCTGTGTTGATGCCATACACCGGCGCGCCCTTGGCGACGATGGCAGCCACCGCCGCAGCGCTGGCGCGCACCACCGGCAATGCGGCCGGGTCCAGTGCCAGCGGCGCACCGCGGTAGACCTGCCGCCACTGGGCGAGAGTGACATGGCCGGGGCGAAGAACCAGGGTGTTGCTCATGTGTTGCTCCAGGAGGCAGGCAGGTCGGGCTGGCCGCGCACCACGCGCGCGTGCAGCGGGTTGAATCCAATGCGATAGACCAGGTCGGCGGGCGCATCGATGTCCCAGATCGCCAGGTCGCAGTCCATGCCCACGGCCAGGCGACCGATGCGCTCGCCGTGGCCCAGTGCGCGCGCCGCTTCACGGGTGAAGCCGGCGATGCACTCATCCACGGTCAGGCGGAACAGGGTGGCGCCCATGTTCATCGCCAGCAGCGGGCTGGTCAGCGGCGAAGTGCCCGGGTTGCTGTCGGTGGCCAGCGCCAGCGGCACGCCGGCCGCACGCAGCGCGGCGATCGGCGGCAGGGTGGTATCGCGGGTGAAATAGAAAGCACCGGGCAGCAGCACGGCGACGGTACCGGCAGCGGCCATCGCGGCGATGCCGGCGTCATCCAGATGTTCAATATGGTCGGCCGACAGTGCACCGAAGCTGGCCGCCAGTTCGGCGCCATGCTGGTTGCTCAGCTGCTCGGCGTGGATCTTCACCGCCAGCCCGTTGGCGCGTGCCGCTTCGAAGACCTGCCGCGCCTGCGCCGGCGAGAAGGCGATGTTCTCGCAGAACACATCCACCGCTTCGGCCAGGCCTTCGGCGGCGATGGCCGGAATCATCACCTCGCACACCTCGTCGGTGTACTCCTGTGCCTCGCGGCCCGGCGGAATCGCGTGTGCACCGAGGAAGGTGGTCACCACGTTGACCCGGCATTGCTCGCCCAGCGTGCGTGCAACCTGCAGCTGCTTGCGTTCGTCGGACAGGGTCAGGCCGTAGCCGGACTTGATCTCGATCGTGGTCACGCCTTCGGCGCGCATCGCCAGCAGGCGCGGGCGGCTCTCGCTGGCCAGTTGCTCGGGCGTGGCAGCGCGGGTGGCGCGCACGGTGGAGACGATGCCGCCGCCGGCGCGGGCGATCTCGGCATAGCTGACGCCCTGCAGGCGTTGCTCGAATTCGTTGGCGCGGTTGCCGGCGTAGACCAGGTGGGTGTGGCAGTCGATCAGGCCCGGCGAGATCCAGCGACCTTCGCCGTCGATGCGGGTGGTCGGCTGCAGGTGCGCATCGCTGCCGGCAGCGCCGACGTGGACGATGCGGCCCTCGGCGCAGGCCAGTACGCCATCGCGGATGACACCCAGGCCCTCGCCATCGAGGGTGATCAGGTGAACGTTGGACCAGAGGGTATCGACGTGCATGGCATCCACAACGCGGCTGTGCTTATATGTCTATACAATATAGGCGTCCATTTCGGGTTGTCCAGCCATGTCCGATTCGCGTTCCCTGCTCAGTTTCCATGCCACCCACGCCCTGCTGGCCGAGGGCTGGGCCCGCGATGTCCGCCTGCAGGTGCGGGACGGTCGCATCACGGCAATCAGCAAGGGGCAGGCCGCGCAGGGCGGTGACACCCGCGTCGGCATCCTGGTGCCGGGCCTGCCCAACCTGCACAGCCACGCGTTCCAGCGCGGCATGGCCGGCCTGACCGAGATCGGCGGCGGTGACGGCGACAGCTTCTGGAGCTGGCGCGAGCTGATGTACCGCTTCCTGGCCCATCTGCGCCCGGATGCGGTGCAGGCCGTCGCCGCCCAGGCCTACATGGAAATGCTGGAAAGCGGCTTCACCCGGGTCGGCGAGTTCCATTACCTGCATCACGATGCCGATGGCCACGCCTATGCCAACCGTGCCGAGATGAGTGCACGGATTGCCGCCGCTGCCGACCAGACCGGTATCGGCCTGACCCTGCTGCCGGTGTTCTATGCCCATGCCGATTTCGGCGGGGCGCCGCCGAACCCCGCGCAGCGACGCCTGATCCACGACGTGGACGGCTTCGCGCAGTTGCTGGATGCCGCCAAGCCGGCGTTGGCCGCGCTGCCTGATGCGGTGCTTGGCATCGCCCCGCACAGCCTGCGCGCGGTTACCGGCGAGGAACTGGGCGCGCTGCTGCCGCTCACCGACGGCCCGGTGCATATCCATATCGCCGAGCAGGTGCGCGAAGTCGAGGCCTGCCTGGCCTGGAGCGGCCAGCGGCCGGTGCAGTGGCTGTACAACCATGCGCCGGTGGATGCGCGCTGGTGCCTGGTGCATGCCACCCACATCACCGACGACGAGCGCGCGGCGATCGTGGCCAGCCAGGCCGTGGCCGGCCTGTGCCCGATCACCGAGGCCAACCTGGGTGACGGCCTGTTCCCGATGCAGGCGTTCGCGCGCGAGGGCGGGCGCTTCGGCGTCGGCTCCGATTCCAATGTGCTGATCGATGCGGCCGAAGAACTGCGCCTGCTTGAGTACGGCCAACGCCTGACCCTGCGCGGGCGCAATGTGCTGGCCCCGGATGCCACCCGCAGCACCGGTCGCTTCCTGTTTGAAGGCGCCCTGCTCGGTGGCGCACAGGCGCTGGGCGTGGCGGCTGGCCTGCAGGTGGGCGCCAGTGCCGATCTGGTCGAACTGGATGCCGCACACCCCGCGTTGCAGGCGCGACAGGACGACGCATGGCTTGACAGCTGGGTGTTCGCCGCACGTAATGGCGCGCTGCGATCGGTCTGGCGGCATGGCCGCCAGTGCGTGGCCGACGGCCGCCACCTGCAGCGCGAGGCGATCACCAGCGCCTTCGCCGCCGCCCTGAAGGGCGTGCTGGGCTGATCGTCTCCGCCACCGGGATCCCATTACGTGAAGGCCAGCAAGTCCGCCACGCTCAACCAGCGTATCCGCAGCGATCTGGAAAGCCGCATCCTCAGTGGGGAGTGGGCGCCGGGCTTCCGTATTCCCTACGAGCACGAGCTGATGGAGCAGTACGGCTGCTCGCGAATGACGGTGAACAAGGTGCTGACCGCGCTGGCCGAGAGCGGCATGATCGAGCGCCGCCGTCGTGCGGGTTCGTTCGTAGCGCGGCAGCCGCCGCACCTGGAGCAGGTGGCGCTGGAAATTCCGGATATCGCGATGGAAGTCGGCTCGCGCGGCCACCAGTACGCGTACCGCCTGCTGCAGCGCGAGCTGCGCCTGGCCGACGGCGGCAATGCCGGTGAAATGGAGCTGGCCGGCAGCGAGAAGCTGCTGGCGATGCGCTGCCTGCACCTGGCCGATGGCCGTCCGCTGGCGCTGGAGCATCGCCTGATCAGTCCGGTGGGTGTGCCCGAGGTACTGGAAGTCGATTTCAGTACCACCGCGCCGGGCAGCTGGTTGCTGCAGAACGTGTCCTGGACGCGCGCGCAGCATCGCATCAGTGCCTGGGGTGCGGACACCGCCACGGCCAGGCTGCTGGACGTGAAACCGGGCACCGCCTGCCTGGTGATCGAGCGCCTGACCTGGCGCGGTGAACAGCCGATCACCCGCGTGCGCCAGGTGTTCCTGGGGGATGCCTGGGACCTGGTTGCGCGCTTCGCGCCGGGCGCTCGCTAGGGATTCCTTCCACGCATGGCGTGGATCTACTGGTCCGGTACGGCTGTCGTCTTGAACTCTGTTGGTGCGTGTGTACGATGTGTATCGTCCCTGCATGAAGAGCAGGGACCTCATCCGGGGTCTGGAGGCGGCAGGTTGGACCTGTTGCAGGATTCGCGGATCCCATCATGTATTCGTGCACCTCGCAGTGGCCTCACATCATCACCGTGCCTCACCCCAGAAAGGATCTGGGCAAGGGGCTGGTTCAGGCGTTGCGGAAGCTCGCAGGACTGACGTAGGAGGTCCCATGCGCTATCCAGTCTTGATTGAGGCCGGCGATGAACGCACCGCGTGGGGGGTCATCGTTCCCGATCTGCCGGGGTGCTTCTCGGCAGCCGACACGCTTGACGATGCACTCAGCGCGGCCGAGGAGTCTGCGCTTGCCTGGATCGATGCGGCCCTGGATGAGGGGCGCTCGATTCCCAGTCCTTCTGCGCCACAGAAGATCGTCGCCGAGGCTCCCAGTGGTACGGCCTGGATTCTTGCCTACATCTGCATTGATCCATCTCTGCTGGACGACACCATCGAGCGGGTCAACATCAGCCTGCCGCGTCGCATCCTGGCCAGGCTGGATGCGCAGGCCAGGGCGGCCGGCGAATCCCGCTCAAGTTACATCGCCCATCTCGCAGCATTGGGCTGAGCGGGCGCCCTGTAGAGCCCAGCCCATGGTCGGCTGCTGTTCGCGCGTTGCGCGATGAGTCGAGCGTGGCTCGACTCTGCAAAGGCATCCACGCATGGCGTGGATCTACCAGAGATTCGTGTATCGGGATTCAGTAGATCCACGCCATGCGTGGATGTTGCCCCATCAATACGTAGCGCACTGCCGCCAGCGCACCGGCTCATCCACGCCGGGGCGGGCATTGAGCTGGATGCGCACGTTGCGCAGGGCAGGGTAATGCAGCACTTCCTCACAGACCTGCGGCCAGACCTTTTCCAGTTCACCGGTGCGGTTGATCGCCAGCGTCTGCCGGGTCAGCCAGACACCGCTGGCGATGCCGGGCTTGCCGGCCAGGGCACGGGCCAGATCGGCCTGGAAGCGATCCAGCGTGGCTGCATCCGGATTGGGGTTGCTGCGCGGGTCGGTCGCCGAGGCGACGGCAGCCTCGGCGGCGGCTACGGGTGCTGCCTCGTTCGGGGCGGGTACGGTCGCAGGCGTGGTTGAAGGCGTCGCCACCACCGGCGCTGCAGCAACCGGCGCGGCCTCTTCCACACGCAGGCCCTGCAGGCCCAGGCCAACCAGCAGCCCCAGCGTTGCCGAACCCAGTGCGGCGATGGCGATGCGGCGCAGCGCTTCGTGCCGGGCGCTGGCGCGCACGCGTGCTTCGATGTCGCCGGGCAGGTAAGGCTGCAGCAATGGCCACAGGCGCGGGCCGTCCAGCACTTCAACCGCCTGCTTCTCGGCGGCGCTGCGGCCGTCGCGCTCGATGCGGCCTTCGGTCAGCAGCACGCCGCCCTTGGCCCCGGCCAGGCGCGCGGCCGCACCCAGCTCGTTCACTGCGGCGGTGCCGATGCGGTAGGCCAGGCCATGCTTGCACGACACCAGCCAGTGGTTGGGGCCATCGCTGAGCATGAAATCGCTGCTTGGCTCGCGGGCTTCTTCCGCCGGATCGATCAGTTCACGCAGGCCGCGCTGTTCGCGCAGCATGCGCTTGACCAGAACGGAGAATTCGCGCCAATGCATGCCCGCCAGGGCCTGCAGGCCGAGTTGCATCTCCTTCTGCCGCCGCTTGACCCACCACAGATAGACAACGGCCAGGAAACAGCTAAGCAGGGCCGACAGCAGGGCCAGGATCCAGGGGAGCATGCAGGAGTAGGGCGGAAGGGGGCGAAAGCGGAGAACGACAGTGTAAAGGTCGCGGTGCCTGGCCGGGTCAGGATGTTCCTGACAGAAAGCGTGATGGAGCGCGCAGATCGGCGTACAGCGGGCACGAAAAACCCGCCAATCCTGAAGCCGTGAGGGGAGGGAACAAACGGCAGCCGAAGCGATTGGCGGGTTGCTCGCGATTGTCAATCAATTTTTATTGCATTGCAACAATCGTGGTCAGGGCACGCTGTCCGGTGACTGATGGCTGCCCGGAGCAGGGGCATCGGTGCTGGACGCGGCGCGGTTTTCCAGCTTGGCCAAGCGCGCGTGCAGGGCATCAATGCGCGCCTCCAGCGCGGTCACTTCGTCGGCGGTGGGTACATGCAGGCGCTTGAGTACGCCCTGCACCTGGTCATCGAAGGCCTTCTCGACCTTGTTCCAGGTGCCGGAGGCCTTCTCGCGGGCCTCGTCCAGCGAGGTCTCGACATTGTCACGCCAGCCCGGGCCCTGGTCGCCGTTGCGTTCACGGCGGCGGGCTTCCCAGGCTTCGCCTTCCTTCACAAGGCCGTCGAAGAAGCGGCTGCCCTCGGCCTGGGCGCGACCCAGCGCACCCAACCCGGCCAGCCAGACCTGCTGGGCCGAATCGCTCAGCTTGCGCGAGAAGCGCTCGGCCTGGTCACCGAAAGAGGCATCGTCGTTGCGGCGGTCGTCGTTCTCGTAGTGGTTCATCGCACTTCCCGTGGGAGTTGGGCCTGCCCCCGAGAGTAGCGCGCACCGGCGTTGCACGGCCGTGACGGCCGCCGCCGGGGTTCAGCCCAGCTTTTCCTTCAGCACACGCTGGATCTCGCCTTCGACCATGCCCTTCATCGCCGACAGCAGGAAGCCCAGTTTGGCGGTTACGCGCACCGCGCCCGGCTGCAGTTCGATCGCACCGTCCACGCCGCTGCCGGAGAAGTTCAGTACGTCGGCGGTCCAGGACGACTTCAGACCAAAGCGCTCGGACAGCTTGGCAGCGACCTGTTCGATCGCGGCGCGCGCCTGTGCATCGGGCAGGGCGTGGGCGTGGCGGACATCGATGGTGGACATGCAGGCTCCTGGCGCAGGGCGGGGATGGTCGAAGAGGGCAAGCATTGTGCGCATCAAGGGCCGCCGCGCCAAGCACTCATCGTGGGTTCTTCTTCGTTGGCGACCAACCTGCTAGGCTGCGACGCGTGCAGAACCTGCTTGTTCACTTCAGTCAACAACAACAGCCCGACCAGCCCTTGCGGCCCGGGGTGCAGCGCATCGTGCGCCAGGCCAACGGCAGCGTGCGGCTCGGAGATCCTGGCCACGGCGCACTGCTGCTGGCCCAGTTCTGCATGGATGATCGCGGCCTCTGGCTGCAGGTCGGCAACGGCATCCGCGGCGTCCACGTCAACGGTCGCCCGGTACGCCGGATGGCCCTGCTGCGTGCAGGCGATGCGGTGTATGTGGATGGCGTGGAGATGGTCCTGCAGGGCGAGGTCGAAAGCCTGCTGCAGGCGCCTGCGCCGAAAGCCGAAGATGGCAGCGACGAGCAGCAGCGGCTGCTGCGCGGTGTCGGCGGTCTCCATCATGGCCGCAGCTTCACCCTGTCGCGGGCCCGCCTGATCGGGCGTGGCAACGAGGCCGACATCGCCATCGATGACCCGGCTTTTGCCGAGCAGCATGCCCGCGTGGAAGTGCACGGCGAACGCGTGCTGCTGCGCGATCTCGGCAGTGCCGACGGCACCCGCGTCAATGGCGTGGCCGTGCGCCATTGCTGGCTGCAGGCCGGCGACCAGGTGGTGTTCGATGGCCAGCACCGTTTCGTGCTGGAAGTGCCGCATGATCCGCGCCGACGGTCGTTGCCGGTCGAGGACGAGTCGGGCGAGGACGTGGAACAGGCGCCGGTGCTGCCGGCCGCGCCGCGCAGGGTGCGGCGCTGGCCGTGGCTGCTGGTCAGTGCGCTGCTGCTGGCCGCGCTGCTCAGCCTGCTGCTCTGGTTCGGCGCGCGCTGACGGTAGTGCCGGCCGCTGGCCGGCAACCGCCGCCCCGAATCCGTTAGGTTGCCGGCCAGCGGCCGGCACTACCCGGTCGCGTTGCCGATGGATTCCGATGAAACCAAATTTCCCTTGCCGCACAAGGCCGCAAGGCTGGTGCGCTGCGGCATACTAGGGGTCTTGCCCCACAGGTGTGACATGACGCGCGCGTTCAACTTCAGTGCCGGCCCTGCGACTTTGCCGGAATCGGTCCTGCGTCAGGCGCAGGCGGAAATGCTGGACTGGCACGGGTCCGGCGCTTCGATCGTGGAAATGAGCCATCGCGGCGCGGAATTCATGTCCGTGGCCGCCGAGGCCGAGGCCGACCTGCGTCGCCTGCTCGATATCCCCGAAGACTATGCGGTGCTGTTCCTGTCCGGTGGTGCCACCACCCAGCAGGCGTTGATCCCGCTGAACTTCGCCGCCCCCGGCCAGCGTGCCGACTACGTGGTCAGTGGCCACTGGGGCAAGACCGCGGTCAGGCAGGCCGGTGTTTACGTGGACGTCAACATCGGCGCCAGCAGCGAGGCCGATGGCTATCGCACGCTGCCGCCGCGCGCCGACTGGCAGCTGTCACCCGATGCCGCCTACGTGCACATCACCGCCAACGAGACCATCCACGGCGTCGAGTTCCGTGATGTGCCCGACACCGGCAACGTTCCGCTGATCGCCGACTTCAGCTCGTCCATCGCCAGCGAGCCGCTGGACGTGCGCCGCTACGGCGTGATCTATGCCGGCGCGCAGAAGAACCTGGGCCCGGTCGGCATCGCGGTGATGATCATCCGCCGCGACCTGCTCGAGCGCAGTGGCCAGCCACGCGCGGACATCTTCGATTACCGCTCGCATGTCGCCCGCGATTCGATGCTCAACACCCCGCCAACCTGGAACTGGTACCTGGCCGGCCTGGTGTTCAAGTGGATGCTGGCCGAGGGCGGCGTGGCCGAGTTCGCCAGGCGCAATGCCGCCAAGGCCGCGCTGGTGTACGGCGCCATCGACGGTTCCGGCGGCTTCTACCGCAATGAGGTTGCACACGCGGCCCGTTCGCGGATGAACATCCCGTTCTTCCTGCCCGATGCCGATCTCGATGCCCGCTTCGTGGCCGAGGCCAAGGCCGCTGGCCTGCTGGCGCTGAAGGGGCACAAGGTCGTCGGTGGCATCCGTGCCTCGCTGTACAACGCCATGCCGCTGGCCGGGGCCGAGGCGCTGGTCGCCTTCATGGCCGATTTCCAGCAGCGTCACGGCTGAGCAATGAACGGCGCGCACCGTCGGGTGCGTGCCCCGCAACAAGGAATTCCGATGGCAAGCAGCAAATCCAGCAAGAAGGCGCCGAAGAAGGCCGAACCGGCCAAGGACAGCGTGCCCACCAAGGCGAAGGGCAAGGCCAAGGCCACCTCGAACCCGGCACCCACCCTGGCGCCGCTGGCGCTGGCCGATGTGCGCTCGAAGATCGACCAGATCGACCGCGACATCCAGAGCCTGATCGCCGAGCGCGCGCGCTTCGCCCACCAGGTCGGCAAGGCCAAGGGCAAGCTCGCCGCCGCCGTCGACTACTACCGCCCCGAGCGCGAAGCGCAGGTGCTGCGCATGGTGGTGGACCGCAACGAAGGCCCGCTCAGCGATGAACTGCTGGTACACGTCTACCGCGAGATCATGTCGGCCTGCCTGGCCCAGCAGGAGCCGCTGAAGATCGGTTACCTCGGCCCGGAAGGCACCTTCAGCCAGCAGGCCGTGCTCAAGCACTTCGGCCGCTCGGCGCTGGGCCTGCCGATGGCCAGCATCGAAGAGGTGTTCCAGGAAGTGGAAGCGGGCAACGCCGATTTCGGCGTGGTGCCGGTGGAGAATTCGGGGCAGGGCACCATCCAGATCACCCTGGACATGTTCCTGACCTCCAACCTGAAGATCTGCGGCGAAGTGGAACTGCGCGTGCAGCAGTACCTGATGTCGCGCAGCGGTCGCATCGAGGACATCGAGCGCATCTACGCGCATCCGCAGTCGTTCATGCAGACCTCGGCGTGGCTGCGCGCCAACCTGCCGAAGGCCGAGAAGATTCCGGTGTCGAGCAACGCCGAAGGCGCGCGTCGTGCGCGCAACGCCGACGACGCGGCGGCCATCGGCGGCGAGAGTGCCGGCCACGTGTACGGCCTGAAGAAGGTGGTCACCAAGCCGATCCAGAACGATGCCGACAACACCACCCGCTTCCTGGTGGTGGGTCGCAACATTTTCCCGACCTCCGGGCACGACCGCACCTCGGTGCTGGTGTTCATCCATGACAAGCCCGGTGCGCTGTTCGACGTGCTCAGCCCGTTCGCCCGCCACGGCATCAGCATGAACCGAATCGAGTCGCGGCCGTCACACCACGGCAAGTGGGAGTACGGTTTCTTCATCGACCTGGCCGGCCATATCGACGACGCGCCGATGCAGGCCGCGCTGGCCGAACTGGAAGCGCACTCGGCGCAGATCAAGGTGCTGGGCTCCTATCCGGTGGCCGTGCCCTGAGTGCTGCTGTGGCGGCAACAGCCGCCGCTCCCTGATGCATCGCCGGCGCTGCCGGTGTTTACGGAATGATCGAACGATGAGCAACGCGCAACACTGGATTGCCCGCAAGGGCCAGCCGCTGCAGGGCAGCCTGACCATTCCCGGAGACAAGTCGGTCTCGCACCGCTCGGTGATGTTTGCCGCGCTGGCCGATGGCACCTCGCACATCGAAGGCTTCCTGGAAGGCGAAGACACCCGCGCAACCGCGCGCATCTTCAGCCAGCTGGGGGTGCGCATCGAAACCCCCAGCCCGTCGCAGCGCATCGTGCATGGGGTGGGTATCGACGGCCTGAAAGCACCGCAGGCACCGCTGGACTGCGGCAATGCCGGTACCGGCATGCGCCTGCTGGCGGGCCTGCTGGCAGGCCAGGCCTTCGACTGCACGCTGATCGGCGATGAATCGCTGTCCGGCCGACCGATGCGCCGCGTGACCGGCCCGCTGTCGCAGATGGGCGCAAGGATCGACACCCAGGACGACGGCACGCCGCCGCTGCACGTGCATGGTGGCCAAGCGCTGCACGGCATCGATTTCGCCTCGCCGGTGGCCAGTGCGCAGGTCAAGTCGGCGGTGCTGCTGGCCGGGCTGTATGCGCAGGGCGAAACCAGCGTGACCGAACCGCACCCGACCCGCGACTACACCGAGCGCATGTTGTCCGCATTCGGCGTGGACATCGCGTTTTCGCCGGGCAAGGCCCGCCTGCGCGGTGGCCAGCGCCTGCGCGCCACGGATATCGTGGTACCCGCCGATTTCTCTTCGGCCGCGTTCTACCTGGTCGCCGCCAGCATCATTCCCGGTTCCGAGCTGCGCCTGAAGCAGGTCGGCCTGAATCCGCGTCGCACTGGCCTGCTGCATGCGCTGCGCCTGATGGGTGCGGACATCAGCGAAGAGAACCCGGCAGAACAGGGCGGTGAACCGGTGGCCGACCTGGTGGTGCGCTACGCCCCGCTGAAGGGCGCACGCATTCCGGAAGAACTGGTGCCGGACATGATCGACGAGTTCCCGGCGCTGTTCGTGGCCGCCGCGGCCGCCGAGGGCCAGACCGTGGTGAGCGGTGCGGCCGAGCTGCGGGTGAAGGAATCCGACCGCCTTGCGGCGATGGCCACCGGCCTGCGTGCGCTGGGCATGCAGGTGGACGAGACCGAAGACGGTGCCACCCTGCACGGGGGCGTGCGCCTGGGCAGCGGCACCATCGAAAGCCACGGTGACCACCGTATTGCCATGGCGTTTGCCATTGCCGGCCAGATCAGCGACGGCGAAGTGCGCATCAACGACATCGCCAACGTCGCCACGTCCTTCCCGGACTTCGACGGCCTGGCGCGCAGCGCCGGCTTCAACCTGGCCTGATCGGCCGATCAGGTTTTCGGGTAGGTGCCAACCTCGGTTGGCACGCTTCTCCGCATAAAAGGACGGAGGCCGAAGCCTCCGTCTAAACATCACGAACCCCTCGTCCGCGATCAACGCTGTCCGGTACGGAAATCCACCGGGACCCGCACCACACTGGCCACTGCACGGCCTTCATGCATCGCCGGCTGGAACTTCCAGTTCTGCACGGCGCTCAGCACCGCACGATCCAGGTCACGGCTGCGCTCGCCGCTGCGCGAAACAATCGCAGCATTGGTGACCTGGCCGCGGGCATCGACATTCAGGCTGGCGACCACGCTGCCCTGCACGCCATTGCGCAGCGCGGCAGCGGGGTAGGTCGGCTTGCTGTTGCCTGCCAGCGGGCGTGCCTCGCGATTGCGTACGGCAGGGGGGGCCTTGCGCTGGTTGCCGGCCGCTGCGGCCTGGCGGGCCGCAGGCTGTTGTACATCGGCGACCGGCGCCTGCTCGGGCGCGGGCAGCATGCGCTCGCCGACCGGTGCCGGCGCCACGTCTTCCTGGTTCGAGTGACGCAGCCAGAGCAGCGCGGCGGCAAACATCGCCACGATCAGCGCGATCCACATCCAGGGCGACGTGGGCTTGTGCTGTTCGCTGGCGTCCTGCTGCAGCTGCGGCGAATGAAGGTCTTCGTGGGTGGTGGCGGTCATCGCAAACTCCTTCCGTCAATGGACGACGGGGAGAGTGTTGCGCGGGCCAGTGGCGGGAAGTGTCAGCGTTGCGTCAACGCGACCGGCAGGGTTCAGTTTGCCTGCCGGGAAACGTTCAGTTACTGGGTCTTGAAGTCGAACGGCACTTCAATGCTGCCCGGTACGGCCTGGCCGTTGCTCTGTGCCGGGGTGAAGCGCCAGCGGCGCACCGCATCGGTCGCGGCACGGTCGAGCTCGCGTGAGCCGCTGCGCTGGATCACCGTGGCATTGTTCGGATAGCCGGTGGCATCCACGTCCACGCGCACCACCACGCTGCCGGTCTCGCCGGCGCGCAGCGCGGCGGCCGGGTAGGCCGGTGGAGGCGACTGGCCGGCAATCGGCATCGGCTGGCTGTTGCCTGTAGCAGCCGGCGCCGGGGCCGGTGCGACCGGGGCCGCTTCAGCGACGGGCGCCGGCGGTGGCGGCGGGGTTTCGACCAGCTTCGGGGCTTCCTCCTCGACCGGGGCCGGCTTGGCATCGGGCATGTCGCTGGAACCGGCGGCCGCAGCCAGCGGTTCGGGCAGCGGTTCCACCTGCGCCGTCTCCTGCGGGGTCTGTGCGGCCGGGTCGGCGCGGAAGAATTCCTTGTCGCGACCGGTGTACCAGACCAGCACGAACAGCAGCACGCCCACGCCGAAGGCGATGCCCGCGATCTTCAGGGCGTTGCGCGGGATATGCACGGTAAACGACTTGGCGGACGACGAGCGGGGTGCAGACATGGACCGGACCAGTACGGAATGCCCCGATTCTGCCACGGCGGGAATGAACCGGGCGGCAGAAATCCGTATAACAAGCGATAATCCCATCCCTGATACCCACCACGACACCTGCCATGCTTGATCCAGCCCTGCTCCGCCACCAGCCCGCCGACCTCGCCGAACGCCTGCGCACCAGCCGCGGCTTCGAGCTCGACGTGTCTGCCCTGGAGTCCCTGGAGGCCGATCGCAAGCGCATCCAGGTGCGTACCCAGGAGCTGCAGAGCCTGCGCAACAGCCGTTCCAAGGCCATCGGCCAGGCCAAGGCCAAGGGCGAGGACGTGTCGGCCATCATGGCCGAGGTCGCTGCATTCGCCGACGAGCTGAAGGCCTCGGAAGTGGCGCTGGACGAGCTGCGCGAGAAGATCGAAGCGATCTCTATGGGGATTCCGAACCTGCCGGCCGATGACGTGCCGGCCGGTGCCGACGAGAACGACAATGTCGAGCAGGCGCGCTGGGGTACTCCGCGCCAGTTCGACTTCAAGGTGCTCGACCACGTTGAGCTGGGTGCGCGCAACGGCTGGCTGGACGGCGAGACCGCGGCCAAGCTGTCCGGCTCGCGCTTCACCGTACTGCGCGGCCCGATCGCGCGCCTGCACCGTGCGCTGGCCCAGTTCATGGTCGACCTGCACACCGGTGAGCACGGCTATGAGGAAACCAACGTGCCGCTGCTGGTCAACGCCGATTCGCTGCGTGGCACCAGCCAGCTGCCGAAGTTCGAGGACGACCTGTTCAAGACCGCCGTGGGCGACTCCACGCGGTACCTGATCCCGACCTCGGAAGTGCCGCTGACCAACATCGTGCGCGACGAGATCGTCGACGCCGAGCGCCTGCCGCTGCGCATGACCGCCCACTCGATGTGCTTCCGTGCCGAGGCCGGCAGCGGTGGCCGCGACGTGCGCGGCATGATCCGCCAGCACCAGTTCGAGAAGGTCGAGCTGGTCTCGATCAGCCGCCCGGAAGACAGCGACGCCGAGCACCAGCGCATGACCCGCTGTGCCGAAGTGGTGCTGGAAAAGCTGGGCCTGCCGTACCGCAAGGTGCTGCTGTGCACCGGCGACATGGGCTTCTCGGCGGTGAAGACCTACGATCTGGAAGTCTGGCTGCCGTCGCAGGAGACTTACCGCGAGATCTCCTCGTGCTCGAACTGTGGTGACTTCCAGGCCCGCCGCATGCAGGCGCGCTGGCGCAACCCGGCCACCGGCAAGCCTGAGCTGGTGCATACCCTGAACGGCTCGGGCGTGGCGGTTGGCCGCGCGATGATCGCGGTGATGGAGAACTACCAGAACGCCGACGGCAGCATCACCGTGCCGGAGGCCCTGCGCCCGTACATGGGCGGTCTGGAAACCATCGCCTGATTCTCTGGCTGGGTGGGTGCCATGCTTGCATGGCACCGTATCCGCGCATGGCGTGGATCTACTTGAGGATGTTGCACGCGCCGGGCATGAATTCAACGATGCCCCAGTAGATCCACGCCATGCGTGGATGAACCCCCGCGATCACTCCACAGCGCGCAGCTTCTCCAACGGCACCCATCCCGGTTCGCCGGCCTCCGGCATGCACCATGCCCACCCGTTAAGCGTGCGCATCCCTCGCAGCAGCTGCCCCGGATCCACATCCAGCTCCCGCGCGCAGTAATCCTCGGTGGCAAACGCGCCACCCTGCGCATCGCGGCCGATCACCGGCGCCGGCACGAAGCCGGGCTGCTGCCCCTCGGCCTCGCACAGGAACCAGTCGTCCCAGCCCTCCGGGCCTTCATAGCGTTCGCCCACTACCAGCGCCTGGCCGCGGCGCAGGGTGATCGGGTGCGGAAATTCGCTGCGGTGCGCAGCCGTCACGATGTAGTTCATGCCCCCAGCCTAGCGCGTCGCAAAAGAAGACGGCCCCGCATTGCGGGGCCGCCAGGGTGGGCCGGGATGGGGGAGGGGATCCCGGCCCGCGTTCAGCGCCCAGACGAGGAGAGAGGGGCGCCGAACGTTGGAACGCGTTACGCAGCGACGGCTTCGGCCGCTTCGTGCGACGGCAGTGCCGCCAGTGCACCGGCAATGGCGTCTTCACGGTGCTGCGGCGAATAGGCGATGCCCTCGGCGCGCACGAATTCGACCTCGTTGATGCCCATGAAGGCGAACACCTGGCGCAGGAACGGCTCCTGGAAGTCGGCCGGCGAGTCGGTGTAGATGCCGCCACGGCTGCTGGCGATGATCACCCGCTTGCCACCGGCCAGGCCCACCGGGCCGTTCTCGGTGTACTTGAAGGTGCGGCCGGCCACGGCCACGCGGTCGATCCAGGCCTTCAGCGTGGACGGAATGCTGAAGTTGTACATCGGCGCGCCGATCACCACGATGTCGGCGTCCAGGAACTGCTGCATCACCTGTTCAGCATCGGTCGCCTCGGCCGCGTCGGTCTTGGCCAGCGAGCTGCTGCGCAGATGCGGTACCGGATTGGCGTCAAGATCGCGATAATCGACCTGCAGGCCATCGATCTGGCTGGCGAAGCGGGCGACCACAGCGGCCGACAGCTGGCGCGAGACGGAGTTGTCGCCAAGCACGCTGGCGTCGAGATGCAGAAGCTTCATGGCAGTCACCTGTGTTCTGGGAGGAAGGGGCGGGATGGCCCCGCCGACGGAGAGAACGATAGGTTGTTGCAAAGGCGGAATAAAGGTGGTTGAATGCCACGTATTGTTCTAGATATGGAACTCGGGTATGCATGACCTGAATGACCTGTACTACTTCGCGATGGTGGTCGACCATGGCGGATTCGCCGCCGCCGAGCGCGCACTGGGTATTCCCAAGTCGCGCCTGAGCCGCCGCATCAGCCAGCTGGAAACCGACCTGGGCGTACGCCTGCTGCAGCGCTCCACGCGCCGTTTCGCGGTCACCGACGTCGGCACCAGCGTGCACCGCCACGCGCAGACGATGCTGGCCGAAGCGCAGGCCGCCCGCGAAGTGGTCGACCGCCTCAGTGCGGAACCGCGCGGCGTGGTGCGCGCCAGCGTGCCGGTGTCGCTGGCGCAGATGCAGCTGCCCAAGCTGCTGCCCAAGTTCCTTGAGCAGTACCCGAAGGTGCGGCTGCAGCTGAACATCAGCAACCGCCGCGTTGACATCATCAACGAAGGCTACGATGTGGCTCTGCGCGTGCGTTCGCGCCTGGATGACGACGGCAGCCTGGTGATGCGCAGCTTCGGCCAGGTGCAGGAACTGCTGGTGGCCAGCCCCAAGTACCTGGACCGCGCCGGACGCCCCAAGGACCCGGAAGAGCTCACCCAGCACGTCACCCTCAGCATCAGCGAAGACGAAGCACGCCAGCGCTGGGAACTGCATGGCCCGGAAGGCGAAGTGCGCCGGGTCGACTTGCAGCCGCGCGTGGCCGGCTTCGACTTCCCGCTGCTGCAGAGCATGGTGAAGGACGGTTTCGGCATCACCATGCTGCCGGAGACCGTGTGCGCCGACGCCGTGCGCAACGGCGAGCTGGAAGTGGTGCTGCCGGACTGGTCGCTGCCGCAGGGCGTGTGCCACGCCGTGTTCGCTTCGCGCCGCGGCCTGCTGCCGGCGGTGCGCGTGTTCATCGACTTCCTGGCCGAGCACCTGCCGCCGCAGCTGGAGGCCTCGCGCCTGGATTGCGGTGGCGCCTGTGAAAAGGCCAAGGAGCGGATCAAGGCCAGTGCGCTGGGTGCGCTGGCGGTGGATGCCGGCTGAGAGCGCTGAACGGTAGCGCCGGGCCATGCCCGGCGTTGCTGTTTTCCGACGATCAGTTCCGGCCGAACAGCCGGTCCCAGAAGCTGCGGCGTCGCGCTGCGGCCGGTGGCGGTTCGGCCGCAACGTCGGGCGCTTCCAGCACCGCCATCAGTTCCGCGCTGCGCGGCTTCTTCAGGAAGCGCGCATAGTCCAGATAGCCGGTCACCTTGCTCATGTGAAGGCGTTCGGGCATTGCCGGCAATGCGCCGCCCTGCAACAGCACCCGCAATGCCTGCGGGCGGTCCAGGCGGATCGCCTCGTACAGGGCGGTGCCGCCGCAGCCCGGTTCGATCTGGTTGGCGCGCTGCGGCGCATCCTTCAGCAGGTCCTGCAATGCCTCCGCGTCGTCTCCTTCTACCGCAGCCACCAGCCGCGCCAGCGCCTCGGCTTCCGCAGGGGGCAGGTTGTCGCGATAGGCCTGGTCGGCAATCTCGCGCTCGTCGCGCCCATCGCCGCCCTGGATGCACAGGAAATCGGTGACCAGGGCGACCGGAATGCCGGACGTATCCAGCCCCCAGTAGCTGGGATAGACACCGTCGCCCCAGCCGCTGGTGAAGACCACCAGGCCGTGCGGCGAGTTCTCCCCCCAGGGGCGGTATTCGACGCCTTCGTCCAGGCCATCGTGGTCGATCAGTGCATCCGACCATTCACTCTCTTCCTCGCCATCGGCCTGTTCGATCAGGGCCAGCAGCGCCTGCTGGGTGTCGGTGTCCATGAAACAACCGATGCCAGCGTCGACCGGATAGCCGATGAAGCTGTCCTCATCCAGGCCGGTCAGGTCCTGGGTGGTCCAGCGCGCCATCTGCCAGTGCAGGGCGGTCGCGGTAAGAGCTTCGCGGGGCTTGAACCAGACCACGGCCAGGGCCGGGCGGCCGCTGTGCACGATGATTTCGACCGGGTGCCGCCCCAGCGGGGCGGTGTAGTCGGCCAGCGCAGGCGCCTCGGCCTGGACCAGCGGATCGCAGACCACCAGCTGCCCGCTGCTGACCGGCAGGTGCCCCGCGAAGGTGCGGTGCAGGGCCACAGCGGCCAGCTGTGTATCGTCCAGCAGGCAGGTGCGCAGGTTGGCCAGATCGAGATGGGCCATGGCGGCTCCGAGTGCGGTGAAGGCTCCCACCGTGCCGGATGCGAAGGGCAGGGGCAAGGTGGTCTTGGGCAAATGCCCTTCACGTGCGAGAATACGTCGCTGCCCGGGCGACCGGGACCCAATTGGAGAGATGGCCGAGCGGTTTAAGGCACCGGTCTTGAAAACCGGCGAAGGGTTAAACCTTCCGTGGGTTCGAATCCCACTCTCTCCGCCAGTCTTTGCAAAAAGCTCCTGGAAATAGGGGCTTTTTCGCTTCTACAGCCTTAGCTGCCCGCCCGCTTACCCTTCCACCTGCAAAGGTCGATTCTGCGCGATCTGCTGCCGAACCCAGCCTTGCACCCCGGATTCTATCCAGAGGAAGTTGTCGCCTCGGCCAACAACAGGCGCAGCGCAATCTTCTCCCTGCAGCGACGGAGGCCGCGCCGAACCTTCTGCTCTACGAATTGACCGTCTGACGAAACAGGGCACCGCGCGGGCGTCGGCAAGCATCCGGGCAGTGCCCCAACACAGGTGATCTCAGCACCTGACATGGCCGTCGCCCCTCGCCAGAGCGTCGGGATTGTCGTCAGGGTCTACGGTAATGGGGAACAGCAAGTGTCTACTCTGCGTTGGGTTGCTCAGCTGCTGCGCCTGTACATACCAACGAATACTGATCTGAATGTGGATTCAGGGAGACTGCACAGCGCTGAGGGAACCTCTACCAGTAGCACACCGCTGCGGTATGCATCCTTCCATCGACGTGTTCACAGTTCGGGCATCACTTATCAGACACGCCACTTGCGCTGTGTGTGTGCCTTCGAATGGTGAGCTATATGGCTCGGTCACCGACGTTGTACATCTTCCATCATCGATGGAGAGCGTTGCCTTCATGTCTCCCGCGACTACACTCTTAAAAGCAACAGCGCCAGTGGATGTGAAATTTTTTGCTACAGGATAGTACCCGTCGGGGGCGACAGCGTACAGATAGTCCGAGCTCCTGGCGGAGATTGGAGCATTGCTCGAAGAGGGGATATCAGCTTTGCTGTTTGTGCAGGACCAACTCCACACTGCCTCTCCGGAGATTGTGGTTGCCCCTCTTGAGGGGACAGAGTCTTTTGCTTCACACAGGGCCTGGTGATAGATCTTGGTTGCTTGACTTTGGTCGTCAAACCGATAGACAAGCCCGCCCTTTCCATCTCTGAACAGACGTTGCTCAACCATCACCGTACCGCCTTGGAAATCGGACGTCGGGATGGTTCGAACGATCCACTTCTTTCCATCGGAAGATTCAAGCTGGCGTTCATGAATCGCCGATCTTTCACTGGCAATCGGATTGGCGGCCGCTAGTCCTGGCGCGACCGCAACGAGAATGGCGAGGGCGATCAAGGCCTTTCCAATCGGCTTCGATGATTTCTTTACAGTGTCCATACTTTTCCCTTGTTCGATTTGGCGCATCAGTCGAGCTGTTTTCGCAGCTGGCCAGTGACCTCCTGGACTCAAATGCCGAGAGACTTGGAGACACTGCCTACACCATATGCGATGCAGGGCTCGCTTGTGCGAGGTTGCTCGCATTTTGTGAAATTGGTTGGCAATTTAACCTTCCCGCGCTGATCGTAATCTTCGCTGGGTCGTGCCTATATTCTTGGCCCTAGTTTCATGGCGATACTGGGAGACAGCCGGCTGGGTGCGGTCACTCTCATCGCCATGCGCGAATGCCCAGGGAGAGGCATTTGTGTTTCTGACAGACTACGACCCCTGGATACTTGAACTGCTCGCTCGCTGGTGAGGTCACGTGTTCATCCCCGACGCCCACCCTTCGGCTTGTTATGGCACAACGGGTAACTCGAGCACGACCGGAACGCCCCATGCGGCCCATTGCGGTCCACGAACACGCCCACCTTGCACACCGGGCAGCGCTCTTCGTGGATGGCCGCGCCTGAAATCGCGGTCACTTCCACTGCCCCGTCCTCCACCAGCTCATCCAGGAACGGCGAGTGCCTGCCCTGCACGGTGAACATCGCAACCGATCGTCGTGCACGCGTCAGCGCGACATAGAACAGGCGTCGTTCTTCGCTCAGCGGATAGGTATCACCATCCGGCATCGCCAGCGAAAGCACCGGGTCATCGGCGCGCAGGCTCGGGAAGCTGCGGTTGATCATGCCCGGCAGGATCACGTAGTCCGCCTCGCGCCCCTTCGATCGATGTGCGGTCAGGAACTCGACGTCCATCGTGCTGCCAAAGGCCGTCTTCCAATCCGAAGGCACCGCGCCGCGGTCCGCGCGGTAGCGCCCCAGAACAAAGACCGTCACGCGCCCGTTGCGGCCCTGCGCCACCGCGCCTGACAATAGTTGCTGGTGCAGTTTCGACAGGTATTGGCGAACGCCATCCTGCACCTCCTCACGCCGGTTCATCTGGAACGCCTGCAGCACCGGGCCGACTGCCGGCGCAGCAGAGCGGACCTTCTTGGCCATCTGCGCGGGGTTGCGGCTGATGAAGCGGCTGGAAACATCGCACAGTGCCTGCGGGCAGCGGAACGTCTGCTCCAGTTTCAGCACCTGGCCATGCCCCATCCATTCACGGAATCCGGTCATCACCGAAACGTCGGCGCCAGCGAAGCGGTTGATCGACTGCCAGTCATCGCCCACCGCAAACAGATAGCGGCCCGGTTGGCTGACCAGCGCACGGCAGAAGCGCGCACGGGCGCGCGATGCATCCTGGAATTCGTCGGCCATCACCAGATCGTAGGGTAATTCATAGTGGCCCTGTTCCAGCAGCCCGGCGGCCATGTTGAGCATGTCCTCGAAGTCGATGCTGCGCTCGTCAGCCAGCGCGTTGTCCCAGGCCTGGAAAACCGGCCCGGCGATCTCCAGGAAGCGCCGGTAGCGTTCCTTGAACTGATCCTCGGGCATCTGCCGCAGGCGCGCCGCCATGTCATCCAGCGTCAGGCAGTTGCTCTTGGCATGCGCAATGAAGGTGCGCATCAGGCCAATCAGGTCTGCATCCGGCATCGGCTTGGCGCCCTGGTCAGGCAGCTCGCGGTCCGGGTGCGGGTCGAGTTCGACACCAGACGCACCCAGCCGCTCGGCAAGATGCTGCAGGGCCTGTCCACTGCGCAGGCCGAACGACGTCGTTTCGACCAGTGCGGTGCCGCGTGCCGCATGCTGCTGCCGCTTCCAGCGCATCCCTTCGCTGTAGTTGGCAAAGTGCTTCGGCGGCTGGCCATCGGCATCCAGCGCAAAGTGCTCGTGATACAGCTGGGCGTCCGTATAGTAGAAGTCCGGACGATACTGGCGGTGGGTATCCGTCGCGGTATCGAACTCGTAGCGCCGCTCGTAGTCGTACGCCACGCCGTTGTAGAACAGCCAGTCGGCGATGACGCACTCTTCCAGGCTCTTCACCCGCTCACCCTGCAGTGTACGTATGTAGGGTGTGCCATCGCGGTCGTAACCATCGGCCATCATGTCGGTACCCAACGGCGGCAGATCGCGTCCGAACACCAGGCGGAACATGTCCCACTGGGTGCGGAAGTGGGTCGAACGGTCCTTCAGGTCGTCCACCAGTTCGGCCAGCTTGTTGAAGCCCAGCGTTGCGTCGACCGCCCATTCCGGGATATCGGGCTTGCGCCCTGTGGCCTTGGCGATGAGGGACAGGCCCAGGGCGTGGAAGGTCCAGGCTTCCACCATGGTGTCGCCCATGCCGAGCCGGTCGAAGCATCGCTGCGCGCGCTCTTCCAGCTCCTGAGCGGCGTCCTTGTTGAAGGCGAGCATCACAATCCGTTCGGGCTGGAAAAAGCCGCGATCGATGGCATAAGCGGCCTTGGCAACCATCGTGGAGGTCTTGCCAGAGCCGGCCGCGGCCACGACCTGCACCCGGTTGTCGAAGCAGATGACGGCGCGGGCCTGCTCCTCGGTCAGCGGCCTGCTCTCGACCCGGTCCAGGAAGGGCTTGGCCAGACCCAGTTCACGGGTCGCCATTGCCTCATTGGCGTCCGCCCACATGGCGGGCCAATCCAGCTGCCAGTCGTGCAGTGCATCCAGTGCCATGCGGTGGCGGTCCGAGTGCAGGTCGTCATGCACCTCCTCGTCGAGGAACAGCTGCTCCAGCTCGGCTGACGTGAGGGGCAGGGACGGGCGTTCGGCCAGCAACGCCTGCTGCTGTTCGTACGTGATCCAGCGGCGGCCGGTGGTGCCTCGGTCGGTAAGCGCATCTGCCTCGGCCAGCCACGCCTGGATCTGCGCCAGAACGTGCTCAAACAGTGCCTTGCGCCCTCGTCTGGAGCGCGTGAAAAGCACGTGCTGAACGGCAGCGGCAAGCCCGGAGCCCTGGCTGTTGGGCAGCCCATCCACGGACAGTGCTTCACCGTGCTCGGTCGTCAGTTCGACCCGGGACCAGAGCACGCCGCGAACGACCCGCACGCTGTGTTCGTTCGCCACATGCTGGTGGTATTGCCTGCCGTCGATCAAAAGCGCGAGCTGTTCGCCATCCAGCCGCAACTGCCAGTCCGGCGAGCGGGTCACACGCTGGCCCCAGACCGAGGGGCGCCATTCCATAGACATCCAGATACTGCCTTGCGTACGTCACCGGGCGTAAAGCGCCCTTGCCGCCCCATGATAAGGCGGCTTGGCGTGGCACGCTGCGTTTTCCGGTCAGTCGCGCGCGTGAGCCAGCGATGGCATTGCACCCTCGCCAGCGCGACAGGCGTCAGGCGTTCACATCCACGACGATGCGGCCGCGCACCTTGCCGGGGATGATCTGCTCATAGACATCCAGCACCTCGGCGAGGCCGATCTGCTGCACGGTGCTTTCCAGCTTTTGCGGGTCCAGGTCGGTCGCAAGCCGATCCCAGGCGCGCTGGCGAACCTCTTGTGGGGCATTCACCGAATCCACGCCAGCCAGGGTCACGTTGCGCAGGATGAAGGGCAATACCGAGCCGTGCAGAGCGTCGCTCTGCGCCAGGCCGCACGCGGCCACGGCACCGCGATACTTCGTCTCGGCGATGGCGTTGACCAGGGTAGGGCCGCCGGCCACATCCACCACGCCGGCCCAGCGTTCGGCACTCACCGGCCGCTCGCGCGGCTCCGAAAGCTGCGCACGATCGATGATCTCGGCCGCACCCAGGTTGTGCAGATACTCAGCATGCTCCGGGCGTCCGGTGGCGGCTACCACGCGATAGCCCAGCTTCGACAGGATCGCCACCGCAATCGAGCCGACGCCACCGTTGGCGCCAGTCACCAGCACATCGCCCTTCTCGGGCGTCACCCCGGCATGTTCCAGGGCCAGCACGCACAGCATCGCGGTATAGCCAGCGGTACCGATGGCCATGGCGTCACGGGTGCTCAGGTTGCCAGGAATCCGGTTGAGCCATTCGCCGCGTACGCGGGCGCGCTGTGCCAGGCCGCCGTGGTGGCCCATGCTCAGGTCCCAGCCATTGAGCACGACGCGGTCGCCTGGCTTGAAGTCGGCCCTGCTGGATTCCAGTACCACGCCTGCCAGATCGATGCCGGGAATGAGCGGGAATCTCCGGATGATCGGACTCTTGCCGGTGAGCGCAAGCGCATCCTTGTAGTTGAGCGTGGAGTACTCGACCTGCACCAGGACATCGCCGTCCATCAGGTCCGCCTCGTCGAAATCGACCAGCTCGGTCGAAAGCTGGTTGTTCGTCTTGCCGGTCAGCAGGGCTTTGAACGTCATGGATGGCCTCACATTCATGGAATGGGGCCATGCTAGGCTCGTGCCACTATTGCAACAAGAACGATGATTTTCCGTAGGTACTATGGTTTTCCGGAGTATGCATGCGTAGCAGGCGTTGGGATGGCAAGAGCGGGTGTGCGGTGGAAGTCACGCTGTCCGTGATCGGTGGCGTGTGGAAGCCGATCATTCTGTTTCACCTGATGACCGGCAAGCGACGTTTCATGGAACTGACGCGGCGGGTGCCTAATGCCACCCAGTCCATGCTCACCAGCCAGCTGCGTGAACTGGAAGCCGATGGCGTGGTGATCCGCCACGTGTATCCGGAAGTGCCACCCAAGGTGGAATACGAGCTGTCCGAGTTCGGCCGCACGCTGGTGCCGGTGCTGCTGGCCATGCGCGAGTGGGGCGAGACCTATCGCGGCCATGGAAGCACGGAAGGCGATTGCCAGAGTTGAAGAGACTTTTGGCTCTGCGCGAGCGCATTGGTGGATGCGCTCGCGCCTGGATGGGTCAGGCCGGCTGCGCTTTCCGGCCCTGCACCACCCGGGTGGCCAGCAGTGCCAGGGTGACCAGCCCGGAGGCGATTGCCAGCCACAACAACAGCAGGGAGTTGTCCGCTTCGCCAACGGCCATCGCCACGGACGGGTCTTTGGCGTTGTAGCGGATATCAATTTCCTCCGCCTCGTCGGTGGCACGCATCCGATTGCCAAGGTCGTTGGAGACCGCGATCTTCTCAACGCGTGATTGGCCGTCTTCAGTTTCGAACTCGACATTCAGGACGAAGTTGCTCTTTCTGCCCCTCTTCTCATCCCAATGCACCTCGGTGACGAGGCCCACCGCATCGCGCCCTTCAGCGCCATCAGTAAGCGCATGACGATGATGATCGTTGTAGGCGGCCACGGAAAGTGCGACAGCTATACCAGCGGCAACAAGGATGTTGCGCCAGGAAGTGAATTCCATGATGAGCTCCTGATCCATTGAGGTCGGCGACTATAGTCATCAGCTCGCGGATCTCGTATGAAAATGGCGCGGCGCGCACATTCCGTTGTGATCAGATCTCGCGCTCGAATATAGCTCTGGGCGCTTCCATGCAACGGTTCCCGGTGTGTCTCCAGCGCGGGCCGATGGTGTTCGAGCTGGAAGGGAAGGCCGTGCGTATTGCGACTTTCTGCGCGATCGCCATAGCCGGTGTGTCGTGTCCGGCTCGAAGTGATCGTTGGGTCCCACGCGCAGGCAGGCGCGATGTACCAACGAAGCGCGTCAGTCGGTGGGCGGTTCGCCATCCCGTGACGCAACCAGCGTAGGAACGTGTCAGCGCGGACTTTTCCTACTTTCCATCCACGACGGAGTGCGCCCATTATCGCCGCGCCAAGGCACTCGCCCTGGCCGGGATTGGCGTCTCGAACTTACGTAGTACAAGGCGTCGTAGTTGCAACGTATGTTGCGATCACGACAATGCACTCTCTGTCAGTTCATGGCGGATGGTGCGTGGGGGTCTTAGGGCCCGTCGGCTTTCGTACTACGTATCCGGCACGCCAACCCGCACCGTCCGCCACCTTGCATCTGCAGGTGGCCACATCGTGAGGTTGCCGTCATGCCCGAACGTCTTCCCGACCATCCCCGCCTGCATGCGCTGCTGGGCGCCGCCGTGCGCGATCTTCCCGCTGCCTTGGCCGAAACGCTGGAGGACGCGCTCCGCGAATCCGCCGAGTTCGTCACGCCATCGGCATTCTTTGCACATCTGGCAGGCCACGGCAGGAACCTGCGCGCTGATGGCGAGGCCTGGAGTGAAATGTGCCTGAGCCCCGGCCGCGCCTTCGACATGGCCCTGGCGACCCGCAGCATTTCGGGCATCACGGCGTTGACCGCGGTGCTGCACGCTGCGCATGTGGCGCGGGAGAGCGACGATCCCGCCTGCTGTCCCTCCGCCGCCGTGGTCGAGGGCCTGTTCAACGCCTGCCAGGCGCTGTCACTGCAGGTGGAGCGCTGCCTGGTTCCATGAAGGGCTGCGATGCGGTTCCTGTTCCGTTGACGCCCAGTTCCCTATAGTGGCGCTGGAACCCTGCAATGGAGGCCCGCGCGTAGGCAACACCAGTGTCGATGCTGTCAGCCAGATGGGATGGGTGAAGGGCGGCCAGTACCTCACCCGGTTGAGCGTGCTGGAAGCCACCCAGGCGCTGGAGGGCCGCTCAGCAGTCGATCCGAACGTCATCGGTGGCAACAGCTACTACGCAATGTACTTCGCAGCGGACAGGAAGTGGGCCAGTGTCAGCGCGGGCGGCGGCCACATGTCGATGCGGGAGATCACCGACCCCGCCCGCATCGCCGAACTCAACGACGCGCGCGAGGTCCGTCTGGAACGCCAGGAAAAACGCACCCAGTTCCACCCGGACGACCCGTACCGGACCATCACCCGCAGCCCGCTGACCGCCGCCGTGGACGACGTGCCGGATCCCTCGCAGGCACCGACCCGCCTGGCCGACATTGGTCCGGGCCACCGCGACTACGCACTGATGCAACAGGTGCGCGAAGGCGTGGCCGCGATCGATGCCGGCGCCGGGCGTACCCACGACGAGAACAGCGAGCGCCTTGTGGCGAGCGTGATGGCATTGGCCCGTCGCAACCAGCTTGAACGTGCCGACCATGTGTTGCTGAGCACGCAGACCGCCGAGCATCCGGCCGGCCGCAATGTGTTCGTGGTGCAGGGTGAGTTGAATGATCCGGCGCACCTGCGGGCTTCCATGCCTACCGATGTTGCGGTGCAGATGCCGGTTGAACAATCACTGCAGCAGATCGAAGCTGCCAGCCTTGAGCGCCAGCAGGCGGCCATGCAGCGCCAGCAGGATATCGATCTGCAGGCGCGCGAGCGTCACGCGATACGCATGGGGTGACCAAGCGAGGCGCCGAGCCGAGTATGGGCACGGCGTTACCGGAGAGGCCCGTCAGAAGCGGTAAGCCGCCTGCACATACACCCGCCGTGGCTCGCCCGGGAAGTGCCCGTTGCGTTCGATGAAGCCACTGGCTGCGTACACCTTGTCGAACAGATTCTTGACGTTGGCCTGGAACTGCCACTGCTTCCACGTGGTCTTCCAGCTCATGTCGAATACCGTGTAAGCCTTGACCGTCTGCCCATCCAGGCTGACACGCTCGCCCACGTGGTCGGCGCCGAAGCCGATAGCCGAGTTGATCGACGGCAGGTCGTAGCGCGTCCACAGGCCGAGCTTGTTGCGTGGCGCATTTGCGAAGCGGTCGCCGGAGGCATTGGTGATGCCGTTCGGTCCGGCGTCCTTCACCCGTGCGTCGTTGTAGGCGTAGGTCAGGTTCACCACCCAGCGCTCGGTCACGTCGGCCAGCAGGTCCAGTTCCATACCTGTGCTGCGTACCAGGCCCAGCGCGGCCAGCTGGTTCACGCCGTCACGCACTTCGCCGGTGGCCTGCACGATGTTGCTGCGGTCGATGCGGTAGGCCGCCATGTTCAGGGTCACACGGTCGGCCAGCAGGGATTTCAGGCCGATTTCCCATTGCCTGCTGCGCTCAGCGTCGAAGGGCCCACCGGCCGCCGGATTCTGGTTGGCGGCACTCTGCGGCACGAAGCCACTGGCGACGTTGGCGTACAGGTTCACGCCGTCCCGGGCGGCAAAGGTGCTGCCCAGACGCCAGCTGAGCGCATTGCCATCCACGCTGCTGCCACCCATGCGGTCCTCATCCTTGAAGCCATCCCAGCGCAGTCCGGCCAGCACATGCCAGCGCGTGCCCAGTGCCAGCTCATCCTGCAGATAGCCGCCGTAGCGCTTGCTGCGGGTGGCGGTGCTGCGCCAGGGCAGGGCGGCCAGGTTGTAGTCGTGCCAGGTGCTCGCGCCATAGACCGGGTTGAACAGGTCGATGCCGCGCACAGGGCCGGCGCCGCGTGCCAGGTCGGCACTGTTGGCGGTCTGCGCGGTGAAGTCGGCGTCGAGCTGATACACGTCGGCACCGAACAGCACCTTGTGTTCGATACGGCCGGTGTTGATCCGCCAGACGGCATTGCCGCTGGCGGTGAAGGCCTCGTTGTCGCGGATCTGGTTGCGCAGCTGGCGCGTCATCCACTCGGCCACGCCGTCGCGATCACGATCAATCAGCCCCATCGGCTCGTGGTACATCTGGTGCTCGTTGTTGCTGAACCAGCGCGCGGCAATGTCCACGTCCAGGTTGTCGCGCGGTGCGAAACGATACTGCGCCAGTGCGACCTTGGCGCGCATGTCGAGGAAGTCACTGGCCTCGTTGTGGTTCCATCGCCGGTCGGTCAGGAAGCTGCCGGCATCGTTCACCGGCACGCCGCGCAGGCGGTTGCCGCCCAGGTTCTGGGTGATGTCGGTGAACTGCAGCACCAGTTCGCCGGTCTGGCCGACATCGAAGGCCAGCGAGGCATCGCCGATCACGCTTTCGCTGTCGGCATTCCAGCGCACGCCCTGCTCGCTGTCGGCATACAGGCCGGCGCGATAGCGAATGCTGCCGCTGGCATTCAAGGGGCCCGTGCTTTCGATCGATCCGGCGCGGAAGTCCCTGTCGCCTGCCTGCAGCTCGATGCGGCGTTCGGCGCGCGCCTTGGGCTTGCGCGTTACATAGTTGATGACACCGCCCGCATCACCACCGCCGTACAGCGCACCGGCCGGACCTTTCAGCACTTCCACGCGTTCGATATTGAACAGTTGCGGCACCGAGAAGCCTGCATAGGGATCACCGCGCAGGCCGTCGTAGAGCACGTTCTCCTGGCGGAACCCGCGGAGGGTGACGCCGGCATAGCTGAAGAAGCTGATGCCGCTGATGCTGCGGTACAGATCGGTGACCTGGCGCGCCGCCTGGTCGTCGATCAGCTCGCGCGGCACGACCTGGATCGACTGCGGTACCAGTTCCAGCGGGGTATCGGTGCGGGTGCCGACGGCCGCATCGTTGGTGCGATACAGGGTCTGCGCGCGGCCGCGGACTTCCACTTTGTCCAGGTCCTTCGGGGTGTCAGCGAAGGCCTCGGAAGCCAGTGCAGGTGTAGCCAGGGAAAGGGGCAGCGCCAGGCAGAGGGCGCGCTTGAGCGGGGTTGGAAAGGGCATGAGGGACGAGGCTGGGCTGCAAATGAGAAAGATTAGCATTTGCAGTGCTTCGGGACCTATACCCCGGATGCACTATGGACGCGGGCCCGGGTCGGTATACGGGGTGCCGGCCAGGGCCACCAGCACGCCGGTGCCGCCGCGTACGATCAGCTGCAGCACCGCCTGGCGCGGATCCTCACCCTCCTGCTGGCTGGCCAGGCCTCCCTGATAGGCCGCCACCATCGACGCCAGCAGCATCGCCGCACCGAGGCGTGCCTCGGCATCACCCGCTGGCCGCCCGACCGCGCTTGCCATCAACAGCGTGAGGTCGTCGGCCAGCAGTGCCTGCAGCCGTCGCGCGTGCGCGACCAGCACCGGACTGTCGGCCACGGTGGCCCAGAAGGCCGCTGCACCGGAGTTGATCCGCAACAGGGGATGGCCGCTGTCGAGCAGCTCCCTCACCAGAGACTGGAAGGCGGCCAGCGGCGTCATGCCGCGGCGCGCCGCCATGCCCTCGCGCAGCAACGCCCGCGCCTCCTCGTCGCGGTCGAATACCAGGTCCTCCTTGCTGGCGAAATAGTTGAAGACCGTCTTGCGCGAGACCCCGGCGGCCTCGGCGATCTCGGACATCGACACCGCCTCGAAGCCACGCTGGATGATCAGTTCGGTGGCGACATCGGAAATTGTCTGTCGGGTCTGTGCCTTGCGTTGCTCGCGACGGCCTTGGGGCGGGGTCATGGCGGTTGGCTTGTGTAAACGTACACCGAGTGTAACATTGTGCGCACCAGAGCGCCGGCCGGCGCAGACCGGGGAACCTGATGCTGTACGACGTTGTCATTGCCGGGGCCGGCCCGGTCGGCTTGTTCCTGTCCTGCGAGCTGGCCCAGGCCGGCTGTTCGGTCCTGCTGCTGGAGCAGGCTGAGTCGCCCGATTCAGCCCTGAAGCGCCTGCCATTCGGCCTGCGCGGCTTGAACGCGCCCACGTTGGAAGCGCTGGATCGGCGCGGCCTGCTGGACGCGGTCGCAGCCCGCCAGGTGCTGAAGCCGGACAAGGGCGCACCGCCGCCCGGCACCGCCCATTGGCTGGCACAACCGCGGCCGCTGGGAGGCCACTTCGCCGGCATTCCGTTCGCGCTGGATGACGTGGACAGCGGACGCTGGCGTGATCGCCTGCCGACCCCGGTACCCACCCAGATGGCGGTGGAGCTGCAGTCGCTGGAGACGGTGCTGGCCGAGCGCGTAGTGTCGCTGGGTGTGCAGATCGAGCGTGGCTGTTCGGTGCAGGCAGTGCAGGCACACGACGCACAGATGCAGGTGCAGACCGGTCGCGGGCTGATGCGGGGCCGATGGCTGGTCGGTTGCGATGGCGCCCGCAGCACGGTACGCAAGCACTCCGGCTTCGAGTTCGCAGGGACGGCGCCCGAGTTCACCGGGTACACGCTGCAGGTTGAACTTGCCGATCCGTCGGTGCTCACCCCGGGGCGTCAGTTCACCGAATACGGCATGTGCAATTTCAACCCGCCGGGCGTGCTGGCGCTGGCCGATTTCGACGGTGGCGCAGGCCACCGCGGGCCACTGGACCTGCACGCCGCCCAGGCGTTGCTGCGGCGGGTGTCCGGGCGCCAGGCAACGATCACCGCGTTGCATCTGGCCACCACATGGACCGATGCCGCGCGCCAGGCCACGGCCTATCGCAGCGGCCGCGTGCTGTTGGCTGGTGATGCGGCGCACATGCATTCGCCGCTGGGAGGGCAGGGCCTGAATCTCGGCATCGGCGATGCGATGAACCTGGGGTGGAAGCTGGCCGCCGTGGCGCGAGGCGACGCCGCCGAGACGCTGCTGGACAGCTATCAGGCGGAGCGCCATCCGATCGGCGCGCGGGTGCTCGACTGGTCGCGTGCGCAGGTGGCGTTGATGCGACCAGGCCCAGGGCAGCGCGCGCTGGCGGCGGTCTTCGCCGACCTGGCCGCGACCCGCGACGGTGCCACCTATCTCGCTGAGCGGTTGTGGGGCGTGGCACAACCACCGGTGTTCAACGGCGAGCATCCGTGGGTTGGCCAAAGCGTGCCTGACGTCCAGCTGGCCAATGGCGATCGCATGGGGGAGCTGCTGCGCGCAGGGAAGGGCGTGCTGCTGGGGCTCGATACCGGCGTTTCACTCGGCCCGATCTTTGCGCGCTGGCAACGCTCGGTTCCCTGCGTGATATCCACGGCGCGCGATACGATGGGACTGGGTGCGTTGCTGGTCCGCCCTGACGGTATTGTGGCCTGGGCCTGCGATGCTGGCGGCGACACGTCGGGGCTGGAGTCTTCGCTGGAACGCTGGTTCGGTTTGCCGTGGTGAGCGACCGGCTAGGGCGATGCCATCACAGCCAGCGCGCGGCGCGCGGTCTCGGTCATCACCGAGGCCAGCTGCTTCAATGAGTACGGCTTGCGCAGCAGGGTGAAGCCATGGCCAGGATCCCGCGCCAGCAATTCGCTGTAGCCGCTGGTGAGGATCACCGGAAGCTCCGGGAAGCGGGCGCGGATGGCACGGGCCAGATCCAGGCCGTTCATGCCCGGCATTACCACGTCGCTGAACACCACATGGAAGCGCGCGGCATCCCGTTCCAGCTCGGCCAGGGCCTCGTCCGCATTGCGTGCAAGGACCACGCTGTAGTCGAGTTCGCGCAGGGCGCCCACCGCAAATTCGGCCACGTCGACGTTGTCTTCCACCACCAGCACGCAGACGCCATGCCCATGCTGCAGCCCCGATTGCGCCGCCGGCCGTTCCGTCGTTTCTCCTGCCTGCGCCAGCGGCAGATACAGCGTAAAGCGGGTACCGGCGCCGGCCTGGCTCTGCACGTCCACCTCGCCTTCTGACTGCTTGACGAAGCCGAATACCTGGCTGAGACCGAGCCCGGTCCCAGCGCCCACGCTCTTGGTGGTGAAGAAGGGCTCGAAAATGCGGTCAACCACCGCAGGGTCGATGCCCGCTCCGGTGTCGGTCACACTGATTGCGGCAAAGTCGCCCTTCATCGGCGCGGCGAAGCGCACCGAAGGCACCGCGGTGACCCGTTCCACTTCGATGGTCACCCGGCCGTGTCCGTTGATTGCATCGCGGGCATTGACCGCGATGTTGATCAAGGCAGTGTCCAGCTGGGTCCGGTCCAGCAGTACCGGCATCGGTGTATCGGGCAATGTCAACGACACCTGGATGCGCGCGCCAAGTACCGTGGTGATGATATCCGAGAGCGCGTGCACGCTTTCGCAGAGGTCGAAGACCTCCGGCGACAGGCTCTGGCGACGCGAGAATGCAAGCAGTTGCGCGGTCAGCTTGGTGGCGCGGTCCGACGCTGTTGCAATGGCCTGGATGTAGCGGCGCCGGGTGTCCTCCGCCGGCCACGTGTGCAGGAGCATGTCTACCGAACCGGTGATGACCTGCAGCAGGTTGTTGAAGTCGTGGGCCACCCCGCCGGTGAGCTGGCCGATCGCCTCCAGCTTCTGCGACTGGCGCAGCTGCTCGCGGGCGCGCACCAGTTCCAGATGGGCCTCCCGCGCCTGCTCGGTGATCGCCGCGACCTGGCGGCTGTGCAGATCGCGCTCGATCACCCGTTCGGTCTGCTCGCTGACCACGCACAGGATGCCCGCCACACTGCCGCAGCCGACACGCAGCGGCGAATAGGAGAACGTCCAGAATGTTTCACGCGGCGTGCCGTCGCGATCCATCATCAACGGGAGGTTCTTGAAGCTGCGGCTGGTGCCGGCGAAGGCATCGTTGACGGCCTGCACCACGTCTGGCCATACGTCCGCCCAGACGCCCTCCAGGCGATTGCCCATCGCGCCGTGCAGTTTTTCCCCCAGCATGGGCAGGTAGGCATCATTGAAGAAGAACGCCTTGTCTTCCTTGCCCCAGGCAAGCCACAGGGGTTCTGGCGAATCCAGGATCATCGCCAGCAACGTGCGAAGTTCGGCGGGTGCGCTTGCGGCAGTGGCCGAGCGGGCCCAGTCACTGTCCTGCAGCAGTCGGTAAGCGAGCTGATCAGGTGCAGAGACTGGCAGGGGAAAAGGATGCATGGCCGCCATTGGCGCAGGAAGGTGGCGCAGCATAGCCGAGCGCATGTCATGACGCTCTGCACACCGCCGACATGAAAGGCCTCGCCACTTCGCCGTCGACGTGGCAGGGATGCACCCTTTGTTCCGCAGGTTGCCGCTATCGCGGCGCAGCGCGAAGGGAGGCGAAGCTGGCCTGAGCGGCGGGTCTAGCCCTCACGACCTGCCTGCGCGGTGAGCGCATCCCGGCCAGCCTCGGTGAGATCGATATCCCCGTCCTCTGCCTGTACCGCCCATCCGGCGGTCACCGCCCACGTTGCGGCATCACCGCGCACCGGTTCTGCAGCGGCGATGGCCTGGAGTATTTTCCGCTGTTCCACAGTCATTATCACGTCGCGGTCCTCAGATACCCAGCAACGACGCCGGTTGCCAGTCCGACAGACGGGCATGGCTGACCGGTTGATGGCAGCCGCACCCGTCGCAGCGGAACAATGCTCCACCTGGCAAGTGCACCAGATTGTCCTCACTGGCCGAACTGGTCGATGTGCAATGCCGGCAGGTGACCGTGAGCGCGGTGATGCGCTGCACGCCCCCTGACAGATCGAACACGGCCTCGAACGCGCGAATGACAGGGTGGGCAGTGTCCGGCATCTGAATCTCGACAGGGTGGGGAGACCTCATCGTCGCGCGCCGGTTGTGATGGGCCAGTCAGCCAGGTGCATGGACATGATCAAGACAGCCGCGGCAACCGGCAGCGCCCCATTTCAGAGATCCTTTTTCTTTCCGCTCAGGTCCAGTGGCTTGTCACTGCCGCCGCGCCCGCTCGACCACACTTCCACACCCTTGTTGCAGCGGCTCTCGCGGGCAGCGACCTCGCGGGGCAGATCCTTCAGATGGGGTGACTCCTGGCAGGTCGGATGCATGGCGCTGTCGTCGTAGGTGGCGCAGGCGCTGAGCGACGCCAGAGCGATGGCAGTGAGGGTGGCGCGGAATGAAGGCTGCAGGTTCATGGGGTGGCCTCGGGTAATGCCAGGATGGTCATGGAATTCAAATCCGTGACGCCGGGCATGCACAATCGGACCCATTGCACTTGTTATTCCTGTAACAAATGCGCGATAGTCCGGCCCCTGCTGGGTCAGGCGATGCAGATCATCAGCACCATGCACAGCGCCACCATCAGCACGAACACACGACGGCTCAGCGCCAGGCAGGCCAGATAGGCTGCGAGCGCCCAGGCAGCCAGCAGTGCGCAGGCCACCACCCACAGCCCGATCCCCATCATCGAATCGGCTGCCAACGCGGACAAGGCGATGGCCTTGGACAACGCCACCCCCAACACGCTGCCCAGCATGCCGGCCTGCAAGGCGATGGCATCGTGGCGGGCAGGGGCGCGAGGGTGGTGCATTGCGGGTCCGGTGCAGGCCGAGAAAACGGCGTCGGCTGCACTGTGCCCAAATGCACATCCACGAAATGTGTTCATCGCGCGTCAGGAGCGCGACGAAGCCGGCTCAGTCGAACGGTTGACCTGTGGATGCGGTGGTTGGACGTCCGTTCTTCAGTGGGTGACGGCGACGGGCGGGTTGCGCTTCTTGTCCAGCATCACCGCCACGCACCATAGCAGCAGGCCGCCGATCGCGGTGGCTGCACCGACATAGCCGGTACTGGCCGGGCTGAAGCCGGCGCTGATCGCCATGCCGCCCAGCCACGGGCCGAGTGCGTTGGCGGTATTGAAGGCGGCGTGATTGGAGGCCGCCGCCAGCGTCTGCGCTTCGCCGGCCACGTCCATCAGGCGCGTCTGCAGCACCGCCGCCAGCGCACCCATGGTGCCGACCGTGATGATCATCGGGCCGATGGTCCACACCGACTGTGCGGCCAGCGGATACAGCAGCAGCATCACGATCGACCACAGCAGCACCACGGCGGCGGCCTTGAAATGGAACTTGTCCACCAGCCAGCCACCGGCGATGTTGCCGATGATCGCGCCGATGCCGAACACGCCTACTGCCAGCGGCATCCACGATTCGGCCACGCCGGTGACCTGCACGAGGGTGGGTGCGAGGTAGGTGAACACGCAGAACATGCCGGCGAAGCCGACCGCACCGATCGCCAGCGCCAGCCACACCTGGGGAGTGTTGAAGGCGCGCAGTTCGCGCATCGGCGAGGTACGCACTTCGTCCGGGTCCGGCAGCAGGAAGCGCGCGATCATCGCCACCGTGGCAATGGCCAGCACGCTGACCAGGGCAAAGGCGGTGCGCCAGCTCAACTGCTGGCCCAGCCAGGTGGTCAACGGATTGCCGACCAGGATCGCGATCGACAGGCCCAGCAGCACCCGCGACATCGCCTGGCCGCGCTGGCCGGCAGGGCTGATCGCAGCGGCCACCAGCATCGCAACGCCGAAGTAGGCGCCATGCGGCAGGCCGGCGACGAAGCGTGCCACCAGCATCGTGCCGTAATTCGGTGCCAGCGCGCTGGCCAGGTTGCCGATCGCGTAGAAGCCCATCAGCGCCAACAGCAGCTTGCGGCGCGGGAAGCTGGCACCCACGAAGGCGAGGATCGGGGCACCGACCACCACGCCGATGGCGTAGGCGCTGATCAGGTGCCCGACCTGGGTTTCGGAAATCGACAGGCCGCGGCTGATCTCCAGCATCAGCCCCATGCTGGCGAATTCGCTGGTGCCGATGGCAAATCCACCCAGCGACAGGGCGAGGATGATCAGGGTGCGCTGGCGGGGCGTCAGACGCGCAGCCAGGGAAGAGTTGGGGCTCATGCGGAGGCGCGATGGGGCGGGGGAGCCGTCCATTGTACTGCTGCACTGCAACAGGAGCAGCAGCACTCAGGGTAAATCAGCGTTTGATCGGTGACACGCCGGCCCTCCGCGCCGCCTCGCGGCCGGCTCAGATGCCCAGCGCCACCCGGGCATGAGCGTATTTGTCGCGAAGGCGCCCTGCCGTGGTCCCGTCCAGCATCGCCAGCCGCTGTGGATCGGCGTTGTCATCCAGATCGGCGCGCTTCACTTTCAATGCAAGCGGGTGGGCGGCAATGCGCGCGTAGTAGCTGTCCGCGTCAGGAGCTGCATCGCGGTTGAGCAGTTGCACCGCCTCGCGCAGCGGCGCAGGGAATACCTCGATCCGCGCGGCAAACGCCGGGCAGTCCTCGGCCACGTCATGCAGCCAGGCCACCACTTCGGCGTCATCGTCGCCGCGCACGGCGGCCGCCACCCGCGCCACATGGCCGATATAAGGCTGGCCGGCCTTGTCGATCTGCCCCGCGTGGGCCTCGGTGGCCAGCGTACGGGCAAGTGCTACCCAGTCCATTGCAGTCTCCTTGGATATCCGCGCACAGTTTCGCGCAAAAGCCGCAGCGGTTGTGGATGCGCCCATGACGCTGCCACGGGCATGATGCCGAGGCAGGGGACGCAGTGTTGCCCCGACAAGGAGGAGTGCGATGCAGGAATTCAGGCATGTGCTGGAAACCCGTGGACGCTATCAGCTGGTAGCGGTGTCCTACGAGCCGGTGTACGCTCCCGGCGATGTGGTCGGCCATGCGGTCGTCGCCGACGATGGGGATCGTCTGACCGACCTGATATCACTGGCCGAAGCGCGCCAACGCTTGCTGCAACTGGTGCGTGAAGAGGGCGAGGAGTCCGGGCTGGAAAACGAGAACCACCTGCGGAAGAAGGCGTCGCGCTGGCGCCACCGCTAGGCCGTCGCGCCGCGTGCGCATCATGGAGGATTCGGGTGTTGCCCAGTAAGAAGTATCTGCTCATCGCCATCATCACGCTGGCGACCCTGCTGCTCGGTTTCGTGTTTTCCGGCTATCTGACCCTGCTGTTCCTGGGGCTGGACACCCAGCTGTTCACCTGGAACACCTACTACCAGTACGTCCACGCCATCGGCCAACCGCAGGTCGCGCCCTTCGTGGGCAAGATCAAATGGGCTGGCTACGTGGGCTTCGGCCTGCCCCTGCTGGTGCTGCTGGTGGCCGGCCTGGTGCTGCTGCTGAAGAAGGACAAGCGCTCGCTGCACGGCGATGCGCGCTTCGCCACCGGCGCCGACCTGGCCAAGCACGGCATGTTCAAGAAGACCGGCCAGAGCATCGTGGTCGGCAGCCATGGCGGCAAGCTGGTGCGCCTGGATGGCCAGCAGTTCGTGATCCTGGCCGCGCCGACCCGCTCGGGCAAGGGCGTGGGCGTGGTCATCCCGAACCTGCTGGAGTACGGCGAATCGCTGGTGGTGCTGGACATCAAGCAGGAGAACTTCGACCTGACCAGTGGCTGGCGCGCCAGCCAAGGCCAGGAAATCTACCTGTTCAATCCCTTCGCCGAGGACCGGCGCACGCACCGCTGGAACCCGCTCAGCTACGTCTCCGATGATCCGGCCTTCCGCGTCTCGGACCTGATGAGCATCGCCGCGATGCTGTATCCGGACGGGGTCGAGGACCAGAAATTCTGGGTCAGCCAGGCGCGCAACGCGTTCATGGCCTTCACCCTGTACCTGTTCGAGAACTGGGACGACGAGCGCAGCAGCGGTTTCCCGGGCGGCGCCGGCACCCCCACGCTCGGTGCGGTGTACCGTCTGTCCTCCGGCGACGGCACCGACCTGAAGAAGTACCTCAAGACCCTGTCGGAGCGGCCGTTCCTCAGCGCCAACGCCCGTTCGGCGTTCGCCAACATGCTGTCGCAGGCCGATGAGACCTTCGCCTCGATCCTGGGCACCTTCAAGGAACCGCTCAATCCCTGGATCAATCCGGTGCTGGACAAGGCCACCAGCTGCAACGACTTCCTGCTGACCGATGTCCGCAAGAAGAAGATGACCATCTATATCGGCATCCAGCCGAACAAGCTGGCCGAGAGCCGGCTGATCATCAACCTGTTCTTCAGCCAGCTGATCAACCTCAACACCAAGGAACTGCCCAAGTCCAACCCGGACCTGAAGTACCAGTGCCTGCTGCTGATGGACGAATTCACCTCGATCGGCAAAGTGGAGATCATCGCCTCGGCGGTGTCCTACATGGCTGGCTACAACATCCGCCTGCTGCCGATCATCCAGAGCATGTCCCAGCTCGACGCCACCTACGGCCGGGAAGTGTCACGCACCATCATCACCAACCATGCCCTGCAGATCCTGTACGCGCCGCGTGAGCAACAGGATGCCAATGACTATTCGGACATGCTGGGCTACACCACGGTGCGCAAGAAGAACGTCACCCATGCCCGCGAGAAGACCCACAACTTCACCGAGGAACGGCGCGCGCTGATGCTGCCGCAGGAGCTGAAGGCGATGGGGCCGGACATGGAGGTGTTCCTGTATGAGGGCATACCGCATCCGGTGAAGTGCGACAAGATCCGCTACTACAAGGACCGCTACTTCACTTCGAGGCTGCTGCCGAAGGTGGACGTTCCGATGCTGAACGTCTAATTCACGACGCTTAATTTGTGAATTTGATTCGAAGTTAAGAATGTGAATTCGTGATTTCGGTCAAGAATTTGGCATTTGTTCATGGATTTTCAGACTTGTCTGACATGGAATTGACGCGTGGTTGTGCGACCCTGTGCATGTCGTCCAGAAGTGTGTGCTGGATGTCGAAGATGTAGCAGCAGGGTGGCCAGGAGTTTGTGCCATGGAAACAAGGATGGTTTCGACGTTGGTGAGGTATGCGGATGTGTTGTCGGCTGCGCCGATGGCCCCGCGACCTGGTTGGCAGCCTTTGGGCTGCAGGGGAGCCGGAGTGGGTGCGCTGCACACAGCGTGTCCCTCCGATTCCGGCGTGCGCGATGCAGCGCCGGACGACCAGGGGACCAATGCTCGGGACTGCTTTTTCGTACGTCAAAGTGAAGCCCGTATGAATCAGGCGTTTATCGCGAAAATGTCCATCGCCGCAGTGGCGGCGCTGATGGTGGCCGGTTGCGCCACCAAGTCCGCTCCGGATTTCGGAGGCCGCTGGAAGCCGGTCAACCGCTTTGCTGCGACGACGACCGAAATTCCGCTGTACTCCAGCTACGTCTACCAGGCCTCGCCGATGGATGGCACGCTCAAAGCCATGCTCGAGCGTTGGGCCAAGGATTCCGGGCGCACGCTGGACTACCGCCTCAGCTCGGATTTCACTCTGTATGGCGCGGTCTCGAACATCGACACCACCAACGCACAGCAGGCCGTGATCGATCTGACCGCAGCCTATGCGGCGCAGGGCATCTCCGTCTCCATCGTTGGCAACCAGATCGTTGTGCAGAGCGCTGGCTCGACGCCGACCGCGTCGGCGCAGGGCGCTGATTCCAACAGCGGCACCTGAGTCCACCTCGAAATCATCGAACGTGCCGCTCCCCGCGCCTGTCGCAGGGGTGCCACGCCCATTGATGTTTCAGCAGTACGGAAGAATCCATGTTCCGCAAGAAGGATCCCGGCAATAGTCCCAAGGTCGAGCAGTCGGTCGCCAAGGCGGTCAGCTACGAGATCACCGTGGCCGACATGGCGCGCCGCAGCGAGCGGCGCGCGTGGTGGGTCGCCACGGGCTCGTTGTTGATGTCGCTCGCACTGGCGGGTGGCTACTACTACATGCTGCCGCTGAAGGAGAAGGTGCCGTTCCTGGTGATGGCCGATGCCTACACCGGTACGGCGACCGTCGCGCGGTTGAGTGGCACCTTCCAGGGCGAAACGATCACCACCAACGAAGCGATCAATCGCAGCAACGTCGCCCAGTACGTGCTCGCGCGCGAATCGTACGACTCGGCGGTGATGGGGCTGCGTGACTGGGAACTGGTGTTCGTGATGTCGAGCAGCCCGGTTGCTCAGAGCATGCGTATGCGCTACGCGGGAAGTAACCCCCAGAACCCGTTTGTGATGTATGGCCGCGAAAAAGCCATTCGCGTAAAGATTCTCAGCATCACGCCGTTGGGAGCTGAGCCGAACGGCAGCTTCCGCGGTGCGTCGGTGCGCATCCAGCGCAGCCTGTTGGACAAGCGGACCGGAGCATCCAGCTACCTTGACAACCAACTGGTGACGATGCGCTTCGAGTACAACCAGAACCTGGCGCTGTCCGAACAGGATCGCATCCTCAATCCGCTGGCGTTCCAGGTCACCGAGTACCGCGTCGACAACGATTACTCGCGTGGCGTGCCGGTGCCGGATGACGGTGCCATGCAGGCGCAGGCGCAGCAGGCCGCACAGGCCGCGCAGCAGGCGCAGGGTGTCTACGATCCCAATAATCCTGCCGCGGCCACGATGATCGATCCGGCCACCGGCCAACCGGTCGCGGCTCCGGCCAACGGCCAGTTGCCGGGTCAGCCCGTACAGGGTCAACCCATGCCGGGTCAGCCGGTGCAGGGTCAGCCGGTGCAGGGGCAAGCAATGCCGGGGCAGGCCCTGCCCGGACAGCCGGCCATGAGGCCGGCGCAGAACAATTCCACCGGAACTGCTGATGGAGCAAGCAACCGATGAGTAGTCGAAATATCAGGGGAAGCGCGCTGGCGCTGCTGTCGATGTTGTCGTTGCTGTTCTCAGCAGCGGCGATGGCGCAGGCGGTTGACCACTACGAGTACGAGAAGGACCGCATCTATCCGGTTCGCACCGGCCTGGGCCTGACCACCCAGATCGAGTTGAGCCCGAACGAGAAGATCCTCGACTACAGCACCGGCTTCAGCAGCGGCTGGGAACTGACCCGCCGCGAGAACGTGTTCTACCTCAAGCCGAAGAACGTCGACGTCGACACCAACATGATGGTGCGCACCGAGACCCATTCCTACATCTTCGAACTGAAGGTGGTGGCCACCGACTGGCGCCAGCTGGAGCAGGCTCGTCGCGCGGGCGTGCAGTACAAGATCGCCTTCGTCTATCCGAACGACACCGTGTTCGGCGTCGCCCAGGAAGCGGTCGAGGAAGAGGCCAAGCCGTTGTTGAGCTCGGAACTGGCCAAGGACCGGCAGTACAACTTCAACTACTCCTATTCGACCAGCAAGGCGAAGAAGATGGGGTGGCTGATCCCTGTCAACGCCTACGACGATGGTCGTTTCACCTACCTGAAACTGCCGAATTCGCCGGAGTACAAGACCGGCATCTTCCCGGCGGTGTTCGGTCGTGAAACGGAATACGGTGAAGACTTCGTGGTCAACACCACGGTTGAAGGCAATACGCTGATCGTGCACGGGACCTACCCGTACCTGGTCATCCGCCACGGCGACTTCGTCGTCGGCCTGCGAAGGAACGTGAAGAAATGAGCCAGCAGAACACTCCCGGAAACGACCCGAACAACGGACGCGACGAGAGCCAGAGCCCGTACGGCGCACAGGGTGCCGCGGACGCGCCTTCGAATCCCTACTTCGGCACGACCCAGGCCGAGCCCGCGCCGGATCTGGATGCGGCCGCGCCGCAGTTGCGCTCGGCCGAAGAGCAGCGGCTGAACCGAAAGGCGCTGCTGTTCCTCGGTGGCATCGTGCTGTTGCTGATGGCAATGGGCTTCCTGCTGTTCCGCAAGGGGCAGGATGATGCGACCGAGCAGAACAAGCCGCGGGAAGAGGCGCGTGCGACGACACCACAGCTGCCGAGCGTAGGTACCGCAGCTGATCCGGCGCCGCCGGTGGCTGTTGCCGATCCGATTCCGATGCTGCCGCCTGCGCCCCAGCAGGAAGTGCCTATGCCCGGTTTTCCGTCGGCGAGCAAGCCAGACGAAGATCGCGGGCCGACGTTGATGGACCGGCGCATGGGCAGCGGTTCCGGGGTAGGGGGTGGTGACGCGGGCGCGTCGTCCGGCAGCCAGAACTCTGACTACAACCAGGCGATGATCGCTGCCATGCAGGCAGCAGCAAATCCTCAGCCCCAGCCGCAGAAGGTCCGCCGTGGCCCCGACGTGGAAAATGTCTCCAATGCCGCCTATATCCGTAGCCCTGACGCGCTGCTGGTTCGTGGCACGTACCTGAGATGCGTGCTGGAAACGCGGATCATCACCGACGTGGCCGGCTACACCTCGTGCCTGCTGACCGAGCCGGTGTACTCGATCAACGGCCGTAACCTGCTGCTGCCGAAGGGCTCCAAGATCTATGGCGCCTACGGCGGTGGTCCGATCGGCAAGCGCGTGGAAGTGATCTGGGATCGCATCACCACCCCGAACGGCATCGACGTGGCCATGTCCAGCCCTGGCACGGATGGCCTGGGCGGGGCAGGCCATCCTGGACAGTACAGTGCGCACTGGGGCAGCCGTATCGCCTCGGCGCTGATGATCAGCCTGATCGCAGACGCCTTCAAGTACGCCGCAGCCGAGCACGGTCCAGAGTCGACAACGGTCGCCAGCAACGGCTTTGCCGTGCGCTCTCCCTACGAGAGTGCAACCGCTCGCACCATGGAGCGACTTGCCAATGAGGCGCTCAGCGAGCGCCGCCCGCCGACCGTGACCATCAACCAGGGCACCGTGGTGAATGTCTACGTCGCCAAGGACGTTGATTTCACCAACGTGCTGAATCCCCGCCGGTAACCCAGCGAACGATCATGGACGCCGAAGTGTCACCCCTCGCCCTCGTCTCCAGCGATTTCCTGCGCTATCAGTACGAAGTGCTGGGCATCGCCGAGTACATGACCTCTCCGGAAGTGACGGAAATCTGCATCAACCGTCCCGGTGAGCTGTACCTGGAAACCCGGGCGGGGTGGCAGCGGGTGGAGGTGCCGAGCCTGACGTTCGAGCGGGCCCGGCAGTTCTGCACGGCGGTGGTGAACGAGAGCAACACCGGCCAGCGCATCACCGATGCCGATCCGGTCGTGTCGCTCACGTTCCCCACCGGCCAGCGTGCACAGTTCGTCATTCCGCCCGCGTGTGACGCTGGCAAGGTGTCGATCACCATCCGTCTGCCGTCCAAGCACACCAAGTCGCTCACGCAGTATCACGAAGACGGCTTCTTCAACCAGATCCTGGAGAGTGATGGCAGCATCAGCGAGCAGGATCGCGAGCTGCTGGAGCTGCGCCATTCGCGCGAGTACGCCGAGTTCTTCCGGCGTGCGGTGATGTACCGCAAGAACATCGTGGTATCCGGTGCGACCGGTAGCGGCAAGACCACCTTCATGAAGGCCTTGGTCAACCATATCCCGGACAATGAGCGCCTGGTCACCATCGAGGACGCGCGCGAGTTGTTCCTGACCCAGCCCAACGTCGTGCACCTGTTGTACTCCAAAGGCGGACAGAGCACCAGCAATGTGACGGCCAAGAGCTGCATGGAGGCCTGCCTGCGCATGAAGCCCGAACGCATCATCCTGGCCGAGCTGCGCGGTGACGAGGCGTTCTACTTCATTCGCAACTGCGCGTCCGGCCACCCGGGGTCGATCACCAGCTGCCACGCGGGCAGCCCGGAGCAGACCTGGGACCAGCTGGCATTGATGGTGAAGGCCTCGACCGAAGGCTCGGGCCTGGAATTCAACGTGATCAAGCGACTGTTGATGATGACCATCGATATCGTCGTGCATATCAAGGCGCATGCCGGCTCGCGCTACATCACCGGCATCGACTTCAATCCTGGGCGTGCCCAGGGGCAGGAGGGCTGAAGGATGCTGCCAGGACTGGAAATGATGGCGTGCCCGGAGATGGCCGTGTCGATGGATGTGATGCAGCACGTCATCAACGTCGAATCGTCGCGCAATCCCTACGCCATCGGCGTGGTCGGCGGTGCACTGGTGCGCCAGCCCAAGGCGTTGGATGAAGCGCTGGCGACGGTGCGCATGCTGGAAGAGAAGGGCTACAACTTCTCGATCGGGCTGGCCCAGGTCAATCGCTACAACCTGGGCAAATACGGGCTGGATTCCTACGAGAAGGCCTTCCAGCAGTGCCCGAACCTGCAGGCCGGTTCGCGCATTCTCGCCGAGTGCTACAAACGCTCCGGTGGTGACTGGGGCAAGTCGTTCAGCTGTTACTACTCGGGCAACTTCGAGACCGGCTTCCGTCACGGCTACGTGCAGAAGATCTACGACTCGATCCGCCGCGGCCAGCAGGTTGCCAGCAATGGTGTTGCGCCGATCGACGTGGTCAGTCGGGGTGAGCGCCGCGCGGTGAAGGTCGAGCATCACCCGCAGCTCGCTTCGCCGGCGCAGGCGCGCATCGTTGCTCAATCCAATGGCCCGGTGTACGTGCCGTCGGAAGATCCCGCACGCGCCTATGTCGTGTACCCGTCCACCGGTGCGATGGCGCGGGGCAGTCTGCTGAATCTCGCCGACCAGGCGCTGTCCAAAGTGGTGCTGGGTTCAGTGGACAGGATGATGCAGCCCATCCAAGGGGCCGCCTATCCCCAGCAACAGTCCGGTGGCATGCCTCAGCAGCTGCCTCAGCAGGGTGCTGCGCAGGCCATGGCCATGCCGCAGCAGTTGCCGGGTGCTGCCGGTGCCAGCAATGAGGGGCCGGTGATGCTGCGGCCCTGGAGCGAGCGCAACCAGCCTGTGGCGGGTGCCGACAATTCGTACAACGCGCCGGTGCAGGCCGCACCGGTGCAGCAGATTCCCGCAGGGGATGCGGCCTTCGTGTTCTGACGAAGTCGTGGTGCGGCCAGTCCCCCGGCTGGCCGATTCAGTTGTGTTAGTCCATCAACAAGGAAATCAATCCATGAAGCGATCCAATCTCGACCTCGTCCAGGCCCAGCGCACGCTGAAGACCCTGCTGATGGCCACCCTCTTTGTTGGTGCGCTGTTCGCTCCGGAGGTCTTCGCCAATCAGGGCGGCGTCAATTATGGTGGCACCGAGAAGAAGGTATGTGGCTTCTTCGACAGCATCAATGGTCTGCTGAACATGGCCTCGATCGCCGTGGTGACCATTGCCGTCATCTTCGCCGGCTACCAGATCGCCTTCGCGCACAAGCGCATTGGTGATGTGGCCCCGATTCTGATCGGTGGCGTGCTGATCGGTGCCGCTGGCCAGATCGCACGTATGCTGCTGGGTGACGACTATGGCACCTGCGAAGGCAAGACCGCCATGCTGATCCAGCAGGCTGTCCAGTATTACAGTGCATAAGAACGTCGTCTTCCGCGGCTGCACACGTCCGGCAATGTTCCTGGGCGTTCCCTACCTGCCATTCTTCATGGTGGCAGGTGGGTTGCTGCTGCTCAGCATGTATACGAACTTCTGGTTCCTGCTCACCATTCCGGTGGCGGTCTTCATCATGCGGCAGATGGCCAAGCGTGACGAAATGATCTTCCGCCTGTTGGGCCTGCGCCTGCTGTTCAAGCTGAAAGTCCGCAACGTGCAGGAACACGATGGCATGTGGGTGTTCAACCCCAACCATTACCGCGACAAACCGGCCCGAATGGACTGAGGTCCGGATCCGGCCCGCGGGCGCAAGCGTCCGTCGGGTCTGTTGAAACTTCTTGGCAGTACCTCTTTGGAAGCAGTCGTATGTTCAGCCCTGACACCTCCATCAGTGAGTTCATTCCCCTGTCGACGCATGTCGCCCCGAACGTGGTAAAGACCACGGGTGGCGACTACATGTTGACCTGGTACCTGGAAGGACTGCCGTTCGTTGGTCGCGAGGAATGGGAGCTGGAGCACCGGCACAATACGTTCAACCGCCTGCTGCAGACGCTGAGGGCGCCGGATTTCGTCAATGTCGCCTTCTGGGTGCACGACATTCGCCGTCGCCGTACGTTGAAAGGCAAGAGCCACTACAAGCAGCGCTTCAACCAGGACGTGTCCGACCAGTACATGGGCATGCTGTCCTCGCAGCGCATCATGCAGAACGAGCTGTACCTCACCATGATCTACCGCCCGGTCGTAGCCGGGAAGCGCTTCGTGGAAAAGTCGGCGAATGTCGAGCGCCTGCAGGCCGAGCAGGAGCAGGCCATCGAGAAGCTGATGGAACTTGCCGGCAACGTCGAGGCCGTGATCCGCGACTATGCGCCGTACCGCCTGGGCATGTACGAGGCCAAGAACGGCGTGGTGTTCTCGGAAACGCTGGAGCTGTTCGGTTACCTGATCAATCGCATTGACGAGCCGGTCCCGGTGCTGTCGGCACCAATCAAGGACTACCTGCCGGTCAGCCGGCACATGTTCTCGTCCAAGACCGGTGACTTCGTCATCAATACCCCCAATGGTGCCAACCACTTCGGCGCCATCCTGAACATCAAGGAGTATGCCGAGGGAACTTACCCGGGCATTCTCAACGGCCTGAAGTACCTGGACTACGAGTACGTCATCACCCATTCGTTCAGCCCGATGGGGCGTCAGGACGCGCTCAAGGTGCTCGACCGCACAAAGGGCATGATGATCTCCTCAGGCGACAAGGCAGTCAGCCAGATCGTCGAGCTGGACCAGGCGATGGACCAGCTGTCGTCGGGAAATTTCGTACTGGGCGAGTACCACTTCATCATGGCGGTCTACGGCGACAGCCAGGCCAAGCTGTCGCAGAACGTGGCCACGACGCGCGCCGAGTTGTCCAATGCGGGTTTCGTGTCGACCAAGGAAGACCTGGCGGTCACCTCGTCCTTCTATTCGCAGCTACCGGCCAACTGGCGCTATCGCACCCGCCTGGCCAATGTCAGCTCGCTGAACTTCCTGGGGCTGTCGCCGCTGCACAACTTCGCGACCGGCAAGCAGCACAACAACCCGTGGGGCGACTGCGTCACCACGCTGCAGACCACCAACGGCCAGCCGTACTACTTCAATTTCCACGCGACCCATCCGTCGGAGAACTCGCTGGGCGAGAAGGCGATCGCCAACACCATGGTGATCGGCAAGTCCGGTACCGGTAAGACCGCGCTGATCAACTTCCTGCTCAGCCAGGTGCAGAAGTACGAGCCGTCGCCGACCATCTTCTTCTTCGACAAGGATCGTGGTGCGGAGATCTTCGTCCGTGCCTGCGGTGGCAACTATCTGGCCCTGGAGAACGGCGCGCCGACCGGCTTCAACCCGTTCCAGTGCGAGAACAATGAAGCCAACGTGCAGTTCCTGGCCGACCTGATCAAGGTGCTGGCCGGCAAGCGTGAGTACAGCGCCCGCGAGGAAGAGGACATCTACCGCGCAGTGGAAAGCATGCTCGATACGCCGATGCACCTGCGCAGCATGACCAACTTCCAGAAGAGCCTGCCCAACATGGGCGACGATGGGCTCTACGCGCGCATGCGCCGCTGGACCTCGGGCAATTCGCTGGGCTGGGTGTTCGACAATCCGGTCGACACCGTTGATCTGAGCAAGGCCAACATCATCGGCTTCGACTACACCGACATCATTGACAACCCCGAAGTACGCGTGCCGGTCATCAATTACCTGCTACACCGCCTGGAGTCGCTGATCGATGGTCGTCCGCTGATCTACGTGATGGACGAATTCTGGAAGATCCTGGACGGCGAGGGTGGCCTGAAGGAATTCGCGAAGAACAAGCAGAAGACCATCCGTAAGCAGAACGGTCTGGGCATCTTCGCGACGCAGAGCCCGGAGGACGCGCTGAAGAGCGATATCTCTGCCGCGCTGATCGAGCAGACCGCCACGCTGATCCTTCTGCCGAACCCGAATGCCAGCAAGAGCGATTACATGGACGGCCTGAAGCTGACCGAGGCCGAGTTCAAGGTGGTTACCGCGCTCGACGAGCGCTCGCGCTGTTTCCTGGTCAAGCAGGGCCATGCATCGAGCGTCTGCCAGCTGAACCTGCGCGGCATGGACGACATTCTGTCGGTGATCTCGGCGTCGACCGACAACATCGACATCATGCATCGGGTGTTGCAGACCGCTGCGGTCCGCAACCGGATCACCGTGGATGAGCTTACGCCGGAACAATGGCTGGAAGATTTCTACAAACATCGAAAAGGGTCCGGGAAGCGGGCCGAGCAGGAGGAGACGGCATGAAGACGCTCGCTCAGACGAACAAGGAAACCGCCATGACAACTGAATTCCGCCGCACTCCGGTGCGACGCAGGCGCTTCGCGCCGATGATGGCCGCAGTGTTGACCTTGGGCATGACCATCAGTACAGGCACCAGTCCCGCGCAGGCGATGACGGTCTATGACCCGTTCAACTGGATCATGAATTTCATGCAGGAGATGAAGGCCGGTCAGGAATATCTTCAGACTGCGCAGCGTTGGAGTGAAACGGCTCAGCAGTACTCCAAGACCATCGACAACTGGATGTCCAAGCTCCAGAACTGGACCCAGATCATTGCTTCGCCGCTGATGCCGCCGACTCCCGCGTTGACGAAGATTCCCGAGAACTGGAACGTGGCCGAGAAGTGCGGTGGCGATTCCATGATCAGCATGAATGGTCTGATGGCAGTGCTGAACATGAGCCCGGGCGGTGACATCGGCGCGCAGCAGCGTGCGATCTGCTCTTACATCCAGGTGCTTGAGAACAAGAAGTACAACGAGACTGTCGAGGTCGTGCAGATGTCCATGCCGGCGATGGAGCAGATGCTTCAGCAGCTGCGTCGGATCCGCAACGCGTTCAAGAATGAAGGCGCACTGCAGGAGGATATTTCCAACAATACGGCAACCTCGGTTGAGCTTGAGAAGGCCTTCAAGAAGTGGGAGACCACCATCAAGGTCTACGACCAGCAGATCGCTGCCTTGCAGGGGCGGCAGAAGAATCTGGCCGAGCGTGCGTTGCGGGGCGAGCGCAACCCGATTGGAAGTGTCATCAAGGCCGGCGCGCTGAAGGCCGCGCTCTCCACCAAGTGAATCACGTGCGCAACGCACTCCAGCAGGGCCCCGACGCGGGGCGGGTGATGTGATGAGTCAGGGAATGATGCACGGTATGGTGTTCAATGATCTGTTGCACGGCACGTTGTTCGCCTCGGTGGGCGACTTCTTCTTCTTCCGGCTGATCCTGGAATATCTGCGCGAAGAGATCACCAATTTCGGCAACGGTATCCTGAGCCGGATGATGACCTGGGTCGGCACGATGGCCCTGGTGCTGATGACGCTGTGGGTGCTCATCCAGGGCTTCCGCATCGTGACTGGGCGAAGCCGTGACTCGATGGCTGCGTTGATGACGAACATGGCACGGGCGGCACTGATCGTTACGGTCGCTACGTCGATGGCCATGTTTGGGACCAAGCTGCAGAACTTCCTGACTGGCGATGTGCAGGACCAGATCACCTATATCGTGACCGGAAAGAAGTCGACCGCCGAGGAACTGATTGACAAGAACCTGGGCTATATGCAACTGGCGCTCACGTCGGTGAGTGTGCTGGATGTTGCCGGCGACGTAACGCTGGATAGCGCAAAGACCCGTGCGATGTGGTTCATTGGGCTGGGCACCGGCGGACCGGCCGTTACGGCGGGCGCCATGCTATTGCTGTACCAGATCGCCATGTCATTGTTCATTGGTTTTGGTCCGCTGTTCATCCTCTGCCTGCTGTTTGAGCAGACAAAGTCCCTGTTCCAACGATGGTTGTTCTATGGCATCGGCACCATGTTCTCGATGGCGGTGTTGGCTGCGATGACCGGCATTGCCATGGAAATGGTGGCGCGCGTGGCGGCTTCGTTCTGGGGTGCGTCTGCGCTGGGTGCACTGCTGGGGTCGAACCTGACCGAGGGCATGAGCAGCATGGCGCTGCAGCAGGGCGGCATGGGCCTGATCCTGACGACGCTGATCCTGACTGCGCCCCCAATGGCTGCGATGTTCTTCCAGGGCACCCTGGGTACCTTCATGGCATATTCGCAGATAGGTGGTAGCGCCGTGCCGACCTCGCCGGGTCCAAATGGGCAGCCGCCGGGTTCTAGTGGGTCGGGGGGCATGTATGCGCCTGCCAAGCCTTCTACTGAAAGTGGTTCTTCCACAGCGAATCAAGTCGCGATGCCGAAGATTCATAATCATGAGGCCGCTCATGCATCAACGGGGCTCCGCGGCAATGCACCGTCCGGTAACTCCTGATTTTGCTTTGGCTTGCTGTCTATTTGAGGGGTTTCATGCGCTCTATTTTCTTTAGCCTGCTGTCTTTGGGAATCATCGCAGCTTCAGCTTCCTCTGCACGTGCAGAAGGCGGAGCCTGTCCTCCCGGTTACTACCCCGTGGGGGGGCAAGGGGCAATGGGATGCGCACCAATTCCCGGCGCGGCGTCTGGCGGCGCCGCCCAGCAGTCTCCACCTCCTCCTCCGCAACCTACGGGTGAGTGGATCAAGACCTGGGGCGGAATTGCGGTATCCGCCAGCACTTCCGATGCCGGCGTTTCTACGGGGCACCGGTCAAAGAAGGAGGCGGAACGCAAAGCCGTCTCAGAATGTGCTGCCAGCGGAGCAAGCGATTGCAGGGTCAGCATGACCTATTTCAATCAGTGCGTTTCTTGGGTCATCCCGAGCGGAAGGACCGGAAATGGCCTGTCAGGAATTGGCACCGGTCCGACTCCGGGTGATGCCGAGCGGGCTGCTCAGGGAGTCTGCAAGAATGACAAGCCGGGAGCCTGTGCTCCCGTGTATGCAAATTGCACCGAGCCCTTGTTCAGGAAGTACTGAAATGGCCGTGCTCGGGATGATTGCAATGACGCGGATCGCTATCTGTTTGTTGCAATTTGCGCGCACGGCGGCTTGGCTCCGAGAAGCCTCGGGCGCGGCTGCGCTGCTGCAACTGAGAATGAGGCCGACCCTGATCGCTCTGTTTTGCACGGCGGCGTGCGCAGGGACGTTAGATCTTCCAAGGACATGGCTAGCTTGATGGCACCTCGGAGGGCAGCGGCGGGCACGTCTTCTGCGATCCGGGAATGTGGAGTTGCATCAGGTGATTGAGAAGCAGAGGCATGCCTATTTTTAGCCGGCTCACCGTTGCGTGTGTCGATTTGGCACTTGGCGCATTCCGGTTCTGTGCATGGACGCCAATCGCAAAGGCTGAAGGGAACTGCCCGCCGGGTTTCTACCCCGTGGGAGGGCGGGGTGTGCAAGGTTGTGCTCCGATTCCCGTTGCTGGAACTGGAGGGGGGCAGCTGGTCGGTATACAGGCAAGCCATCCCACAGGCCGGTGGCACAAAACGTGGGGCGCGATTGCGACAGGCGGACAAGGCGATACTGGTGTGTCCAAGCAGAAGCTCAGCATCGCTGGGGAGCCATCGCTGAGGATAAAAAACCAGCCACTGGTGGCTCGATGGCAACCGGTGTTTCCGTATCCCAGAAATCGAAGCGAGCTGCGGAAGCGGCGGCGATCGACGGATGTGTCCGACGAGGAGGGAGCAAGTGTGAGATTCGTTTGAGCTATCACGATCAATGCGCCGCAATCGCCGATCCGTCGCCCCGCTCGGGCGGAAAGGCTGCCGGAAATTCAATCGTTGCCAGCGCTGAAACACTTGACGAAGCTCAATCGCTCGCGTTGAAGGAATGCGCCTCTGTGAATGATGGAGGAGCGTGTGAAGTGGCCTACTCGGCCTGCAGCATGTCGGAGTTCAGGGCGTATCGCTGATCGCCAGTTCTGCGTGAGGGCTGTCAGCAGTTATTCATGCTGCACCGGAAGGTGGCGTTACTTGTGGCCGCATCTGCTATGGCTGTGATGTTGTTCCGAGGCGTCTGGGAGACTTCATGCATGTTCGCAGATGGCTGGAAATTGAGTTCGGGCGTGGCTGTATGATCATGACTGGTCGGTTGATGCAAGCGGTCATCGCAGCAATGTTCTCTCTAGCATTCTCATCCGCAAGTGCAGAAGGGAACTGCCCTCCCGGTATGTATCCGATTGGAGGGCAGGGAGTACAGGGCTGCGCGCCAATTCCAGGAGCCAGTTCTGGGGGCAGCGCTACGATTCCTACTCCTCCGCCCAGACCATTGGGTGAGTGGGTTAGGACCTGGGGCGCACTCGCTGGCTCATCCAGCGGTTCGGAGGGGGGCGCATCTGTAGGTGAACCCAGTGAGCGTGCTGCGAAGAGGGCCGCGATTTCGAATTGCGAGAAGAACGGTGGACGTTGCAGAATCGAGTTCACCTACCAGAATCAATGTGTGGCCGCTGTCACCTCGGAACTGGCATCCACCGGTACGCAGTACGCCAGTTCGGGGACGGTGGAGAGCGCCGGGGAGCAGGCCATGCGTGACTGTCAGGCAGCAGGCGGGGCGCATTGCAGGATTATTTACTCGGAATGTTCCGCGCCGGTCTTCCGCAAGTATTGAAAGTGTGTCCAGGCGGCGCTCGAATGCCTGGTGGCTTTAGGGGAGCGTATGTTGGTGCAGGCTGGTACGCCGCCGTCGCTACCTTCACCCAAGTTGCTCGGCAGTCAGAGGTACATGGCCGCTGCCTCCGTTCTTCAATGTCGTCCTGGATGACTGATGCGGTACTTTGTTGGAATGCTGGCAGTGCTGGCTTCGTTCTGGTCCTCGCCGGTAGCGGCTGAGGGCAACTGCCCGTCTGGTTTCTACCCAATTGGCGGGCAGGGTGTCAGCGGGTGCGCTCCGATCCCTGGTGCGAGCAGCGTCTCTTCCCAGCAACAGTTGCCATCGCCCCCGCCGCAGCCGACAGGGCGTTGGCATAAGACCTGGGGCGCCGTTGCCATGGGTGAAAAGGGGGATACGGGAGTTGCAAAGCAGAAGTACTCCCGCGAGGAGGCTGAGCAGGAAGCGCTAAGTCAATGTGCGACGTCGGGTGCGCGAAACTGCGTGGTCAAGATCTCGTATGAGAACCAATGTGTGGCGATTGCATCTCCCACTGCTTCCCAGACCGGCGCCCATATCGCCCGAGATGGCAGCATTGCCAAGGCCGGTGCTGTGGCGCTTTCGGGTTGCAAGAAGCAAGGAGGTTTCGGGTGTGAAGTTATGTACTTCGAGTGCAGCGATCCCATCTTTGAGAGATTCTAGAAGCACTCCTGTCGCTGCGAATTTTCTTTGGGGCATGCCAACCTGGTTGTGGCTGCGGCACGAGTTGCATTGACGCAATCGGATTTCGCGAGAGCTGCGGATACAGGCTTTGGAGCTGTGGACCTTGGGCAGCCATAGCCTCGCGCGGTACTGGAGTACTGGTATGAGACGCGTTGTACCGTTGTCCCAAATGGCTTCATTCTTTCTGGTGCTTCTTGCATGCGATGCTCGTGCCGAGGGGCGGTGCCTGCCGGGACAGTACCCGGTTGGAGGACAGGGTTTAGGGGTGTGCTCCGATACCCGGAGACAGCAGCCAAGCTGGCCAAGCGGCACAGAGCGGTCCGATCGCGACTGGGCGCTGGATCAGGACCTGGGGCGCGATAGCCGGGGCAGCAAGCACCGGTGATGTGGGTGCCTCGGTAGGCCAGGGAACAAAGAGTGAAGCGATATCGGAGGCGCTGGAACGCTGTGGGAAATATGGCGCGAAAGGCTGCAAGATCGATACGACCTGCAGAAATCAGTGTGTGGCATATGCTGATCCTTCCCCTGGCAGTAAGGGTACTGCTCGGAACCTGTTTTTGAGTCCTTCTAGCTGAGTCAATTCAGGGTACTTGCGGCTTCGCCGAATCGCCCGGGTCGCAGGGCAACAGTGAGACTGTCGTTTCGCTGAGCCTTGGCTGACGCTAGTAGTTAACCTTATGAGCGGCGGTGCGAGAAAGAACTGAGATCGAGCCCGCATTTTGTAGCTGTGCTTTGGCCCGTCTTAGCGGCACAGCTCCTTGATCGGGGTGCCAGCGGCCGCCTGCTTCAGGAAGCCAATAATCTGCTCGTCGGTGAAACGCTTCTTCATGTCCGTCCTCGGTATGGGGACGGACTCTACTTAAGTTAGGCTGGCCCTGGAAACCGGGGGCACGTCCCACCTATATCGTGACCGGAAAGAAGTCGACCGCCGAGGAACTGATTGACAAGAACCTGGGCTATATGCAACTGGCGCTCACGTCGGTGAGTGTGCTGGATGTTGCCGGCGACGTAACGCTGGATAGCGCAAAGACCCGTGCGATGTGGTTCATTGGGCTGGGCACCGGCGGACCGGCCGTTACGGCGGGCGCCATGCTATTGCTGTACCAGATCGCCATGTCATTGTTCATTGGTTTTGGTCCGCTGTTCATCCTCTGCCTGCTGTTTGAGCAGACAAAGTCCCTGTTCCAACGATGGTTGTTCTATGGCATCGGCACCATGTTCTCGATGGCGGTGTTGGCTGCGATGACCGGCATTGCCATGGAAATGGTGGCGCGCGTGGCGGCTTCGTTCTGGGGCGCGTCTGCGCTGGGTGCACTGCTGGGGTCGAACCTGACCGAGGGCATGAGCAGCATGGCGCTGCAGCAGGGCGGTATGGGCCTGATCCTGACGACGCTGATTCTGACTGCGCCCCCAATGGCTGCGATGTTCTTCCAGGGCACCCTGGGTACCTTCATGGCATATTCGCAGATAGGCGGTAGCCCGGTGGCGCAGGCACCGGGCCCGAATGGGCAGCCGCCGGGTAGCTATTACACGCCGGATAAACCTTCAACGAGCGGTGGCAGTCAATCGGGTGGATCGACTTCAGTTGGGAGCAATGTCGTAGTCACTGGCAGCAACTCCACAGCTGGGTCAGGCAATTCTGATACTGGCCGTAAAGGCTTAGCTTCGAACTAGAGGCCGGAGATGAAGTCAATTCGTGTCTATTCAGGTGCAGTAATCCTGCTGGGGCTGGGAATCATTGCCTGCCAATTGCCACAGACGGCCAACGCAGAAGGTAGGTGTCCTCCTGGTCAGTATCCAATTGGTGGTCAGGGAGTCGGCGGCTGTGCTCCCATCCCAGGTGGTACCACTGGAGCAGGCCAAGCGTCGCCTGTTGCGACAGGGCGTTGGATCAAGACTTGGGGGGCCATCGCTTTAGCGAAGGGGGGCGATGTCGGCGTGGCTCTCGGTAAGCGAAAGAAGAGGGATGCGGCTTCGGAGTCCCTTGCTAATTGCGCACAGCGGGGGGCTACGGATTGCAGGGTGGTATTGGAGTTCAATAATCAATGTGCAGCATTCGTATCCCCCAGTGATGCAAGATTTGGTGGCTCCACGTTTGCGCGTGCGGCATCTGTTGATGCTGCGAGTAAGATGGCTGTGGATGCGTGCTTAAAGCAGGGGAGCGATGGCTGTGAAGTGATTTATTCTGGATGCACCGAGCCTGAGTTTGAAAACTTCTGAGGTTGCGCTTATGAGTTTCTGGCTGAAAACGTAGAAATGCCTGATTAGCCGGAAAAGACAAGGCGCCGGATGAGCAGATCGACAAGAGCCTGGCGTGGATGCAGGTGGCGCTGTCGAGCATTGATGGCATCAAGATCCTGAATGATCCAGGGTTGCAGGCGGACAAGACGCGGGCGCTGTGGTTCATCGGCATGGGCACGGGCGGTCCGGCCGTCACCGCTGGTGCGATGTTGCTGCTCTACGAGGTCGCGCTGGCGCTGTTCATCGGCCTGGGTCCCTTGTTCATTCTGTGTCTGCTGTTCGACCAGACCAAGCAGCTGTTCCAGCGATGGCTGTTCTACGGCATCGGCACGATGTTCTCGATGGCGGTACTGGCAGCGATGGTATCGATCGCGCTGGACATGGTGATCCGTGTCTCGACCGCGTTCTGGTCCACCGCCTTGGTCAACAAGTTCCTACTCGAAGGCGCCTCCAGCGACGGCATGACCAGCCAGGCGATGCAGCAGGGCGGCATGGGCCTGATCCTCACGACCCTGATCCTGACCGCTCCCCCAATGGCAGCCATGTTCTTCCAGGGGACCTTGGGTGGCTTCATGGCATATTCGCAGATAGGTGGCAGCCCGGTGGCACAGGCGCCTGGTCCGAGCGGGCAGCCGCCGGGTAGCTACTACACGCCTCCGGCTCCAGAGAAGGGGCAGTCCGGCCAAGACAGTGGTGCGCATGATCGACATGCGACCGCACGTTCAACCCTTCCGTCGTCGGAATCCTCCAGGGTTGCCGAAACCGGTCTCAGAGCTGCACATCCCGGCAATCAATAGCCCCCATGCGTACGGAGTAGAAGTGTGAAATACATGTTTCCTCTCATTCTTGTCGGCTTGCTCCTATGTTTGTTTGTGGCGGGTGAGGCGAGAGCGGAAGGGCGTTGTCCGCCAGGGCAGTACCCCATTGGTGGTCAGGGCGTAGGTGGATGCGCACCTATTCCGGGCTCCGGTACCGGTGGCGTCCAGAGCGGCCCCATTGCTACTGGGCGTTGGATCAAGACTTGGGGGGCTATTGCGGGGGCGGCAAGCACGGGCGATATGGGGGCTTCCGTTGGAAGGCGTTCCAAGCGAGAGGCTGTCTCAGAAGCGCTTGCTCGGTGCGCGACACATGGAGCGAAAGACTGCAAGATCGATACAACGTACAAGAACCAGTGCGTCGCATATGCTGACCCTGAGCCGGGCAGTAAGGGAATAGTTTCTATTTCAGTCGCCGGCTCAAGAGAGGACGCGACCAGTCGGGTTCTCTCCTACTGTGCGAAGAACGGTGGAGGGCAGTGCAAGGTGTTGTACACGGATTGTGCTGAGCCAATATTTGAATCTTTCTGAACTATGCCAGCCGAATCACAGGCGAGATTCTTGAATCGGCCATTGCATGGGGATGCCTGCTGAAAAGCAGGCCATCTCATTTTTGGGCAGCTGGAACAGCCGATCTAGGTGGTAACGTTGGGTGTCGTCGCTAGTCACCTCTTAGTGCAGTTGTATTGGGTCGTCCTCGTCTGGGACATGGTAATTTGGGCGTCGGATTCGTTCTGAACAAAGGCGCTGGTGAACACGCCAAGTCCCGTTCGACGAGCAGCCTCTCCTCGAAGTAGGCTGCGTGCGCGTCAGAAATGCTGACGCATCTGGCCCTCAAACGCAGGCGCTTTTCCGTCGATGAGAACTTTGGCGACGAGCATTGCGGGTGACGCTGCGCGGCGCAGAAGGGGGGCGTGGGCTTGATCCTGACGGACACTATTCTGACTATCCCCAATGGCTGCGATGTTCTTCCAGGGCACGCTGGGTGGTTTCGCGCCATACTCCCAGATCGGTGGATCGGCAGCGGGCCAGCCGCCGGGTTCGTATACGCCGCCGGCTCCCAAATCGAATGATCATGGTGGTAGCGGTAGTTCCGGCGCTGACTACAGTCGAATGGGAAGCGTGAACAGTGGGGCCTCAGGTGTAAGTCAAGATACTGGGCAGCGAGGTGTCGCAGTCACGGCAAAGGATTCAAGATGAGAAACGGCTACAGATCAGGTATTCAATCGACCGCACCGATTTTCCGCGCCGTGATAGTCGTTTGTACTATGGCTGCTCTATCGGTTGTTGCCGGACCAGTGCTGGCAGAGGGTAGGTGCCCGCCCGGTCAGTACCCAATCGGAGATGACAGAGCGCCTGGCTGTGCGCCAATTCCAGCGGGAGGGGGGGGGGGGCGGAATCTGGCCCCAGGCCAACTGGTCGCTGGATCAAAACTTGGGGCGCGCTCTCCAGCTCCGCGTCAGGTGATGCGGGAGTTTCGATGGGAAAATTCAGCAAGTCTGATGCTCAGAAGGATGCTCTCGCACAGTGCGCCCAATGGGGGGCTAGTGATTGTCGGATCGATCTAGCATTCAAGAACACGTGTGTAGCTGCGGCTACCGCTGGTGGGGGGCGTGGTACGAAGATCCATACTGGTGCTGATGTGGGCGTGGCTCAGGCCCGCGCTCTCAAGGACTGTCAAGTTACGGGGGGGGGGGCGGCGTGCAAGGTTGTTTACAGCGGTTGCACGGAGCCGTATTTCAAGGCGTACTGATCCTTCCGTAGCCTCACTCTTGATGGATGCTGATGCCGCGATGTGTGCGGTGCTGCGTTGATCGTCACCGTTGCCACCAGCATAGCGATGTCCAGCATGGCGATGTTCGGCAGCAACCTGCAGAAATTCCTCAACGAGGACGTCAAAGGCCTGATCACCCACGTGGTGACCGGCAAGGACCAGCAGCCGGAAGACCAGATCGACAAGAGCCTGGCGTGGATGCAGGTGGCGCTGTCGAGCATTGATGGCATCAAGATCCTGAATGATCCAGGGTTGCAGGCGGACAAGACCCGGGCGCTGTGGTTCATCTGCCTGGGCACGGGCGGTCCGGCCGTCACCGCTGGTGCGATGTTGCTGCTCTACGAGGTCGCGCTGGCGCTGTTCATCGGCCTGGGTCCCTTGTTCATTCTGTGTCTGCTGTTCGACCAGACCAAGCAGCTGTTCCAACGATGGCTGTTCTACGGCATCGGCACGATATTCTCGATGGCGGTACTGGCAGCGATGGTATCGATCGCGCTGGACATGGTGATCCGTGTCTCGACCGCGTTCTGGTCCACCGCCCTGCTCAACAAGTTCCTGCTCGAAGGCGCCTCCAGCGACGGCATGACCAGCCAGGCGATGCAGCAGGGCGGCATGGGATTGATCCTGACGACCTTGATTCTGACTGCGCCCCCAATGGCGGCCATGTTCTTCCAGGGGACCTTGGGTGGTTTCGCGCCCAGATCGGTGGCTCTGCTGCTGGCCAGCCGGGTCCGCAGGGCCAGCCGCCGGGTTCGTATACGCCGCCGGCACCAAATGCGAGTGCGGCACAAAGTACGACAACACAGGCGGATACATCTTCGCGAGTGTCAGGACAAGGGGCAACTTCAAGCCCGTCTGAAATTGATCCAGGCCGATATGGTTTGGCAAGCAAGGTTAAATGAGGTGAAGGCCTATGATTCGGCGAACATGTAGCGTTGCAGTCTTGCTGAAGACAATGCGGGTGCTAGCACTCATTTGCGTTGCATCACTTGGCGTCTTCCCACTTGTGGTCAGTGCAGAAGGGCGCTGTCCCCCGGGCCAGTACCCAATTGGGGATGATCGTGCGCCTGGATGCGCGCCAATCCCTGCGGGTGGGAGCGCAGACTCCGGCCCAAGGGCGACTGGTCGGTGGAGCAAGACTTGGGGCGCGGTAGCAACCTCCTCAACAGGTGAGGTTGGCGTGGCAATTGAGAAGCGGTCAAAGTCTGACGCCGCGAAGGAAGCTATGTATCAATGCGCAAAGCTGGGTGGTCAAGATTGCAGAACAGTGCAGTCTTACAAGAATCAGTGCGTTGCACTAATCTCGCCATCCACATCTGAGCGCGGAGGTTCGGTTATCTCTAGCGCGGAGACTGAACAGATTGCCACCGAGCTGGCTATGAGAACCTGCACAACTCGAGGTAGTAGAGGATGCAGCAAGCTCTACAGTGCATGTACGAAGCCGCTCTTCGAGAGCTTCTAATTGAAAGCAGCAGGTTGCGATAGTTGGTGTTGCTATCAGCCTGGTCTTGTTCGGTGCCAGCATCGAGGGTTTCCTTGTCCACGATGTCAAGGTCGTGATCTCGACGGTTAGGTACTAAGCAAGCGAGAGAGGCTGCTTGCTCTGCTTGCAAGAAGGGCGTGGCGAGCATTGATGGCATCAAAATCCTGAACGATCCAGGGCTGCAGGCGGACAAGACCCGGGCGCTGTGGTTCATCGGCATGGGCACGGGCGGTCCGGCCGTCACCGCTGGTGCGATGTTGCTGCTCTACGAGGTCGCGCTGGCGCTGTTCATCGGCCTAGGTCCCTTGTTCATTCTGTGTCTGCTGTTCGACCAGACCAAGCAGCTGATCCAGCGATGGCTGGTCTACGGCATCGGCACGATGTTCTCGATGGCGGTACTGGCAGCGATGGTATCGATCGCGCTGGACATGGTGATCCGTGTCTGGACCGCGTTCTGGTCCACCGCCTTGGTCAACAAGTTCCTGCTCGACGGCGCCTCCAGCGACGGCATGACCAGTCAGGCGATGCAGCAGGGCGGCATGGGATTGATCCTGACGACCTTGATTCTGACTGCGCCCCCCCAATGGCGGCCATGTTCTTCCAGGGCACCTTGGGTAGCTTCATGGCATATTCGCAGATAGGTGGCAGCCCGGTGGCACAGGCGCCTGGCCCGAATGGCCAGCCGGCAGGGAGCTATTACGCTCCGCCGAAGCCTTCTAGCAGTACTGAGGCTCCGACGGCGGGTCAGGACGCGGCTTCCGGGACAGCTCGCATGGCCTTGCCACAGAACTCAGCGCCGACGATTCACGACACGGGCCTTCGCGGGGTGAATCGTTAACTTGATGCGTCGCCGCAAGTTGGCAAAAATTCTTGATCTGCTGTCGAGTCGCTTCTTATGAGAATGAATAATTTTCTATTGCTGATTCTCCTGATTCTTGCCCCACTAGTTGCTTATGGGGAGGGGTGCTGCCCGCCAGGTCAGTATCCGATTGGCGGGCAGGGTGCGGGTGGCTGTGCCCCGATTCCAGCCTCTCAGGGTGAGGGGAGTTCCGGGCCGCGTGCGATAGGTAAGTGGATCAAAACCTGGGGAGCCATATCCCGTTCTGTTGCGACCGGTGATGTGGGAGCTTCGGTTGGAAAGAGATCAAAGGCCGAGGCTGTCGCTGAGGCTCAGTCCCGGTGTGCGACATATGGTGCGAAGGATTGCACTGTAGGGATAACGTATAAGAACCAGTGCGTCGCTTACGCGGATCCGGCTCCGGGCTCTAAAGGCTTGATTTCAATGGCCGGCGGCCCAACGAGAGAGGCTGCTTCCACTGAGGTTCTGAAGTACTGTGCTGCTCACGGCGGTGGGCAGTGCACGATCAAGTACACCGATTGCAGTGAGCCGATCTTCCAAGAATTCTGATTGCTCGATGGAGCTGCGTTGATACATCCGACGTCCAGCGTCTATCGTATTCTGGCAGATTAGTGGTATCTGTCTCTAGGTGAGACTGCTGCTTGGCGCTTGAGTCACGTAGGTAGCCACTCATGGTGATTGCGCTTTTTTCAATCAAGAGCGCCTCTCAATCCAAGTTCCGTTAGGCGAGCAATCCCTCCTCGAAGTAGGGTGCGTTCGCGTCAAAAATGTTGACGCATCAGCCCCTCAGACGCAGGAACTTTTTCGTCGTTGACGGCTCTGAGGGCGAGTATTGCGGGTGACGCTCACGGCGCAGTAGCGCGGCATGGGCTTGATCCTGGCGAACACGATTCTGACTGTTGCCAATGGCGGCCATGTTCTTCCAAGGCACCTTGGGTAGCTTCATGGCATATTCGCAGATGGGTGGTAGCCCGGTGGCTCAGGCGCCGGGCCCGAGTGGGCAGCCGCCGGGTAGCTACTTCACGCCCGCGCAGGAGAAGAATTCATCGCAGGGGTCCAGTGGTCCCTCTCCGCAACTTGAAGGGCGCTCGGTGATGGGTTCTGGTCAAAATCAGCATGTTGAATCCAAGTCGCCGGGTGCCTTGGGCAACGCGTTGGTGAAATGAAGACCCGTTTTTCGTTGAAGGTGAAGATGATGAAGACTCTGTTGCTCTTGGCGATTTTGTCGATCCCTGCAGCGGCATATGCCGAGGGCAGGTGTCCGCCAGGCCAGTATCCCGTGGGTGGTGCTCAGGGTGTTCTTGGGTGTGCCCCGATTCCGGGGGGAGCTGATTCTTCGTCATCGCCGACCGCACCCGCTCCATCTGGGAAGTGGGAAAAGCGATGGGGCGCGATTGCGGAAGACTCCAGCGCCAATGCTCGTAGGGTCGTCAGCGCTACAGGCGTTTCGGAATCTCGCAAAAGCAAGTCCGAGGCGGTCTCTGTGGCTCTGGATCAATGCCGTTTGGGAGGAGGGCAGAAGTGCCAGGTTCTCATTGTCTACAACAATCAGTGCGTGGCGCTTGCGGATACTCCTAGAGGCGCGACTTCGGCAAGCTCGATAGCTGCCCGCGCGGAAACCTTGGAGCTTGCAAGGCGTAACGCATTGGAACAATGTAAGGCGGCTGCGAACGGTACCGAGTGCAGCGTCATCTACTCAGCCTGTAGTGAGTCTGAGTTCAAGTCTTTCCGTTGATGTGATTCCTGACACTGGCTGGGCTTGGTTGCATACTGAAGGTCTGCTTTTTTTATTTTAGGGGTGGCCCGCTAAGACGTGGGCCATTTCTATTTTCGCTTTCGCTTTCGCTTTCGCTTTCGCTTGAGATGGCGAAGTTGCGCCAAGGGTGGGCGCTGTTGTCCACGGGTTCGGTCAACGTGAGCGCGAGGTGATTACTCTTGGAGATAAAACGTCGTTCTGTAATTCATTTGTCTACTAGCTTCTGCCTTTGGCGCTGAGTTGATTGGTTCGGGGCGCAGTTCATCCTTAGTCTATTGTTCGATCAGACCAAGCAGTTGTTCCAGCGATGGCTGTTCTACGGTATTGGAACCATGTTCTCCATGGCGGTGCTGGCGGCGATGGTCTCGATCGCGCTGGACATGGTGATCCGCGTGTCGGCCTCGTTCTGGATGACGGCGCTTGTGAACAAGTTCCCGCTCATGGGCGCGTCCAGTGACGGCATGACCAGTCAGGCGATGCAGCAGGGCGGCATGGGATTGATCCTGACTACCTTGATTCTGACTGCGCCCCCAATGGCGGCCATGTTCTTCCAGGGCACCTTGGGCAGCTTCATGGCATATTCGCAGATAGGTGGCAGCCCGGTTGCTGCTGCGCCGGGACCTAATGGACAGCCGCCGGGTAGTTACAAGCCTACTGATCCCACGAGTACCGAGAGGCGCGCAGAGAGCAGTCAGTTGACGATGCCGAAGGTGGCGCCAAGTCATGATGCGCCGAGCCATACTCCCGGAGCGCTTGGAAATGCGCCCACTCGTTAACTGAAAGCGGAAGCGTTTCCGCAGAAATTGGAGAGTCGTCATATCATGCGCATGTATCCATTCATTGTGTTGGCATCGTTTGGTGCTCTTGGCGCCTTTCTTCCAAATCTTGGTCGTGCAGAGGGCGGAAGTTGCCCTCCGGGCTTCTACCCAATTGGGGGGCAGGGCGCGAGCGGCTGCGCTCCAATTCCTGGTGGCGCTGCTGGATCAGGTGACCAGATACCCTTGCCGCCTCGGCCCACAGGCGAATGGATCAGCACTTGGGGAGCGATAGCGACCTCTCTTGCTACTTCCGAGGTGGGAATGGTCTCAGATATGCGATCTGCAGAGCTTGCTGCTTCTGAAGCCATGCGGCGGTGCGCTGGTGGTGGAGCACGGGATTGCAAGGTTACGGTATCCTACTCAAACCAATGCGTGGCATGGTTAGTTCCATCTGCTGATTTACCTGGAGCCCAATCTGCGGTTGGCCGTGCTCCAAAAAAGAGGATTGCGATTGCAGAAGCGCAGAGAAAGTGCGTGGATCCGAGTGGCAAAAAGTGCACCGTTTTTTACGCTGATTGCTCCGAGCCAGTTTTTCGAAAATTTTGAAAGTTGAGTTGACCCAATTGAAGTCTGTTCAACGGCGCCACGTTCGTGATCAGGCTCAATGCATGTGCGTTGGCTGGATGCTTATCTCAAAACGCCATGTGGGTCCGATCGGTCGGGGACTTCGTGTTCTTCCGGTCGATCCTGTCGTATCCGCGCAAGAGGATTGACGAGTTCGGCATCGAATTGCTCGGCAAACTGATGGCGTGGGTCGATAGCATCACCCTGATACTGATGACCCTGTGGGTGCTGATCCAGGGATTCCGCATCGTCACGGGTCGCAGTCGCGATTCGATGATGATTCTGGTGACGAACATGGCTCGTGCGGCACTGATCGTCAGTGTCGCAACCAGCATGGCGATGTTCGTTGGCAGCCTGAAAAACTTCCTGATCAAGGACTCAAGAACGAGATCACCTATGTGGTGACCGGCAAGAATGACTCGCCGGAGGATCAGATCGACACCAGCCTAGCCTGGATGCAGGCGGGCCTGTCGGACATTGACGCGATCAAGGTGCTCGATGACGGCAACCTGCGCGACGACAAGAATCGTGCCTCGCGGGCGGTTGGCCTGGGGACCGGCGGCCCGGCGGTCACCGCTGGTGCGATGTTGCTGCTCTACGAGGTCGCGCTGGCGCTGTTCATCGGCCTGGGTCCCTTGTTCATTCTGTGTCTGCTGTTCGACCAGACCAAGCAGCTGTTCCAGCGATGGCTGTTCTATGGCATCGGCACGATGTTCTCGATGGCGGTACTGGCAGCAATGGATCGATCGCGCTGGACATGGTGATCCGTGTCTCGACCGCGTTCTGGTCCACCGCCCTGGTCAACAAGTTCCTGCTCGACGGCGCCTCCAGCGACGGCATGACCAGCCAGGCGATGCAGCAGGGCGGCATGGGCCTGATCCTCACGACCCTGATCCTGACCGCTCCCCCAATGGCGGCGATGTTCTTCCAGGGCACGCTGGGTAGCGTCATGGCATATTCGCAGATAGGCGGCAGCCCGGTGGCGCAGGCACCGGGGCCCAGCGGGCAGCCGCCGGGTAGTTACTACACGCCAGCGACGCCAGAGAAGGGACGAACTGTCGACTCCGGTGACTACAGTAGTCAGTCAACAAGCCGCATGACATTGCCGCAGTCGGATGCGACAAAGATTGCGGAAACTGGCCAGCGAGCTGCTCATCCTAGTAGATAGTGATTCAGGCGTATTTGGAGAGTTAACGTGAAGCGCATTGTGATCTCCCTCTTTTGGATTTGCTCTGCTTTGTTCTTGCTTGTGACAGAAGATGCCCAAGCGGAGGGGCGCTGCCCGCCCGGACAATATCCGATTGGCGGACAGGGGGTTGGTGGATGTGCGCCAATACCGGGCTCTAATGGAGGCGATGCAGGGTCGAGTGGTCCGGTCGCGACTGGCCGCTGGATCAAAACCTGGGGAGCTATTGCAACCGCAGTAAGCACAGGTGATATGGGGGCTTCGGTTGGAAGGCGTTCAAAGCAGGAAGCTGCGTCCGAGGCGCTTTCCCGTTGCGCAAGCCATGGCGCTAGAGATTGCAAAGTCGGAACTACCTACAAGAACCAGTGTGTTGCATATGCTGATCCCGAGAGGGGGAGTAAGGGCCGTGTCTCCTATTCGGTTGCAGGCTCCAAGGAGGAGGCTGCAAATCGAGTCTTGTCCCATTGCGCGGACATCGGTGGCGGCCAGTGCAAAGTTCTTTATACAGATTGTTCTGAGCCGATCTTTGAGTCGTTTTAGTCTCATGACTGCCGTGACATCTTTGATGGTATGAGCGTACCTGAGCCAAGCTGCTCAAGAGCCTGGGGTAGAACGCGCGGCTGAAGAAGCCGCTCGGCGAGAAGTTGAGCGAGAACGACTTCATCAAGGTTGCATTGCGACTCGTGCACCTTGTTTAGTGGGCAAGTGTTCTTCTACTGCGCTGGGAAAGTGGTACAGGGCTATCGGATCGTCACCGGCCGCAGCCGGGACTCGATGATGATCCTGGTGACCAACATGGCGCGCGCCGCCCTGATCGTGGTGGTGGCGACGAGCATGGGCATGTTCGGTCGCGACCTCCATGAATTCCTGACGGAAGACGTGAAGGGGCTGATCACGCACGTTGTGACCGGCAAGGACGAGAAGCCTGAGGCGCAGATCGACAAGAGCCTTGCCTGGATGCAGGTGGCGCTGTCCAGCATCGATGGGATCAAGATTCTCAATGATCCCGAGCTGCAGGCTGACAAGACCCGCGCGATGTGGTTCATCGGCCTGGGCACGGGTGGTCCTGCGGTGACGGCAGGTTCAATGCTGCTGCTGTATGAGGTCGCCATGGCCTTGTTCATTGGCTTGGGACCACTGTTCATTCTGTGCCTGCTGTTCGATCAGACCAAGCAGTTGTTCCAGCGATGGCTGTTCTACGGTATTGGAACCATGTTCTCCATCGCGGTACTGGCGGCGATGGTCTCGATCGCGCTGGACATGGTGATCCGCGTGTCGGCCTCGTTCTGGATGACGGCGCTTGTGAACAAGTTCCCGCTCATGGGCGCGTCCAGTGACGGCATGACCATTCAGGCGATGCAGCAGGGCGGCATGGGATTGATCCTGACGACCTTGATTCTGACTGCGCCCTCAATGGCGGCCATGTTCTTCCAGGGCACCTTGGGTAGCTTCATGGCATATTCGCAGATAGGTGGTAGCGCAGCCGCTACTCCGAGTGCGGATGGGCGTCCACCCGGCACCTATACACCAGCTGCTCCTTCGAAGCAGGATTCTGTCAATCCGGAAACCAGTAATTCAGCTGGGAATGGCAGGCTCACTGTTCCGCAAGGGGGGCTGCTGTCCCCCAGGGAGACTGGGCTCCGGGCTGCGAATAAGATCAGCGGCAATTGATGAAGAGGTAAATATGTCTTTGGCTTCGCGCGTGATTCTTCTGATGATTACGTTGGTAGCTGCCGGCCAAGCATTTGCAGAAGGGCGTTGCCCGCCAGGTCAGTACCCAATCGGTGGCCCGGGTGTCGGTGGGTGCGCCCCGATTCCAACTGGGGGGGAGAGCGGCACATCTGCGCCCAGGCCCGACGGCCGTTGGATCAAGACGTGGGGTGCCATCTCTCTGTCACCTGCGTCCGGTGACATGGGGGCATCCAAGGGTCATAAGGATAAGTCGGCAGCCGAGACAGAAGCCCAAGAGCGATGTGCGCAGTATGGGGCGACCGACTGCAAAGTCCTGACAACTTACAAGAACCAGTGCGTTGCCTACGCGACCGCGCAGGAAGGACGGAAGGTAAGGACGAACACGGGAGCATCGCGCGAAAGTGCAACCCAGAATGTGCTGGCTGCGTGCAGTAAGGAGAGCATTGGGCAATGCAAGGTGCTCTATACCGACTGCACTGAGCCGCTCTTCAAGTCTTACTGAGCGAAGTGCGACCGGGGCGTACAGGCATGAGTTGTTAGAGGTCGCATTACGGCTTGTTAGCGAGTATTGACCAAACCAACATTCAGAGCGTTTGCTGTACGAGGTCGCTTTGGGCCTCGTTCTTCGTCCTGCGGTCCCTGTGCATCTTCTGTCTGCTGTTTGCCTAGGCCAAGCAGCTGTTCAAAGGTAGTTGTTCTACGGCATAGGCACCATGTTCTCGATGGTGGTTCTTGCGGCGATGGTATCTATCGCGCTGGACATGGTGATCCGTGTGTCGGCCTCGTTCTGGATGACAGCGCTTGTGAACAAGTTCCCGCTCATGGTCGCGTCCAGTGACGGTATGACCAGTCAGGCGATGCAGCAGGGCGGCATGGGATTGATCCTGACGACCTTGATTCTGACTGCGCCCCCCCCCAATGGCGGCCATGTTCTTCCAGGGCACCTTGGGTAGCTTCATGGCATATTCGCAGATAGGTGGCAGCCCGGTGGCACAGGCGCCTGGCCCGAGCGGGCAGCCGCCGGGTAGCTACTACACGCCGGATAAGCCTTCGACGAGCAAGGGAAGTGAAGGCGCTAATGAAGTTGGTGCTCCAACAAAGATGTTCACCGGTCCTTCTAACTCCACGCCCGAGCATGATCCAGGCAGGATGGGGATTGGCAATAAACCGAGATAGAGCCAGGGTGATTGTGATGCGTGCAGCGAATAAATTCAGGGCGAAGCAACTGGTAGCAGCGTACGCCTCGATGCTGTCTTTGCTGTTGATCCTCTTCTTGGTGGATGCTCCGTCCGCTAGCGCAGAAGGTCGTTGCCCACCCGGACAATATCCCATTGGTGGGCAGGGCGTGGGGGGGTGTGCACCGATTCCGGGCGGGGACAGTGGGGCGAATGCAACGGCGGCGCCTAGGCCAACAGGCCGCTGGTTGAAAACTTGGGGAGCAATTGCCACTGCTCCGAGCGGTGATGCCGGTGCATCAACGGGTCAGAGTTCGAAAGGCGCTGCAGAAAAAGAAGCTATTTCGCAGTGTGCCCGCGGAGGCGCTAGTGATTGCCGAGTGACGATGTCCTACAAAAACCAATGCGCTGCAATGGTTACCCCTTCGAGTCTCGAAAGAGGAGGAGCGGTGACGTGGCGAGCCGAGACGGAGGCTCTCGCGACGAAACTTGCAATGGATGAATGCACAAAGCGGGCAAGCGCAGGGTGTAAAGTATTTTATTCCGCATGCTCTGATCCGATTTTTCAGGAGTACTAGTGGAACTTCAGCGTGAGCGAATTTTGAGACTGGCTTGCAAGTATGCCTGCTTGGCAGGTGGGGTCTGGAGCTGACGGGTGGTGCGCGTTGGCGCTAGATTTAAGTGGCGTCCGTTTAGTTGAGAAGACTTAATTCAGTTGGGCTCCTCAATATGATGTCGCGAATCGCCTCCAAGTTCGTCAGGCCGTACCGCTATCCCGCGTGCAGTCCTGTGGGTGTGTTTCTGATGATGCGCGTATACGCTGAGCGCGCATTGGATTGTTAAGCTTGGGCTCACTTCGTGGGAAGTGCTCAAGGGATATCGGCTCATCAATGATGGCCTTGGTGATTCAAGAGACGAACGCCAGCCCTGATCGTGGCGGTTGCGACGAGCATGGGCATGTTCGGCCGCGACCTCCATGAATTCCTGACGGAAGACGTGAAGGGCCTGATCACGCACGTTGTGACCGGCAAGGACGAGAAGCCCGAGGCGCAGATCGACAAGAGCCTTGCCTGGATGCAGGTGGCGCTGTCCAGTATCGATGGGATCAAGATTCTCAATGATCCCGAGCTGCAGGCTGACAAGACCCGCGCGATGTGGTTCATTGGCCTGGGCACGGGTGGCCCTGCGGTGACGGCAGGTTCAATGCTGCTGCTGTATGAGGTCGCGATGGCCCTGTTCATCGGCTTGGGACCACTGTTCATTCTGTGCCTTCTGTTCGACCAGACCAAGCAGCTGTTCCAGCGATGGCTGTTCTACGGTATTGGAACCATGTTCTCCATGGCGGTACTGGCGGCGATGGTCTCGATCGCGCTGGACATGGTGATCCGCGTGTCGGCCTCGTTCTGGATGACGGCGCTTGTGAACAAGTTCCCGCTCATGGGCGCGTCCAGTGACGGCATGACCAGTCAGGCGATGCAGCAGGGCGGCATGGGATTGATCCTGACGACCTTGATTCTGACTGCGCCCCCAATGGCGGCCATGTTCTTCCAGGGCACCTTGGGCAGCTTCATGGCATATTCGCAGATAGGTGGCAGCCCGGTCGCACAGGCGCCGGGCCCGAGTGGGCAGCCGCCGGGTAGCTACTACACGCCGGATAAGCCTTCGGCGAGTGGTGGGCATGTTGATAGCAATAGTACAAATCGTGCAAGCACGCCTGTCATTCCAATGGCTAAGGATGGAAATAGCTTGACCGACGGGAAGTTCGGATCTGCCCGTTAAGTAAAATTCTCTGCTTTTGGTGTTAGGAGATTTCCATATGATCAGGCGTTCAATGGCAGCATATTTGGTCGCAGCAATTGTGGTGGCGGGTGCTGCGCTCACGTCTGAGTCGGTCCGGGCAGAGGGGCGGTGTCCACCTGGCCAGTATCCCATCGGTGGTCAGGGTGTTGGTGGGTGTGCTCCTATGCCTGGTGGCGCAGCTGCTGCGGACACTGGGCCCAAAGCAACCGGCCGTTGGATAAAGACTTGGGGTGCCATTGCGCTATCCCCAAGCGGCGCATCTGGTGCATCGACAGGGAAGAAGAGTAAGTCTTTGGCTGCGAAAGAGGCCGAAGCAGTCTGTGCGCGAGGAGGGGTTAGCGGCTGCAAAGTTGCTTTTACCTATAAGAATCAGTGCGCGGTTGCAGTGGTGCCCAAGTCGGGGGCAGGGGGAACTCTTTTCAGTAGCTCGCCGACAGTTGAAGAATCAAAAGCCCGTGCATTGAAACAATGTGAGAATGGTGGGGGCAGCGATTGCCAAGTGATCTTCGAGAATTGCGCTGAACCTGAATTCCAAGAGTTCTAGTGGATGGGCGCCGGGGAGCTGCGTTGATACATCCGACGTCCACCGCCTATTGCATTTTGGCAGATGGATCTGAGTAGCTTGGGATATTATGAGGCGAACTTCCGAAGCTGAGCTCGGGAGTTCGGCTCCACGCTCGAAGAACAATCTTGGTAGAACGAGCCGCAAGCCAAAAAATCTGACGCGTTAGGGGTTTCTGTCTTTAGGTAAGACTACTGATTGGCGCTTGAGCCGCGTAGGAAGCCACTCATGGTAATTGCTCTTTTTTCAATCAAGAGCGCTTCTCAATTCAAGTCCCGTTAGACGAGCAATCTGTCCTCGAAGGAGGATGCGCCCGCGTCAAAAATGTTGACGCATCGCCCCCTCAAACGTAGGAACTTTTTCGTCGTTGACGGCTCTGGGGGCGAGTGCTGCGGGTGACGCTCACGGCCCTGATCGTGGCGGTGGCGACGAGCATGGGCATGTTCGGTCGCGACCTCCATGAATTCCTGACGGAAGACGTGAAGGGCCTGATCACGCACGTTGTGACCGGCAAGGATGAAAAGCCCGAGGCGCAGATCGACAAGAGCCTTGCCTGGATGCAGGTGGCGCTGTCCAGCATCGATGGCATCAAGATTCTCAATGATCCCGAGCTGCAGGCTGACAAGACCCGTGCGATGTGGTTCATCGGCCTGGGCACGGGCGGACCTGCAGTGACGGCAGGTTCCATGTTGCTGCTGTATGAGGTCGCCATGGCCCTGTTCATCGGCTTGGGACCACTGTTCATTCTGTGCCTGCTGTTCGATCAGACCAAGCAGTTGTTCCAGCGATGGCTGTTCTACGGTATTGGAACCATGTTCTCCATGGCGGTGCTGGCGGCGATGGTCTCGATCGCGCTGGACATGGTAATCCGCGTGTCGGCCTCGTTCTGGATGACAGCGCTTGTGAACAAGTTCCCGCTCATGGGCGCGTCCAGTGACGGTATGACCAGTCAGGCGATGCAGCAGGGCGGCATGGGATTGATCCTGACGACCTTGATTCTGACTGCGCCCCCAATGGCGGCCATGTTCTTCCAGGGCACCTTGGGTAGCTTCATGGCATATTCGCAGATAGGTGGCAGCCCGGTGGCGCAGGCGCCGGGCCGAGCGGGCAGCCGCCGGGTAGTTGCTACACGCCTCCGGCTCCAGAGAAGGGCGGGACACATGGTGCCACTACCGAGCAGGTTGTTGGTTCGCGAGTGACGGGCGGTGGTTCATCGCCAGGTTCGGCGGTGGTGGACTCGGGGCGTCTTGGTCTCGCAAAGAACAACGGCTGATGGGAAGTTTGAGGGTCTAACGATATGGTCTCGATACTTGGCCGCCGATGTGCGCTTATCTTCGGCGCTGCAGCTTGCATGCTATTTCTTGGCTTCGCGCCCGTTGCTGGTGCTGAAGGGCGTTGCCCGCCAGGCCAGTATCCAATCGGAGGTCAGGGTGTTGGTGGGTGTGCGCCGATCCCGGGAGGGGACGCGGGATCGGGTCAGACGGGCCCTATCCAAACAGGACGCTGGAATAAGACTTGGGGCGCGATTGCCATGGCTTCCAATGGTGACGTCGGTGTGTCAGTCGGAAAAGTGAGAAAGGCTGACGCCTCAAATGAGGCCTTGGCCAATTGTAGTCAGCACGGGGCATCGGATTGCAAGGTTACTCAGACTTACAAGAATCAATGCGTCGCGCTGGTCTCTCCCCGAACTAGCGCATTCGGCGGTTCCACGTTTGGACGCGCTGAATCTGTCTCTGCCGCGACTTCATTGGCGATGGGGCTTTGCACTAAGCGCGGCAGTGAAGGTTGTAAGGTGATCTACTCGGCATGCAGCGAACCGGAATTCCAGTCGTTCTGAGTGGTAGTCAGTGAGGCGCCGCAGGTTGCAATTGCTGGAAGAATTTAGGTTTACCTGCTCTCATGTTTCGCTTGTCAACTCAATTTGACCTGCCCCCTGCGTTAGGGCCAAGGTCTACTTCGTAGAGTCCGTGGTTGTGAGCTTATCGCCCGGGTTCGTGGTTGCAAGGGATCCATGCTCGCGGAGTAAGGCGGCGAACTCGGTGGGGGCGCTCTTGCCTAGCGAGTTGTGCGGGCGTACTTCGTTGTAATCGCGTCGCCAAGCAGAGATCGTCGCCTTGGCATGCTCCAGTGAGGTGAACCAGTTTTCGTTGAGGCATTCGTCGCGGAACTTGCCGTTGAAGCTCTCGATGTAGGCGTTTTGGGTGGGTCTGCCAGGCTGGATCAGCAGCAGCTTCACGCCGTTGGCAACGGCCCACTGGTCGAGAGCTCGTCCGGTGAACTCCGCCCCTGATCGGTCCGGATCATGGCCGGATAGCCGCGGAAGTGGCACACCGTTTCCAGGATGTCGGCCACGCCCTGCCCGTTGATGCGGCGGGCGACCGCGATCTCCACGGCCTCCTTGGTGCAGTCGTCGACCACAGTCAGACACTTGATCGGCCTGCCGTTGGCCAGGGCGTCGAACACGAAGTCCATCGACCAGTTGTGGCTCGGACCGGAAGGGGCGTGCAACGGTCAGCGTTCGACCGCGACGCGCTCGCGCTTGCGCCGTGCCTGCGCACTACCAGTCTTAGCGGAAGGACGACGTCCCCCCGGTTTTGAACGCCCGGGCACACTCCAGCGCGGTGCCCGACGTCAGGGGCGGGTAGGCATCCATTCACGTTAACCGCGCTTTTTCTGTGATCAAGTGCGCTTTTCATCCCAAGCCCCCTTCGACGAGCGCTGCCTCCTCGAAGTAAGCTGCGTGCGCGTCAAAATCCCGACGCGCCGGTGCCATCGAACGCAGGAGCTTTTCCGTCCATGAGGACTGTGTCCCCCCGCGATGCGGGTGACGCTTGCCACCATCGCGGTTGCCGTGGGCTCGGGGCTATCATCCGCCATGGCGGCCGCAGGGCACGTGCGAGGCATCGCCCCGTTTCCGGCCTCCGCTCGGGAACTGGCAGGACGGGATTGAAGGAGTTGCAGGGGATGGAGAAGGGGAGTGGCGTACACATGGACAATGCCTTGGCGTTCGTTCCGTCCGGCGCGAACCTGCTGGAAGCCGTGCGCGGTGATCTGACGGGCAATGGTTTCCAGGACCAGCTGCTGGTGATCGACCAACCTCCTCCGGAGGGCTTGCTGCCCGGCGAGCACGGTCCCAACCGGGTGCTGTTGCTGCTGCTGGGCGACGCCACGGGTCGATGGCAGTTGGCGGCGCGCAACGACAAGCTGGTGCCGTGTTCCACCCGGGGAGGCATTGCCGGCGATCCCTTCGCGTACGTGACCATCGAGGATGGTGCGTTCAGTGTGATCACCAACGGCGGCAGTCGCGAACGCTGGAGCAGCGTCTACACGTTCCGGTATGCACCTGCCGAGCAGGCGTGCTGGGTGCATGGCGTGCAGCGCAAGGTGGTCGACACCGAGACCGAGGCCACCCATACGCGTGACTTCTCGGCCGCCGAACTTGGCCGGGTGCGGTTCGAGGATTTCGATCCGTCCGTCGTCGCCGACGTCAGCTTGCCCTGAGTGCCATGCCGGTGAGGAGGCGGGAGTATCCAACGATGATCGAGCAGGAGTTTCACCGTGTCGCAGGATAGGGAGTCGCAGCTGTTGCGGCAGGCCACGGAGGCCGGCATGACCTCGTCCCGGGAACTGGCCAACTTCATGGCGCAGGCCGGGCACGAGTCCCGTGGCCTGAGCCGGCTCAATGAAAGTTTCAACTTCACCCGGGGTATCTCGCAGATCCCGGTGGAAGCGGCGTGGCGCAATGGCAATGGTGCGCTTGAGAGCGCGCGCCAGGAGGCGCTGCGTGGGCGGCCGGAGAACCTGGCCGAACTGATGTATGGCGGGCGTATGGGCAATGACGCGCCTGGCGATGCGCTGAAGTATCACGGCCGTGGCTATCTGCCTCTGGTCGGCAAGGAGAATTACGAGCGTGCCGGCAAGGCGCTGGATCTGGACCTGGTGAATCACCCGGAACTGGCCGCGCAGCCCGAGCACGCAGGCCGCATTGCCGTGTGGCAGTGGCAGACGCGGGTGCCGGAAGCGGCGCGCGAGGACGTGCGCGAAGCGACGCGCGCGATCAATGGTGGCCTGAACGGCATCGAGGCCCGCCAGCAGCGATTCGAGGTGTGGCAGCAGAAGCTGACGCCTGATGTGATGGCGCGGCTGGAGCGGGGCGAAGTCGGGGCGCCGGCCCAGCAGGCCACCGTGCGCGACATGTCGCAGCCTGGCGCGCCGGGGCATGCCCTGTTCCAGGGCGCCCGCCACCATCTGCAGCAGATGGGACCACAAAGCGGTCTGCGCAGCGTGCAGGAACTGGACAATGCTGCCGGCGCACTGGCGCTGAGCGCGCAGAAGGCGGGGATGTCGCGCATCGATCATCTCCTGGCTGGCAACGACGGCCGCACGTTGTTTGCCGTGCAGGGCGCGCTGGGTGACCCGGCCATGCTGCGCGCTTCGGTCGAGCGCGAACAGGCGGCGCAGCAGCCGCTGGCGCAGAGCAGCCAGCAGTTGGCCGCCAGTGTCGCCCAGCAGGACCCCGCAGCCGCGCTCGCCCGCGAGCAGGAGCAGCGCTCTCGATCCCTGTAGCACCTGATGCCGGCGGGCAGAGTGCCCGCAGGCGCTTTACGTACGACGCGTGGCGCCCTGTGGCGCCGACATGGAAACCCACTCGTAAGGACACCACATGCGAATCGTTCCCTCGAATACCCGGCACGCCGCTGCCCGCTGCACTGCATCCGTGCGCTGCCTGCCGCCGGTCTGGCTGTTGTCACTTGGACTTGTCGCGGGGGCGGCACAGGCTCAGGAGGCAGCGGCACCTGTGGTGGAGATGCCCCCCGCTGCCGAGGCTACCGTTGAGGCGCCTGCAGAGGCGGCGGCCGTTGCAGCGCCCGCGGCGGCCGACGCCGTTGTCGCGGCGCCGACGCCCGAGGTGTCGGCTGCCGTGACACCCCCTGCGACACCTGTGGTGGACGCACAGCCGGCGCCGACTGCGGATCCGGCGCCGGCGCCCGTTGCGCCCGCAGCGGCGGCACCTGTGGCTGCACCGCCCGCCTCCGTCGAGCCAACCGTTCCCGCGGTAGCCCCCGCTCCGCCCGCATTGGCCATCGTGCCGTTGCCGCCCGAGCAGGCGACCGAGCGGGCGCTCGGTGCCCGCTGCCCGGTGGATCTGGCCGGGCGGCTGGCGACCCAGGGCGACACGCTGATTGGCGCCTGCCAGGGCACCATGCCGGCGCATCTGGCCGCGTTGCTGGTCGCGCTGCCCGCGCAGGACATCCACCTGCCGCGCAGCTGGCGCGAGCGTGAGGTGCGGCAGAAGGCCTGGTTCAAGGCTGTGCCGGGCTATGGCCAGCGCCCGGACTTCATCGTGCGGATGGGCGACATCTGGGTGCGTTCGCTGGAAGGGCGCGACGCCGACAGCACGTTCTATCTGGTGTCGGCGCCGTTCACCTGCAGCGACCAGGTCGCCAACCGTGATGAGTACGGCGCGGAGCCGGTCCGCGTGCCCGCAGGTGATTGCCGCGAGGCTTATGTGGCCCAGCGTGTGTACCAGGTCCGCGGGGATGCGGCGCCGCGGGATGTGACCGCTGATGCCATGCCGATCATGCCGCAGCAGACGGAAGCGGATCGTGCGCGGCAGCTGTCGCGTGAGGGACGGATCAGCCTGGACCACAGCAAACTGCAGTATGGCCCGGCGATGCGCTGGTTCGTGCAGTACCCGGAGACGGTGCAGAAGGGTGGTCCGCGCGCCTACAGTGACTGGAACCGTGAGCACATCGCGTTCGTGGTCTGGACCGGTGATCGCTTCGAGCTGCGCGAGAAGGTCGCGCGCGCGCAGTGGCCCTGTGACCCGGTGGCACCCGGCGATCGCGCCTGTGGCGGATTCCCGGATTCCGGGCCCGATCTGTTCGTGACGGCCGCAGCATCCGTGCCAATGACAGCGTCCAGCCCCTGAGCCGGAGTCTCGAAGTGATGCGGGAGCCGGGCTGGCCGGCTCCCGCGCTGCATCAGGCCTGCAGGCTGCGGGTCTGGTTCCGCTGCTGTTCCAGCTGCTGGTCGCGCTCCAGCGCAACGCGCTGGTCGGCGGCCTGCTGGTCGATGCGCTGGCTGCTCTGTTCCAGCGGGGTGTTCATCGCCACTGCCGTATCCACCGACACACGAAGGTGGGCGGGGTCACCGCCCTGGCCCTGCACGGCGAAGCTGCGCGAGGCATCGGCATTCATGACCACTTCGTCGATGCGCTTGCCGCCTGCTGCGTGCATTTCGGCGGCCAGACTGCCTGCCAGTTGCGTGCTCATCACGTCTGGTACCCGGCCGACGCGGACATCCTGCGCGTGCACGCCACGGATCGCGTCGTTGAACAGTGGGTTGCCCACATGGTTGGCATCGTCCATTCGCAGCATGCTGGTGTGATGGCCGTTCTTCTCCGCTTCGCGGCGTGCCGGCTCACCGGGCTGCAGCGGGCCGCGGATGTGGTCGTACAGGTCGACGGCGCCGCCTGGAATGCCCCGCGCCGCACGGGTGATACCGCTGCGCAGCGATTCCAGGTTGTCGCGGTACTCCTCGATCATCCTGGCGTTGTCTTTCGCCAGCGTCTGGGTTTCCGGGTGCTTCAGCACCGAGCCTTGATCGAGGAAGTTACCCAGTTTGTGGGAGCCCAAAGAACTGGCTGCCGCGATGACCGGGTAGTCTGGAATCAGGGCGCGCAACGAGTGGTTGCTGAAACCGGCAGCAGACAGCGTCCTGATCTCCTCCGGCTTGGCATAGATGCGCACCTGGCCGAAGTGCGGCGAGGCGGCGCTGACCGGATCGGAGGCCATGACATGATTGATCATGGTGTTGCCGCCTTCCGGGATGCGGTAGCCGAGGCTGACCGCGCCGTAGGCGTTGAAGGTCTCACCCTTGATGTTGAAGTGATGCGAGGTAATCTGGGCCAGGGCGCCGCCGAGGGAGTGGCCGGTGACGGTGACTTGAGGAGTTGGTCCGCCGCTCAAGCGGGACTGCGCCGCTGCGGCTTCGAGCGTTCTCTGCGTCAATGCGATCGCGTCAGGTGCCTGCACATTGGTGCGGGCGACGACCATGCCTCCATCCGTCAGGATGCCATCGCGTCCGATCTGCTCGGTGCCCCGATGTGCAATGACGATTTCCTTGCTGTCTACGCGTTGATAGACCGTACCTTGATAACCATTGAGCCGATTGTCGACATGCTCAAGGATCTTGTACTCATGGCCGTTCAGTATGACCTTCTCTTCTTGACCAGGGGCGCGTCGACCGACAGCGCGATCCTTATATGCGTCATCGGATAAGGCGGCGTAGTCTTGTGAGGTGATGGTCACGGGGCCACCTCACTTGCAGAAAGACTGATCGTGAACAAATTGTCCCGCAGATCGACGGCATAACCGCTGCGATCGGACTCGCCACTTGCCGGGAAATTGGGAACACGGTCTGTCCGCGGATAGACGAGATCAGGATAGAAAAGCGTGTGCGTTTTCCCTTCGATCAGCGGTTCCGCGTCAGCGAAGGTCAGGAAGCGGGTCTCCTCTTCAGCACCCGTTGCCTTCAGCATCGCGCCTGCACCGGTGAATTCCCATTTGCAGACACCACGACCGTAGTAGTCCTCGTCCAGCATGCGGTCCACATACAGCGTGCCCCGGTACTCGCCATCGGCGACCTTGCGCAGTTCCACCGGTTCCTGGCTGGTAATCCGTGCAGCCGTGCCGGTGGCCGGCTCGATGTGGCCGCACTGGTCTTCGTTGGTGACGTCGTACTGGGCCACGCCTTCAACCACAGCGAAATCACCCGGGGCGTCCTTCAGGCGCAGCACCAGTTCATAGGCCTTGCGCGGGCTGGGGTTGAGCTTTGCGAGCCCGCGCCCACCCTGGGCGACATCGGCTTCAGCAGCGGCACGTTCCTGGTTCATGGCGGTCTCCGGATGGCAGGCGGTCAACAGAAGCAGAGCAAGGCACGGAATCATCTTGTGGCGCAATGTCGGCCTCCTTGGGGGTAGGTGTAAATGTGACACTGGCAGTTCATGGCACAAGCTTCTGCACAGTGGTGGTGGTTGAGAACAGCGCATCGCGCAGCTCCTCTTTGTACGCTGAAGGATCTTCCTTGCCACTTGCGGGATAGTTGGCAGCAAGTTCGGCGCGAGGATAGGCAACCTTCGGGTAGTAGAGAGTCAGCGGCGATCCGGCGTTCATGCGTTCCTTCTTGAAATACGTCAGGAATCGCGTATCCGCCTCGCCGGTCGTGGCGCGCAACATCGCGCCGACACCCGTCAGCGCCCAATGGCAGACGCCACGCCCGTAGTAGTCCTCATCCAGCATGCGGTCCAGGTAGAACGTACCGCGGTACTCGTTCTCGCTGATCTTGTGCAGGGTGACGGACTCCTGGCTGGTGATGCGGCCCGCAGTGCCCGTTGCAGGAACGATCCGCCCACAATCTGCGTAGTTGCTGGCGTCGTACTGGGCCACGCCCTCCACGATCGCGAACGGGCCCGGCGCGTCCTTCAGTGTCAGCACCAGTTCGTAGGCCTGCTTCGGCGCCGGATTGAGTTTGGCCAGGCCGCGTCCACCCGCGGCGACGTCGCGCTCGGCATCGGCGTAGGGCGAACATGCCGCCAGCGGGACGAGGGCGAGCAATGCCAGCAGCGGCCGCCCCCTGGGTTCGGGGCGAGCTACACCCATGGCGCGATCCTGCATCGTGCGTCCGTGTCCATCTATCCTTCCTGGGTGGCAGGTATCTCGATTATGGAACGTGCCGGGAGCGCTGTGCCACCCTTGGAGACGGATTTTTGACGCCCCGGGGAAGCATTGCCCGGGCGGATCGCTTGCCGCACAAGGCTCGCGATCATCACGTTGGCATTGCTGCCGGAGGCAGGTCTGCTGCTGAATCCGTGACTGAAATCAATCATTCACATGTCCATCACTTCATTGAAGGCGCCCTCCTTGAACTGCACGATCCGCCCTGAAATCCGCGAAGACCGCGCTGTCATCCACGCACTCACCGAGGCAGCCTTCCGCGAAGCCCCGCACAGCAGCCACACCGAGCAGTTCATTGTGGATGCACTGCGTTCGCGTGGAGAGCTGAGTCTCTCGCTGGTCGCCGAAAAGGACGGGCAGGTCGTCGGGCATGTTGCCTTGTCGCCGGTGACGATCAGCGATGGCAGTACGGGCTGGTTTGGCCTGGGACCAATCTCGGTGCTGCCCGGATGGCAGGGGCAGGGTGTCGGCGCGGCGCTGATGCATGCGGCGCTTGATGCACTGCGTGAGCAGGGGGCGCAGGGCTGCGTATTGCTGGGAGAACCCGCGTACTACGGTCGATTCGGATTCCGCGCCGAGCCGGGCCTGGTGCTGCCGGGTGTTCCGCCAGAGTACTTCCAGGCACTGTGCCTGCGGCCACCGATGGCGCAGGGAGAGGTGAGCTATTCCACGGCCTTTGAAGCCGCCGCCTGAGCGTGCGGAAGGTCAGGGCGCACGCCAGACGGTAGGCTCGGGTTGCGGCTTGGGAATGCGGTAGCCGCCGATGTGTTCAAGCAGTTCATTGGTGCGACGCTGCTCGGCCAACAGCTCACGCAGCAGATTGCGCACCGCGAAGATCGCGAACGGCACCAGGATCCATACCAGGCTGATTCCCAGCGCGAACAGGGTCAGCAGGGCTCTGCCACCATCCATGCACGGCACTCCTCTCCGAAAGCAGCCACGCTAGCACGTGGCTGCTGCCGAGGGATGTCAGCCGTTGTGCCGGAGATGGATCAGGGGATACGGACGGCCCTGCGAATCTAGCGGTGAGCGGCCGGTTTCGACGAAGCCCATGCGCAGGTAGAAGCCAACGGCCTGTGCGTTCTGCTCATTGACGTCGGTACTCAGCTGCGGATGCCGGGCCAGCGCGTGCTGCAGCAGTTGCCGGCCGATACCAGTGCCGCGCACGTCCGGATCGATGAACAGCGCTTCCATGTGCGTGCCGTCGATCAGCATGAAGCCCAGTGGCCGATCCTGTGCATCGACCGCAACGGTCATCGGCGCCTGCGGCAGGAAGCTGGCGACTTCGGCATCGATGGCCTGCCGGTCTTCGGCGCTGAGGAAGTCGTGGGTGGCGTCGACGGCACGGCGCCAGAGGTCGACGAGGGCGGCGCCGTCATCGGCGCGCGAGGGACGGAGGGTGGTCATGGGTTCACCAAGGTGCTTGCGGAAGGGCTCAGTATGAGGCCTGCAGCCTGGCTTCAGCGCGCTCGCTGCTTGGACCGCCGGTCGCGCGCAATGGCACCGCCGATACCCGCGCCGCCTGGACGGCTGCAGGCGTACAATGCGGCCCCGGCGGCCATCCTGGCCCTGCAGACACGCGAGAACCGCCATGACCGATGCCCTGGGTGTACCGGTGCACGACGCCGATGAACACTGGATGCGCCATGCACTGGCGCTGGCCGAGCGTGCGCAGCGCGAGTTCGACGAGATTCCGGTCGGTGCGGTACTGGTGGGCGCCGATGGCCAGCTGCTGGGCGAGGGCTGGAACCTCAACATCGCCTCGCACGATCCCAGTGCGCATGCCGAGATCGTGGCCATGCGCGCCGGCGGCACGCGGCTGGCCAATCATCGGCTGCTCGGCAGCACCCTGTACGTGACCCTCGAACCCTGCGCGATGTGCGCGATGGCCATCGTGCATGCACGCGTCGCCCGCTTGGTCTACGGCGCCAGCGACCCCAAGACCGGCGCCTGCGGCAGCGTGTTCGACCTGCTGGGTGATGCCCGCCACAACCACCGGGTCGAGATCCACGGCGGGGTGCTGGCCAAGGAAGCCAGCATGCGCCTGACCAATTATTTCCGCGCCAAGCGTGGCAAGCCGCCGCTGCTGCTGGAAGACCACGCCGGCGAGGGCTGAGGGGCGAACGGGTATGATGGGCGCCCCTTTCCTTCACCCGGTGGGCCGCGCGCCTGCCCAGCAACGAGGCGACACATGGCGGACAACGGCGCGGCCAACGAGCGGCTGATCTGGATCGACCTGGAAATGACCGGGTTGGATACCGACAACGATTCGATCATCGAGATCGCCACCGTGGTCACCGATGCCCAGCTCAATGTGCTGGCTGAAGGCCCCGAGTTTGCCATCCACCATCCGCTGGAAACGCTGGAAGCGATGGATGAGTGGAACCGCAACCAGCACCGTCGTTCCGGCCTGTGGCAGCGCGTGGTGGACAGCACCACCACCCTGGGCCAGGCCGAAGCGCAGACGGTGAACTTCCTGGCGCAGTGGATTCCGGCCGGTCTTTCGCCGATGTGCGGCAACTCGATCTGCCAGGATCGCCGCTTCCTGCACCGCCAGATGCCGAGGCTGGAGAAGTACTTCCACTACCGCAACCTGGACGTGTCCACGGTGAAGGAACTGGCCAAGCGCTGGGCGCCGAGCGTGGCCGCCGGCGTCGGCAAGAACAGCAACCATACCGCGCTGAGCGATGTACACGATTCAATCGCCGAGCTGCGCCACTACCGCCAGTTCATGGGCGCGCTGTCGGGGTTGCCGGCTGCCTGAACGACGCCGTCGGGCATGGCCCGGCGCTACCGGGTGACACACCAACGGGTAGTGCCGGCCGCTGGCCGGCAAGGCGCGGGATCCGCGCCTTACTGTCGTGACCCGCGACGAACCGTTCAACTTCCGGGCGCTAAGATCGGCGCCATGAACGAGCCCATCCTGCTTCCCCGCGACATCGCCCATAACGCCCGCGACTGGTCCGACCTGCAGCGGGCCGTCGCTCTGCTCGAAGCGCCGACCCTGACCGCGCGCATGGCGAACCTGGTCGGTACGCCGCTGGAGTTCGCGGTGAAGGCGCTGCCCAGTTCGGTCTCCAACCGCATCCACGGTGCGGTGCAGGCGGCACTGTCCAAGTCGGCGCAGGCAGCCCTGTGGAGCATGGACAACTCGCCCGGCAAGGGAGCGTCGACCCGCTGGCACAAATTGGCGGCAGCCACCTCCGGTGCGGTCGGCGGTGCCTTCGGCTTTGCCGCCCTGCTCATCGAGCTGCCGGTGTCGACCACGATCATGATGCGTGCGGTGGCCGACGTCGCCCGCAGCGAGGGGTTTGACCTGTCCGAGTTCAGCACCCGCCAGGCGTGCCTGGAAGTGTTCGCGCTGGGCGGCAACTCGCCGCGTGATGACGCCAGCGAGACGGGCTATTACCTGGCCCGCGGCTTCACCACCGATGTGATGCGCCACCTGTCGGCCGAGCTGGCCGGGCGGGTGGTGACCGGCCGCGACCTGACGCTGGGCGTGGCGCCGAAGGAAGCCGGCAAGCTGCTGGCGAAGATGGTGGAGAAGGTGGCGGCGCGCTTCGGCGTGGTTGTTACCGAGAAATTCGCTGCGCAGGCGGTGCCGATCGTTGGTGCGGCCGCGGGTGCAACACTGAATACCATGTTCACCGATTACTACCAGGACATGGCGCGTGGTCACTTCATCGTGCGCCGGCTGGAGTTGAAGTATGGGGAAGATGTGGTGCGCGCCTGCTATGACCGCGTGGCGCATGGCGGCGTGCTGATCGAACCCACGCTGTAACCGGCTTCGCGGTCGGAGCCCTTTGCGTTGCAAAGGGACCCGCCCCCGGTTGCGCGCGGGGCCGGATCCCGTTCCGCAGGAAGGGGCTCTGCCCCCCGGCTGGCCATCCTTGCCTTCGGGGAACAATTGTTTTGCCAGTGCATGCCTGTTGCCTGGCAGCTGGCATCCCCATCCTTTGCGGCAGTCCCCCCGCAAGAGATCGCCGCCATGTTGTTCACTCCCCACCGCTTGGGCGCCTTGACCCTGCCCAACCGCATCGTGATGCCGCCGATGACCCGCTCGCGTGCCGCCGACGGCAACGTCGCCACCGCGGACATGGCCGCCTACTACGCCCAACGCGCCAGTGCCGGCCTGATCGTCAGCGAGGGCACCCAGATCAGCCCGCAGGGCCAGGGCTATGCCTGGACCCCGGGCATCCACAGCCCGGAACAGGTGCAGGGCTGGCGTCGGGTGACCGATGCGGTGCGCGCCGCTGGCGGCCGCATCTACGCCCAGCTGTGGCATGTGGGCCGGGTCTCGCACGTGGCCCTGCAGCCGGGTGGTGCCGCCCCGGTGTCGTCGTCGGCGTTGTTGGCGGAAGGCGTGAAGGTGTTCGTCGACCCGACCGGGGCAGGTCCCGAAGCCGGGGTGGGCGAAATGATCCAGCACTCGATGCCGCGCGCGCTGGCCGAGGACGAAATTCCGGGCATCATCGCCGACTATGCACAGGCCACCCGCAATGCACTGGCCGCCGGCTTCGATGGCGTCGAGCTGCACGGTGCCAATGGCTACCTGATCAACCAGTTCATCGACTCGCAGGCCAACCGGCGCACCGACGGCTATGGCGGCGCGTTGCAGAACCGGCTGCGTTTCCTGCGAGAGGTCGTGCAGGCGGTGACGGCCGTAGCCGGTGGTGACCGCGTCGGTGTCCGTCTGGCGCCGCTGACGACGTTGCAGGGCGCGGTGGACGATACGCCACAGGCGACCTATCTGGCCGCGGCGCACCTGCTGGGTGAGCTGGGCGTGGGCTACCTGCACATCGCCGAAGCCGACTGGGACGATGCACCGCTGATGCCGGTGGCGTTCAAGCAGGCGCTGCGCATGGTCTACCCGGGTACGCTGATCTACGCCGGCAAGTACACCGCCGAACGCGCCGAGCAGGCACTGGCTGAAGGCTGGGCTGACCTGATCGGCTTCGGCCGGCCGTTCATCGCCAACCCGGACCTGCCGGAGCGCCTGCGCCTGGGGGCGGAATTGAACTCGCCGGATCGGGCGACGTTCTTTGGCGGTGGCGTAGAGGGTTTCACTGATTACCCGGCGCTGGAAGAGGTTGCCCAGGCCTGAATGCGCCAGTGCCGACCAACGGTCGGCACCTACCCAGCGGGCGAGGGGTAGTGCCGGCCGCTGGCCGGCATTTCAATGTCGTATCGCCGATGGATGGGTGCCGACCGTTGGTCGGCACTACCGGCATGGATCAAGGCTTGTCGCGCACCAGCGCGTCCGCCTCGACCACACCGCCATCCTTTCCATGCAGGTACAGGTGCATGTCCTGCTGCGGGTACGGGATGTTGATGCCGGCCCTGTCAAAGCCCAGCTTGAGCTGCTCCAGCAGCGTGACCTTGGTGCCGAACCAGTCGGCCGACTTCACGTAGCAGCGGATGCCGAGGTTGATCGCGTGCGCCCCCAACTCGTACACCACCACGTCCGGTGCCGGCGTCTGCAGCACGCGCGGGTCCGCCTTCATCAGCGCCAGCGCGGTGTCGCGTGCCAGCTGGATGTTGTCCTCGTAGCCGATGCCGATCACCAGTTCGACGCGGCGGGTCGGCTCGGCGGTCAGGTTGATGATCGGTGCGGCGGTGATCAGCGTGTTCGGAATGGTGGTGTGCTGGTTGTCGGCACCGGTGATGACGGTCTGGAAAATGCGCACTTCGCGCACCGTGCCGGTCTGTCCGGCAACGGTGACCACGTCGCCGACGCGGAACGGCCGCAATGTCACCAGCATCACGCCCGAGGCGATGTTGGACAGCGAGTCCTTCAGGGCAAGGCCAACGGCCAGGCCGGCGGTGCCGAGCACGGCCAGCAGCGGCGTGATCTGCACGCCCAGCGTGCCGATGGCCAGCACCACCACGATCACCAGCGATGCGGCGTACACCACGTTGCGCAGGAAGCTGCCCAGCATCGGGTCCACGCCCATGCGCGCTGTGGCGCGCGGCATCGCGTTGGACAGGCGACGCGCCACCCACAGGCCCACCAGCAGCACCACGATGGCGGCCAGTAACGGCACACCGTAGGTTTCCAGCAGGCGCTCCCAGTTGAGCGAGTGGAACCAGGGCGTTGCGGCGGGGGCGGGGGTGGGAGGTGCGGCGGCGATCATGCGGAAGTCCTTTGCTGCGTAGCGATGTCTGCGTGGGGCCGGGCGTGCGTGGACGCCAGAAACAGCAAGCCCCGCAGAGGCGGGGCTTGCGTGCAGCAGCAGTATGGGCGGACGTCGATGAAAGCGACGTCAGCCCATCACGGCATCAGCCGTTGGCTTTCAGCTTGGCCAGGCGCAGCCAGGTATCAACCACGGTGTCCGGGTTCAGCGACACCGACTCGATGCCTTCCTGCATCAGCCATTCGGCCAGATCCGGGTGATCGGACGGGCCCTGGCCGCAGATGCCAACGTACTTGCCCTTGGCACGTGCCGACTTGATCGCCATCGACAGCAGCTTTTTCACAGCCGGGTTACGTTCGTCGAACAGGTGCGCGACGATCGACGAGTCGCGGTCCAGGCCCAGGCTCAGCTGGGTCAGGTCGTTGGAGCCGATCGAGAAGCCGTCGAAGATCTCCAGGAACTCATCGGCGAGCAGTGCGTTGGACGGCACTTCGCACATCATGATGATCTTCAGGCCGTTCTCGCCCTGCTTCAGGCCGTTCTGTTCCAGCACCTCGATGACCTTGCGGCCTTCTTCCAGGGTGCGCACGAACGGAATCATGACCCACAGGTTGTCCAGGCCCATTTCGTTGCGCACGCGCAGCACGGCCTTGCACTCCAGCGCGAAGGCGGCCGAGAAGCTCGGATCGACGTAACGGCTGGCGCCGCGGAAGCCGATCATCGGGTTCTCTTCGTGCGGCTCGTAGTTGCTGCCGCCGATCAGGTTGGCGTACTCGTTGGACTTGAAGTCCGACAGGCGCACGATCACGGCGTTCGGGGCGACCGAGGCGGTGAGGGTGGCGATGCCTTCGGCCAGGCGGTCGACGTAGAAGCTGACCGGATCACCGTAGCCGGCGATCTTCTCGTCGATCTTCTTCTTGGTCGCCGCATCCTGGCGGTCGTATTCCAGCAGCGCATTCGGATGGATGCCGATGTGGCTGGCGATGATCATTTCCAGGCGGGCCAGGCCGATGCCGGCGTTCGGCAGCTGGCCGAAGTCGAAGGCACGTTCCGGGTTGGCCACGTTCATCATGATCTTCAGCGGCGCCGGCGGCATGTTGCCCAGATCGGTGGTGGTGCGTTCAAAGCCGAGCTTGCCTTCGTAGATGAAGCCGGTATCGCCTTCAGCGCAGCTGACGGTGACCAGCTGGCCATCTTCGATGACCTGGGTCGCGTTGCCCGAACCAACCACGGCCGGCACGCCCAGCTCGCGCGCGATGATCGCGGCGTGGCAGGTGCGGCCACCGCGGTTGGTGACGATGGCCGAGGCGCGCTTCATCACCGGTTCCCAATCCGGATCGGTCATGTCGGCGATCAGCACGTCGCCGGGCTGCACGCGGTTCATGTCGTCCAGCGTCTTCACCACGCGGGCCACGCCCGAACCGATCTTGGCGCCGACGGCACGGCCCTCGGCCAGCACCTTGCCGCCCTTCTCGGTCAGCGCGAAGCGCTCGATCTGGGTGGCGTGGCTGCGCGACTTCACCGTTTCCGGGCGCGCCTGCACGATGAACAGCTTGCCGCTGACACCGTCCTTGGCCCACTCGATGTCCATCGGGCGGCCGTAGTGCTTTTCGATGACCAGCGCCTGCTTGGCCAGTTCCTGCACGTCCTCGTCGCTGATCGAGAAGGTGGTGCGCAGTTCGGCCGGCGTGTCTTCGATACGGACGCGCTCACCGGGGACATCCGAATACACCATGCGGATCGCCTTGCTGCCGAGCGAGCGGCGCAGGATCGCCGGCTTGCCGGCCTGCAGGGTGGGCTTGTAGACGTAGTATTCGTCCGGATTGACCGCGCCCTGCACGACCATCTCGCCCAAGCCGAACGAGGAGGTGACGAACACCACGTCGCGGAAGCCGGACTCGGTGTCCAGGGTGAACAGCACGCCGGAGGAACCGACGCCCGAACGCACCATCAGCTGCACGCCGGCGGACAGGAACACGTCCTCATGCTTGAAGCCGTGGTGCACGCGGTAGGCGATGGCGCGGTCGTTGTACAGCGAGGCGAACACTTCCTTGACCTTGTGCACGACGTCGTCGGCACCGGTCACGTTGAGGAAGGTTTCCTGCTGGCCGGCGAAGGACGCATCCGGCAGATCCTCGGCAGTGGCAGACGAACGCACGGCCACGGCCACGTCGCCGCCGCCATTCTCGGCGCTCAGCTTGGCGTAGGCGGTGCGGATGTCCTGGTCCAGCTGCGGCTGCAGCGGGGCGTCGATTACCCAGCCGCGGATTTCCTTGCCGGCGGCGGTCAGCGCGTTGACGTCCTCGACGTCCAGCGTGGCCAGCCTGTCGAAGATGCGGTTGGACAGGTCGTTGTGCGCGATGAAGTCCTTGAAGGCTTCAGCGGTGGTGGCATAACCGCCCGGCACCGAAACGCCCAGACCGGCCAGGTTGCCGATCATCTCGCCCAGGGACGAATTCTTGCCGCCTACGCGGGCCAGATCGGCCAGACGCAGTTCGTGCAACCACAGGATGTTCTCGTTCAAGCGCGATGCTCCGTTTGGCCATCGCCCGAGGCGGGCTGAGTGGCCGCGTCCGTAGGAAGAAGCCGATATGATGCCGGGCAGAGCACCGTCGGCACAAGCTTGTGCTGGCGGCCTTTTTAAGCTTCGTAGGGGGTAAAAGCGCGCATGTCGACCATCCGTCCGGTGTTCTACGTTTCCGATGGAACCGGTATCACCGCTGAAACCATTGGGCATAGCCTGTTGACCCAGTTCTCCGGGTTCAGCTTCATTACCGATCGGATGTCGTTTGTCGACGACCCTGAAAAAGCGCGTGAAGCCTGCGCCCGGATCCAGGCGGCGGGGGAGCGCTACCAGGTTCGGCCGATCGTGGTGAACTCCTGCGTGGACCAGAGCCTGAGCCTGATCCTGGCCGACAGCGGGGCGCTGATGCTGGATGTGTTCGCGCCGTTCATCGAGCCGCTGGAGCGCGAACTGGCCAGCCCGCGTCTGGCCCGGGTCGGCCAGGCCCACGGCATGGTCGATTTCGACACGTACCACCGGCGCATCAACGCGATGAACTTCGCCCTGACCCATGACGACGGCATCGCGGTGAACTATGACGACGCCGACGTGATCCTGGTAGCGGTGTCGCGCGCTGGCAAGACGCCCACCTGCATCTACCTGGCCCTGCATTACGGGGTGCGCGCGGCCAACTACCCGTTGACCGACGAGGACCTGGAAAGTGATCGCCTGCCGCCGCGCCTGCGCAACTACCGGCGCAAGCTGTTCGGGTTGACCATCGACCCGGACCGCCTGCAGCAGATCCGCCAGGAGCGCCGTCCGAACTCGCGCTACGCGAACCTGGACACCTGCAAGCGGGAGGTGGCCGCGGCCGAGACCATGTTCCGCATGGAGCGGATCCCGACCCTGAGCACCACCCACACCTCGATCGAGGAGATTTCCAGCAAGGTGCTGGCCACATTGGGGCTGCAGCGCGAGCTGTATTGATCCGTTCCGGCGCGCTGCGGGGCTGCCGGCCAGCGGCCGGCACTACCACGATGAAAGCGACCGACGGGTTGGCTGTGGCTTGAGGCGCCCCCACGTTGAAGCACCAACGTGTAGGATCGACCCATGGCCCGAGCCTTGCCCCGTACCGAACGCATTCCCCGCCTGAGCCGGCTGAGCTGGCTCATGGGCCTGTACGCGGAGAACTACCGCCATCTGGTGCGCCTGTTCGAACCGGCGGGACTGGCGGCGGGCAGCTACATTTCCTCGATCGGTGACGGCCTGGATGTCCGCCTGGACGTGATCGAGTGCCACCGCTACACGGTGGAGCTGCGGCTGACCTACGACATTGCCGACCCGGTCACCGGTGAGCCGGATCCCTCGGCCTATGTCCGCCTGTACCGTGACGCGCGCCAGGCCGAGACCACCCATTGCTACGTCGGCCGCCGCTGGCAGGACACCATGGGCCTGTACCCGCCACCAGCGGAACTGATCAGCCACCGCATGCGGATGAACACCTTCCTCGGCAAGTGGCTGGAATACCTGGCCGAGCGCGGCCACGGCGTCGCCACGCTGCGCCGTGACCCCGATGGCGCCGGTGCGCCTGCCGAGCGCCGCCTGTCGCTGGTGCGCTGATCGGCCATAATCCAGGGCTGACCTGCCGCTGGATGCCGCCCCATGCCGTACACCCCGATCGTCGCCACCCTGGGCTATGTGCTGTCGCCCGATCGTCGCCAGGTGCTGATGATCCATCGCAATACGCGCCCCGGTGACCATCACCTCGGCAAGTACAACGGCCTGGGTGGCAAGATCGAAGCGGACGAGGACGTGGCGGCCAGCATGCGCCGCGAGATTGCCGAGGAAGCCGGCATCGACTGCACCGGCATGCGCCTGCGCGGCACTCTCAGCTGGCCCGGTTTCGGCAAGCACGGCGAAGACTGGCTGGGCTTCGTGTTCGTCATCGACAGCTTCGAAGGCACCCCGCACGGCGGCAACCACGAAGGCACGCTGGAGTGGGTGGATCTGGACAAGCTGGACACGCTGCCGATGTGGGAGGGCGACCGCAACTTCCTGCCGCTGGTGTTCGACGCCGACCCGCGCCCGTTCCACGGCGTGATGCCGTACAAGGACGGCCGCATGGTCAGCTGGTCCTACAGCCGGCTGTGACCCGGCGAATCGGGGAGGTGCCAACCATTCCGGTGGGTGCCAACCTTGGTTGGCAGGCTCTTTCGGTCGATTAATACCCGGGCAATATTGACGGCCATAAATTACCCGGGCAATATTCGCGCATCACCTCTGATGCCATTGCCATGCCTGCGTCCCGACTCCCTCCCTTCAGTTGTTTCGACGGCCATCGCCTCGTTGCTTCCGGCAGCCCGGAAATGGCCGCACTGGCGCTCAAGCGGCTGCGCGCCAGCAACGCGGCCGGACCATTGCTGGTGTTCGACAACGCGACCGGTCGCACCCGCGATTTCGATACGCGCGGCAGTGATGCAGAACTGCTGTCGCGGGTAAGCGCAGCGTTTCCTGTCGTGGAGACGGATGCCGAGGTCACTGCCGAAGACGCTGCGGCGACCCCGCGTGGCCGTGGCCGCCCCAAGCTGGGCGTAGTAGCGCGCGAAGTGACCCTGCTGCCGCGCCACTGGGCGTGGCTGGCAGAGCAGCCGGGCGGGGCCTCGGTGGCATTGCGAAAACTGGTGGAGGCGGCCAGCCGCGCCAGTGCGGACAAGGACCGCCGGCGTCGCGATGCCGAGCGCGCCTATCACTTCCTGCAGACCATCGCCGGTGACCTGCCGGGCTTCGAGGAGGCCATCCGCGTGCTGTTCGCGCACGACCGTGCGGGCCTTGAAGCGGTGCTGCATTCCTGGCCCAGGGATGTGCGTGACCACGCCCTGCGTCTGGCGTTCGACAGCGCTGACGGCTGAACCATCGCGCCGTCGTTGAGCGGCGGCGCCACCTGATCGCGGGCCACGGCCCGGTCCCCTGTGCTTGCTTTGCGGGTGGAAACGCCGGGCAGGGCAGCGCCTTGCCCAGAGAACCCCATGAACTCCCCTGTAGATCCCACGCCCCCGGTCGCGCCGCCTCTGTGGCGCACCTACCTGGCCCTGCTGCTGCCGATGCTGCTGACCAATGCGCTGCAGCTGGCCGCAGGCACGCTGGACAACCTCTTCCTCGGCCATCTGCTCGGGACCCAGGCGGTGGCCGTGGCCGCTGCGTTCTTCCCGGTCTTCTTCCTGCTGCTGGCCCTGGTGATGGGCCTGGCGACCGGCGCGATGGTGCTGATCGGGCAGGCCTGGGGCGCGGGTCGGCCGCAGCAGGTGCGCGCGGTGGCTGGCAGTGCGGTGGCGCTGATCCTTCTGTTGTCGGTGCTGGTGATGGCTCTGGGGAGCGGTTTCACACCACAGCTCCTGATGTCACTGGGTACGCCGGCACCGATCCTCGGTGAGTCCATCGTCTACGCGCGCGTGCTGCTGCTGGCGGCGCCGGCGTTCTTCCTGCTGTGGTTGGCCACTGCCGTGAGCCGCGCAGTAGGCGATGCGAAGACGCCGCTGCATGCGCTGTTGCTGGCCACGGCGGTGGGTATGCTGTGCACGCCGCTGCTGATCCTGGGCTGGGCCGGCCTGCCGCAGCTGGGATCGGCCAGTGCGGCGGTGTCGGCGGCGATTGCCTCGCTGTTGGCCCTGGGCTGGCTGCTGTGGCGTTGGCATCGGGCCGGACATCCCCTGGCACCGGGCCATGAGCTGGTGCATGCCATTCGTTTCGATGGCGCGATCATCCGATCGATGCTGCGCATCGGCCTACCGTCCTCGCTGCAGATGCTCAGCCTGGCCGTCGCCGAAATCGTGTTGCTGGGCTGGATCAACCGCTATGGCTACACGGCCACGGCCGCCTACGGTGCGGTCAACCAGTTGATGAGCTGGGCGCAGTTGCCGGCAATGTCCCTTGGGATCACCGCCACCATCCTCGCGGCGCATGCGATGGGCGCCGGGCGTACGGCACGGCTGCCGGCCATCGCCCGGACTGGCGTGCTGCTGGGACTGGCGACGCTGAGCGTGGTGGTGGCGCTGGTTATGTCGCTGGCACCCTGGCTGACCGGGCTGATCCTGGCGGCAGCCGACGTGCGCGACCTGGCTGCGTTGCAGCTGCGCACTGTGGTGTGGGGCGTGCTGGCGATGGGAGTCAGTGCGGTGCTGGTCGGGGTGATGCGTGGCGGCGGTACGGTATGGTTGCCAGCGTTGCTGGGCATGGCAGCGGTGCTGCTGGTGGAGCTGCCGCTGGCGATGTGGATGCAGGCGCAGCACGGGCTGGCCGGCGTGTGGCGGGCGTGGCCGCTGGGGTTGTTGGCGATGCTGGTGATGCAGGTGATGTGTTTCGCCCGGTGGCGGCGGGTGCACGCTGGGTAGTGCCGGCCGCCGGCCGGCACTCCGGAATGGCAGGGGCAGCCGGCCAGCGGCCGGCTCTACCACTTCAGCGGCGCTGCGCCAGCAGCAGGCGGAAGTACAAGCACAAGGTGTTGACCGCCAGTGCAGCGGCGCGGTTGGGGACTTCGCAGCTGCGCGGCCAGGTTGAAAGCACCCGGCATCATCATCGTCCGTCACCAGGAATCGGACGTGGCGGCGGCGGGCCCGCCGGTGACCATAGCGCCGACCCTGCAACTTGGGAAGTAGGGAAACCCCGCGTCAGGGTGATGAGGAAATGTCCGGTGTCGCAGTCGGTGAGATCTGGTTGTCCACAGGGGGTGTGGATTACGCGTGGGCAACTTTGTGGATAAGCCGCGACAGGCGCCACCCCCCTAGGCTGTCAAGATGGGTGGCGAAAAATTCACCGCCGGTGAGGGCGGGTGAGGGTGCAGTGAAGGGTGGGACCGGCCGGCGCTGTCGCCAGCGGCGGCGCTCGCGGTAACCTGTGGGCCTTGATGCTCCGTGAGACCCCATGAAACGTCATTTCTCGATGCTGCGCGAATTCCAGCTGGCCGACTGGTTCACCCTGGCCAATGCTTTCTGCGGCACCGGTGCGGTCTTCGCCGCGATGCGCTTCCTGCAGGATGGCGAGCGCGGCTACCTGCTGTTCGGCATGGCGCTGATCCCGTTGGCCTTCATCTTCGACGCCCTTGATGGACGCATCGCGCGCTGGCGCAAGTCCAGTTCCACCCTGGGCCGCGAGCTGGACTCGCTGTCCGACGTGATTTCCTTCGGGGTGGCCCCAGCGGCGCTGGCCTATGCCTGTGGCATGCAGGGTGGCTGGGACTGGCTGGTGCTGAGCTACTTCGTCTGCTGCGGCGTCAGCCGCCTGGCACGCTACAACGTCACTGCCGAGGCAATGACCGGCGACGAGGGCAAGGTCACGTATTTCGAGGGCACCCCGATCCCGACCAGCCTGGTGCTGGTGATCGTACTGGCGATCGCCGCCGGCACCGATGCCATCGGCCAGAACATCTGGTTCGGCCAGTGGCAGATCGGACCTTGGCAGCTGCACCCGATGGTGCTGTTGTTCGCGCTGTCCGGGTCGCTGATGATCAGCAAGACCCTGCGCATTCCCAAGCCATGAGCCAGCCCTGCGGAGGCCTGCGATGACCAGCTCGGCCCACGACGCCGGCAGCAGCGATTTCGAGACCCTGGCCCGGCAGTATTTCGGCGCCTGGGGCGATGCCCTGCGCCATGCGGGTGCTCCCGGCGCACCGGCGGGCGACGACCCGGGCAGCTGGCAGCGGCTGTTCGACTGGTGGGGCCAGCTGTTGCCCGAACAGGCGCCCGGCGCGCCGGAAGATGCCGTGCGCCGGTTCCGCGAACAGGCGGGCAGCTGGTACGGCACCATGCAGGAGGTCGCCGCTCGGTTTGCCGGCCGCGACGCCAGCAGTGCCGATGTGGCCCAGGCCTGGCGCGAGGCGGTGCAGGGCCAGGGCGACGGCATGCTGCAATGGATGCTGCAGGGCGCCCGCGGCAGCACCCACGCCGGTGCCGCAGTACCTGAATTCGCCGCATGGCTGCAGCAGTTCCAGCTGCAGGCGGGCCCATGGCTGCAGAGCCCGGCATTCGGCCCCGGCCGCGAGCACCAGGCGCGCTGGCAGGCCCTGCTGCGTGCGCAGGAGGAATACCAGCAGCATTCGCGCGCCTATGTCGATCAGATCAAGCAGGCACTGGACGAGGCCTTCGCGCTGTTCGAGCAGCGCCTGGCCGAGCACGAGCAGCCCGGCAGCCAGCTGACCAGCGCCCGCGCGATGTTCGACCTGTGGATCGAAGTGGCCGAGGAGGCCTACGCCAAGGTCGCCATGTCCGAACCGTTCCAGCAGGTGTACGCCTCGCTGGGCAACGCGCAGATGCGTCTGCGCGCCGGCCTGCAGCGCGAGGTGGAACAGATGAGTGAACGTATCGGCCTGCCGACCCGCAGCGAGATGGATGCCGCACACCGCCGCATCGCCGAGCTGGAGCGCAGCCTGCGCCGGCTGCAGGCACAAGTGGCGGTGCTGGCTGGAACCGCTGCGGTCGATCCGGTGGCGCAGCCAACGCCGGCGAAGGTGAAGCCAGCCGCCCGCAAGGCCGCGAAGAGGGCCGCGCCGGCAAAGAAGGCGGCTGCCAAAAAGTCCGAATCTCGCACCACCTCACGGGCACGTGACCGATGAAGGGACCGCTGGGCTTCAACGCCGATGACCTGATGCAGGAAACCCTGGCGATGCAGCGCAAGCTGATGGAAGGGCTGAAGCTGCTGCCGCAGGTGGAAGACGTTGACTATGGCGTGACCGCCCGCGAGGAAGTGTGGCGCGACGGCAAGGTGGTGCTCTACCGCTTCGTCGGCGAACAGGCGCCGACCCGGCGCACGCCTCTGCTGATCGTCTACGCACTGGTCAACCGGCCGTACATGGTCGACCTGCAGGCCGACCGCTCCCTGGTGCAGAAGCTGTTGGCGCTCGGGCAGGACGTGTACGTGCTGGACTGGGGCTACCCGGATCGTTCGGAGCGCTTCCAGACGCTGGAGGACTATCTGCTGCGCTATATCGATGGTGCGGTGGATGCACTGCGCGTGCGCAGTGGCGGCCCGATCGACCTGCTCGGCATCTGCCAGGGCGGTGTGTTCGCGCTGTGCTATGCCGCGCTGCGCCGGGAGAAGCTGGGCAAGCTGATCACCATGGTCACCCCGGTCGATTTCCAGACGGCCGACAACATGCTCTCGCACTGGGCGCGGCAGGTGGACGTGGATCTGCTGGTGGATACGCTGGGCAACATACCGGCTGACCTGATGAATGCCAGCTACCTGATGCTCAAGCCATTCCGCCTGAACGTGCAGAAGTACGTCGGTCTGCTCGATATCCTCGACGACAAGGCGGCGCTGGAGGATTTCCTGCGCATGGAAAAATGGATCTTCGATTCGCCGGACCTGGCGGGCGAGGCGTTCCGTGACTTCATCAAGCAGTTCTACCAGGGCAACGGCCTGGTGAACGGTACGGTGCGGATCGGCGAGGAAGCCGTGGATCTGTCGCAGGTGACCTTGCCGGTGCTGAACATCTATGCCGAGCAGGACCATCTGGTACCGCCGGACGCCTCGCGCGCGATGCGTGGGCGCCTGGGTACGGACGACTACACCGAGTCCAGTTTCCGCGGTGGCCACATTGGTATCTATGTGTCCGGCCGCGCCCAGCGCGAAGTGCCGGCCACGATCGATGGCTGGTTGAAGGCGCGTGACCTGTAGAGTCGAGCCATGCTCGACTGACCTGGGGGGATGATGACGTACCGGATTTCGTTGATTCTTGCGGCACTGCTGGCAGCACAATTTGCCCACGCCGCACCCAGTGCCGATGCACGCCGGGAGATCGCCCAGCTGATTTCCAGCCTGGACGGCTCGCAGTGCCGTTTCCAGCGCAATGGCAGCTGGTACGACGGCGGCGATGCGCGCGCCCATCTGCAGCGCAAGTACGACTACCTGCTGAAGAAGGACATGGTGGACAGCGCCGAGCAGTTCATCGAGCGCGCCGCCAGCCAGAGCAGCATGAGCGGGAAGCCTTACCGCATCCAGTGCCCGGGGCAGCCTGAACAGACCGCGGCCGCCTGGTTCGGTGCGCGCCTGCAGGCGCTGCGTCTCCGCACGCCGTAGACACGGAGGCGGTGTAGAGTCGCGGCGTGCTCGACTGATTCTGCCCGCAAGCCGAGGAGACACCGCCGTGAACACCACGCCCAAGACGCTGTCGCGTTCATTGAACGACCGCATGATTGCCGGCGTGATGGGCGGCATTGCCCATCGCTTCGGCTGGAACCCCACCCTGGTGCGGATCGTGTTCGTGCTGGTATCGATCGGCTCGGCCGCCTTCCCCGGCATTCTGATCTACCTGATCCTGTGGCTGCTGATTCCGAACGAGGCGGATTGAACACCGCCGCTCGATCCTGGCCGCTCTGGCTGCGCGCGCTGCAGATGCTGGGCGCCGCATGGACGTTGCCCAACACACTGATCGGCCTGATCGGCGGCTTGGCCGGCATGCTTGGCGGCGCGACGCTGCGCTGGAGCGGGCGGGACTGCGCCGTGGTGTTCGATCACTGGCCGTGGGGGCCGGGCGGTGCGATCACCCTGGGCAACGTGATCCTGCATACCGGCCATGACCTCGGCATCTGTTGCCGGACCTATGCGCATCAGGCGGGGTGGGGCGTGGAGCCGCTGATCCGGCTGGACGACCACGAGCGCGCGCACGTTTACCAGTACATGGTGCTGGGGCCGCTGTACCTGCCGGTGTACCTGCTGTGCGGCGGGGTGAGCGCGCGCAACCCGTTCGAGCGGGCGGCCGATCATTTCGCCCGGTTCGGGTGTGGTTGGTGGCCGTAGTTTCCAGCCAACGGCGCAGCCCCTCGTGGGTGGTGATGCCTGGTTGTCAAATGCAAAACCCTCGCGCTGGTCGGTCGGGTTGGGTTCACGGCGTCCCCGGCCTACCCACCCTCCCGGCCAGCCCACAGGAAACCGGCTTTCCGCGACCAACCAAACCACCCACGAGGGGCTGCGCCGTTGGCGGGAATCCCCCACCGATTCGTTAGCCGGAAGTTAAAGATCCGTAAGCATTCTGCAGCGATCCCGCAGTCATCTGCATGCAACCGATCGTCATTAGCCTTCGTGACGTTCCAGTCAGGTTCGACGCGGTAAGCTCTTCCTTGATGAGCTCGCAGCATCGCTCATCGAGCGCAGTACGCAGTAGCAATTTGGAGGAATACATCACATGGCAATCGTTCTTTATGTCGGTGGTAGCAAGGATGGCGAGAAGGGCGTGGTGCCCTACGGCTTCAGCAAATCCCGCGCCGACACCGCGCTGGGGCCGGAGTTCTACACGGAGCGGTTCATGGAACTGCAGGGTGTCGGCAAGGTCCGCCTGATGGCCCTGGAAGGCATGCGTGACGACATCGTCATGCAGCGCGCCGCTCGCCACTACCGCTGACCGACGCAACACGCGGCAGGGCGCGCCCACCATTGCGCGCCCGCGCCGGCATCCCAGCCCCGGGCCAGTCCGAGCCCGCTCTTTGCCAGGATGCCGGCGTCCAATCCGGCTTCGCCGCTGAACCTCGCCCCCTGTCAATGCCTTGTCCGGCTCCGTCGCGGATTGCCAGAATGGGGGCTTCCCGAAACGCGGCACAGACCTGAAGCAATGCACGACGCCAAGAACGCCCAGAGCGCGCTCGCCCAGCAGATCGCCCAGACCATCGCCGACGAGATCGGTGCCCAGTCCGCCCAGGTACGCGCCGCAGTCGGCCTGCTCGACGAAGGCGCCAGCGTTCCGTTCATCGCGCGCTACCGCAAGGAAGTGACCGGTGGCCTGGACGACACCCAGCTGCGCAACCTGGAAACCCGGCTGACCTACCTGCGCGAGCTGGAGGACCGCCGTGCGGCGGTGCTGGCCAGCATCGGCGAGCAGGGCAAGCTCAGTGACGAGCTGCGCAATGACATCCTGGCCGCCGACACCAAGAGCCGGCTGGAAGACCTGTACCTGCCGTACAAGCCCAAGCGCCGCACCCGTGCGCAGATCGCCCGCGAGGCCGGCCTGGAGCCGTTGGCCGATGGCCTGCTGGCCGACCCGACGCAGGACCCGCAGACGTTCGCGGCCACCTTGGTCGACGCCGACAAGGGCGTGGCCGACGCCAAGTCCGCGTTGGAAGGCGCGCGCGCGATCCTGATGGAGCGCTGGGGCGAAGACGCCACGCTGGTCGGTGAACTGCGCACCTGGCTGGGCGAGACCGGCGTGATCCGTGCCCGCGTCGCCGAGGGCAAGGAAACCGAGGGCGCCAAGTACCGCGACTACTTCGAGCATGCCGAGGCGCTGGCGAAGATTCCGTCGCATCGCTTGCTGGCACTGTTCCGTGCGCGCCGCGAGGAGATCCTGTTCCTGGAACTGGACCCGGGCAGCGATGCCGAGGCTGGCCATCAGTACGCCGAAGGACGCGTGGCGCGCAAGGCCGGCATCGCCGACCAGGGCCGTGCCGCCGACCGCTGGCTGCTGGATGCGTGCCGGCTGACCTGGCGTGCCAAGCTGCACACCCATCTGCTGCTGGACCTGTTCAACCAAGCCCGCGAAAAGGCCGAAGCCGAAGCCATCGCGGTGTTCGGCGACAACCTGAAGGACCTGTTGCTGGCGGCACCCGCCGGCCCGAAGACCGTGCTCGGACTGGACCCGGGCATCCGCACCGGCTGCAAGATCGCCGTGGTCGATGCCACCGGCAAGCTGGTCGCCACCGACACCATCTACCCGCACGAGCCGCGTCGCCAGTGGGAGCAGTCGCTGCAGACGATCAAGCAGCTGTGCGCCAAGCACAACGTGGAACTGATCGCGATCGGCAACGGCACCGCCAGCCGCGAAACCGACAAGCTGGCTGGTGAAGCGATCAAGGCCGCTGCCAACCCGAAGCTGCAGAAGGTAGTGGTCAGCGAGGCCGGGGCGTCGGTGTATTCGGCGTCCGAGTTCGCGGCCAGAGAGTTCCCGGAGCTGGACGTGTCGCTACGTGGGGCGGTGTCGATCGCCCGCCGCCTGCAGGACCCGCTGGCCGAACTGGTGAAGATCGAACCCAAGGCGATCGGTGTCGGCCAGTACCAGCACGATGTGGACCAGTACCGCCTGGCGCGCGCGCTGGATGCCCGCGTGGAGGACTGCGTGAACGCGGTGGGCGTGTACGTGAACACCGCTTCGGCTGCACTGTTGTCGCGGGTGTCCGGCCTGTCGGCCACGGTGGCCGAGAACATCGTGCGCCACCGTGATGCGAACGGCCCGTTCAAGCGCCGCAAGGACCTGCTGAAGGTCGCGCGCCTGGGCGAGAAAACCTTTGAACAGTGCGCGGGCTTCCTGCGCATTGCCGACGGTGATGAGCCGCTGGATGCTTCGGCGGTACACCCGGAAGCCTACCCGGTGGTCGAGCGCATCGTGGCCAGCACCGCGCGCCCGATCAAGGCGCTGATCGGTGATGGCAGCTTCCTGCGCGGCCTGAAGGCCGAGCAGTTCACCGATGCCACCTTCGGCGTGCCGACCGTGCGTGACATCCTCAAGGAACTGGAGAAGCCGGGCCGAGACCCACGTCCCGAGTTCAAGGCGGCACGCTTCGCCGAGGGCGTCGAGGACATCAAGGACCTGCGCGAGGGCATGGTGCTCGAGGGTGTGGTCAGCAACGTGGCGGCCTTCGGTGCCTTCGTCGATATCGGTGTGCACCAGGACGGCCTGATCCACATCTCGGCGCTTTCCGATACGTTCGTGAAGGACCCGCGCGACGTGGTCAAGGCCGGTGATATCGTCAAGGTGAAGGTGCTGGAGGTGGACGTGGCGCGCAAGCGCATCGCCCTGACCCGGCGCCTGGACGATACCCCCGGGCAAGCGACCAGCCGCCCGGGCCAGCGTGATGAACGCGGCCATGGGCAGGGTCCGCGCCGCGATGCAGGCGGCCAGAACCGCGGGCCGAACCGGGGCCAAGGCAATGGCGGCCGTCCCGCCGCGTCCGCGCCGCCGGCCAATAACGCCCTGGCCGAGGCCTTCGCCCGCGCCAAGCGCAGTTGAGGACCGCGTTCCCCGTCACACTTGATTCGTGGCGGGGGACTTGTCGATTTTCCCCGTGATTGCGCACACTTGCGCTTGAGGGGAGGCGTCCGGCCACCCCGCTGTTGCTGGGGAGGGCCATGACGCCAGCACGACCCGCCATCTTCGTTGCAGGCCGCAGCGTTCCGCTGCGGTCGGCGCCTGCCCGTGCCGGCAGGGGACCGGATTGATGCCGGGCCAGGGCACCCACGGCAATGGACTGCTGGAGCGCCGCCTGCAGGAGCTGGCGGAAGAGCGTCGCCGCCTGGCGATGATCATCGACGGTACCGCCGCGGGAACCTGGGAATGGAACGTGCAGACCGGCGAGATGCGGGTCAACGCGCGCTGGGCTGAGATCGTCGGCTACCGCCTGGAAGAGCTGCAACCCATCTGCCAGAAGACGTTCCTGAAGCTGGTCCATCCCGATGACATCGCGCTGTCCGATGCGGCGCTGGATGAGCATTTCGAAGGCCGCAGCGACAACTACGCCTGCCTGCTGCGCATGCGCCACAAGAACGGGCAGTGGATCTGGATCCAGGACCGCGGGCGGGTCTTCGAATGGGATGGGCAGGGCAAGCCGCTGTGGATGGCCGGCGCGCATGCTGACGTCACCGAGCTGCAGCAGGCGAGGCAGGACGCGGCCGAGACCCGCCAACGCCTGCAGGCCGTGGTCGATGCGTCCGATGAGGTAGCGGTGATCGCCACCGATACCGATGGCACCATCACCCTGTTCAACACGGGTGCGGAGCGCCTGCTGGGCTACAGCGCAGCGGAGGTGGTCGGCCAGCGCCGGCTCGATGCGTTCCACGATCCGGAGGAACTGAAAGCCTGGCTGGAGCCGCTGGCCGATGCCGAGGGCAACCTTCCCGACGTGTTCGAAGCGCTCAGTGCTCGCGCTGACGGGCAGACCTACTCGCGGCAGTGGACGTTGCTGCGCAAGGAGGGCCTGCCACGCCAGGTGCGCCTGTCGATCAGCCGCATGGAAGGTGCCGAAGGCGCACGCATCGGCTACGTCGGCATGGCCATCGACATCACCGAGATCCTGCAGGCACGGGCTGAGGCGCGGCTGTCGGCGGAAAAGTTCGCCGGTGCATTCACGTCGGCGGCGTTGGGCATGGCGCTGGTGTCGCTGGAGGGGCGTTGGCTGGACGTCAATGATGCGCTGTGCCGGATCCTGGGTTACCCGCGCGAAGAGCTGCTGCAGGTCGACTTCCAGCGCCTGACCCATCCCGATGACCTGCAGACCGACCTGGCCCTGGTGCAGGACCTGCTGGCCGGACGGCGCAGCCATTACCACCTTGAAAAGCGCTATCTCGACCGCGACGGCCGCATCATCTGGGCGCGGCTGTCAGTGTCGCTGGTGCGCAGCGAGCATGGCCAGCCACTGCATTTCGTGTCGCAGATCCAGGACATCACCGCCCAGCGCAGCAGTGAGCAACGCCTGTTCGAGAGCGAACAGCGCAGCCGCATCACCCTGGATGCGGTGGCCGACCTGGTGCTCAGCGTCAACCTTGACGGCCGCATCGACTATGCCAACGCGGCCGCGGTACGCACCCTGGCCGGTGATGGCGCGCTGTCGCTGGCCGGGCACAGGGTGCAGGACGTGCTGGCGCTGACCACCGAGTACGCGCCCGGCTCGGTGCTGGATGTGCAGGTACTCCTGGACCCGGAAAGCAACGCGGTGGACCTGCATGCCGACCTGCTGCTGCGCCTGGGCACGGCAACGGTGCCGGTGGACCTGACGCGGGCCTGGCTGCGCGATGACGAAGGCCATGTGCGCGGCGCGGTGTGGGTGCTGCGCGACGACACCCAGCAGCGGGCGCGGCAGCGCGAAGCCCGCCACCTGGCCGAGATCGATCCACTCACCGAACTGAGCAACCGCCGCGGTTTCGAGGTGCACCTGCAGCAGGCGATCACCCGCGTCGAGCGCACCGGGCAGGCCGCCTCGCTGATGTACATCGATCTGGACCGCTTCAAGCCGGTCAACGACACCTGGGGCCACCTGGCCGGCGATGCCGTGCTGTGGGCGGTGGCCAGTGTGCTGCGACATGGTGTGCGTGATTCGGACGTGGTGGCGCGGCTGGGCGGCGACGAGTTCGCGGTGATCCTGTCCGGGTGTACGCCGCGTCGTGCCGCACGGATCGGCGGTGAGCTCCTGCAGACCCTGTCAGCGCTGTCCATTCCATGGGATCAGCACCGGCTGCGGGTCGGTGCCAGCATCGGCATCGCGCCCCTGGCGGGGGGCATGAGCGTGGACCAGGCAGTGGCCGCTGCCGATGCACAGTGCTACCGGGCCAAGGCGCTGGGGCGCAACAACGTGCAGGTGCAGGGCGAGCTGTCGGGGCTTCCAGGCGACGATGCCGATGCCGCCCAGGACTGATCTCAGCCTGTGAGAGGACGCGCGCGAATACTGCGCGCATCTCCACTCAAGCAGGTGAACCCATGAAGGCCTGGAACCCGGTTGCGGTACGCATGTTCATCCCGGCGCTGGTCGGCTGGTGCCTGGCGCTGGCCACCTGCCTGCGCGCCGAACAGCTGCGCGGGGACCCGCACGCGCAGGCGTTGTTGCCCGTGTTGCAGCAAGGCGCGGTCGCGCTGCTGGTCCTGAGCTTGGCCTGCACGGTTGCGGCCTGCGTGTTGCTGTGGCGGCATGGCCGCGGCGACGGCGGGCGTCTCGCTTCCGGCACTACATCCGTGCGGCGTCCATCAGCAGGACCCGGCACGGTGCGCGCTGGAACGCGTTGATCTGAGGCACCAGACGCTGGAAGTGCTCGCTGGCGCAATGGATATCCAGAGCGTCGCGGTCTGGCCATTGCTCGATGAAGACGAAATGCCCGGGGTCCTTGTGGTCGACGAACAGTTCATAGCCGAGGCAGAGCGGCTCTCGCTGCGTGCATGCGACCAGCTCGCGGTACAGGGGAAGCACGGTATCCACGGCATCGGGATGGATGAAATCCTCGGCGATCACTTTCAGCATGCCGGCACCTGCAGACGGGCCTTGCAGGATAGTGCCAGCGCATGGCCTGCACCTATCCTGGTCAACGCAATACTGCGTCCGTACTGACCAGCTGCACGTCGTGCATCTGATTGAGGTAGGCCTCGTAGTAGCCCTTGTGCGAGGCACCGACGATGGCCAGCATTCGGCTGCCAGGGTGCAGGCCCAGTACGTCGCGGATGTTGGCGACCATGCGCAGGTTGCGGGTTTCCCAGTAACCGACATACATCCGGCCGAACGCCTTGGAGGACGGCTCGACGAGCGTCGCGCCGAAGTCGCTCTGGTACGCTGCCATCGCTGCCGCCGGGCTGTTGTAATCCCGATACAGCGCCATGACGCCACCGGGCTTGTCCAGATTGGCCACGAGGCGTTCATCGGCCTCCCGTCGCGCCCGCAAGTACGTATTGTTCCAGGCACCGGTGATGGCTGCACTGGCCGCCGCCTCATCCTCCGCCGGTGTGGGAGAATCGGCCGTGTGGTCGTCCACGGCCCACAGCCGTTCATGCCCGAGGCGGGCGGCAACGACGGCGGCGATCAGGCTGGTTTCATTGCGGCGGACCAGGCCTTTGCCGAGGATCTCGACCAGGGCCGGCGTCAGCCCATCGCCGGCTTTGCGCTCGGGCGCAGGCAGGCGCAGCCATTGCACCTGCGCCGAGCCGCGTTCGCCCGCAGCCAGGAACAATGCGGCGAGCCGACGACGCTGGGCGGGCGTCGGCTCGTCCGGCCAGGTCGCAAGCAGGCGCTCGGCCTGGGCGTTCGCTGAAGGCACGTCCAGGCCGGTGGCAGCCTGCGCAGCGGTGGTGTCGAAGCAGTAGGTGGCCACGCTCTCCGCATAGCGTTCCGGGTAGCGACGCATGGAATCGCACTGGAGGCCGGACAGGTCTTCGGTGGCGATCAGCCCGGGCTTCCAGGCGACCAGTCGCTGCAGCAACGGTTCAAGCAAGGCGGGCTGGAAGGACTTGGGCAGGCCGGACAGGTGGGCGGTGCCCAGTACCAGTACCTCGTTCGGTCGCCCTGCAGGCGGCCCCTTCAGCTGGTCCGGCTGGAAGGCGGGCCGATAGGTGGCATCGGCAGCGAGGGCGCCGGTACTGCACAGGCCCAGGATCAGGAAGCTGGCCAAGCGTGGGAACATGCGATCTCCGTGTCAGTGAGCGTCCTGCGGTTCGCTGCATGCTGGCCATTTTCACCTGCCATGGAATCGCCCGTTGGTCATGCAAACCTTTCGGGCTTGAGCTGCATCGGCGTGCCGGGCAAGGCTATGCCCAGTGACGGCGGCAACGCGCGATATGTTCCGTGACGACACCCGGTGTCCCCGCCGAGCGTGAGCAGAATGTGAAGTACATCGCGATTGTCTACCGCGCCCCTGCAGCCGCATCTGAAGTTGCGACGGACGTCGCGTAATCCGGCTAAAGCCACCGATCCCCTCGCCGATACTCCCTCTGGATCCCGCTCCAGTCACCCGCCGCAGGACCCCAGGCCGTCCCCGATGGGCGGCCCGCGCTGTGTGTTCCGCCGCTCCCAGATGCCGATGGCACCCGCAGCGGACGTTCGTGGCAGTCGCTCGAGAGGTGCCGGTTGGCCCCTGTAGTCCCTGGCACCTGAAGTTGCCGCCGGGCATCCCGCCCGTCGGGTCGCAACCGCTTACCGGACACCGAGGATCAGACAATGCTCATTCCAGGCTTCACGGCGGGCGCGCAGGCGCCGGCCGAGCTGCATACCCGTTGGTCGCCGTGGCGTGCCCTGCTGGGCGCGCTGGCTCCCCAGCACCGCACCGGCGCCGAGGCCGTGTCCGATGGCCGTGCCGAGCTGGAAGCCCAGGTCGCGGCGCTGCACCGGGTCCAGGCGGTCATCGAGTTCGCCCTCGATGGCACCATCCTGCAGGCCAATGACAACTTCCTGCAGGCGATGGGCTACCGGCTGGAGGAGATCCAGGGAAAGCATCATTCCCTGTTCGTCGATCCCGAGCAGGCGCGCAGCGCCGAGTACCGCGAGTTCTGGGCGCGGCTGGGGCGTGGCGAATATGACGCTGGCCAGTACCGGCGCTTCGGCAAGGGCCAGCGCGAGATCTGGATCCAGGCCTCGTACAACCCGGTGCTGGACCGGCAGGGGCGGCCATACAAGGTGGTCAAGTTCGCCACCGACATCACTGCGCAGAAGCTGCAGGCAGCCGACTCGGCCGGGCAGCTGGCGGCGATCGACAAGTCGCAGGCGGTGATCGAGTTCGGCATGGACGGCCGCATCCTTTCGGCCAACGACAACTTCCTGGCCGCCACCGGCTACAGCCTGGACGACGTGCGTGGCCAGCACCACTCGCTGTTCGTCGAGCCCGAGTATCGTGGCAGTGCCGAGTATCGCCAGTTCTGGGAGAAGCTCGGCCGTGGCGAATACGATGCCGGCCAGTACCGGCGCCTCGGCAAGGGCGGGCGCGAGGTCTGGATCCAGGCGTCCTACAACCCGATCCTGGATCTCAACGGAAAGCCGTTCAAGGTGGTCAAGTACGCCACCGACATCACCGCGCAGGTGCATGAGAACCAAGCCATGCAACGTGCCGTGGCGCAGACCCGTGAAGTGGTGGCGGCCGCGAAGGAAGGCGACCTGACCCGGCGCGTGACCACTGCCGACAAGAACGGGCCGATCGCCGAGCTGTGCGAAGGCGTGAATTCGTTGGTGGAGGCGATGGCCGCGATCATCGCCCAGATCAAGTTCGCCGCCGACACCATCGCCGTCGGTGCCACCGAGATCGCGCAGGGCAACAGCGATCTGTCGCAGCGCACCGAGCAGCAGGCCGCGTCGCTGGAGGAGACCGCGGTGTCGATGAAGGGCCTGGCCGAGACCGTGCAGCGCACCGCGACCAACGCACGGCAGGCCAGTCAGCTGGCCGGTGGTGCTGCTGATGTCGCTGCCCGCGGTGGCAACGTGGTGCACGAAGTGGTCGAGACCATGGCCGTGATCAACGCGTCCTCGCGGCGCATCGTCGACATCATCGGCGTGATCGACGGCATTGCTTTCCAGACCAACATCCTTGCGTTGAACGCGGCGGTGGAAGCAGCGCGTGCGGGCGAACACGGGCGTGGCTTCGCCGTGGTCGCCACCGAGATCCGCGAACTGTCGCAGCGCTCGGCCAGTGCCGCGAAGGAGATCAAGCAGCTGATCGATGCGTCGGTGGCCAATGTCGGCGCCGGTACCGTGCAGGTTGAGAGCGCCGGACGCACCATGGACGAGATCGTGGTCAATGTGCGCCGTGTCAGTGACCTGATGTCCGAGATCAGCACGGCCGCGCAGCAGCAGAGCGACGACATCCAGCAGATGAACCATGCCGTCGATCTGATCGATCAGGGCACCCAGCAGAACGCCGCGCTGGTCGAGGAAGCCTCGGCCGCAGCGCGCAGCATGGAGGAGCAGTCGGCGCAGCTTCTGCAGACCGTGGCCAGCTTCCGCGTGCAGGGTGGGGCGGGGCACCTGCATGGCGCGGCGGTGCTGCGCGCGGTCTAGGCCCGGCGGTCGGAGTGTTGTTCCCCGGCATCGTGGGTCGGCCTGCTCATGCGCAGCCTGCCAGGCTACGCCGATGCTGATGGTCACATGGGGCCTCAGCGGCGGGCAGTGCGGCGGTTTCCACGGCGGCGCGCAGGCGCTCGCAGGGTGGCGATGAATTCCTCGCCGCCGTCGCGGGCCAGCAGGTCATCACTGCGTTGCGGGCAGCCGTCGAGGATCGCGGCGACCGCCTGCAGGGTGTTGGCGTCCCAGCGCCCGGCGCTGATCGGATGCGTCAGGCAGATGGCGGGCGATCTGCAGCGCCATCGCCCGTTCGGAAACGTCGCCCCAGCTGGTGTGCTCGATCACGCCCGGCAGCGAGAAGTAGTGGGACCGGGCGACGGCCTCGGACGCCCGCAGGAGGGGCAATCGCGCGGGCAGGGCATGCTGGGGCATCTTCGCCAGTGTCGGCGCTCTGGCCCGGGAAATGCAAAAGGCCAGGTCATGGACCTGGCCTTTGATGCAGTGGTGCCGGTGAAAGGACTCGAACCTTCATGGGGTCACCCCCGGCTGATTTTGAGTCAGCTGCGTATACCATTCCGCCACACCGGCAGGCAGCGTGCGAGTGTAACCGAGGTCGGCAGGCGATGCATAGTAGGAGGGCCTATGAGGGCGGTTTCTGTCGGCATTGGCCCCTTGATAGCTATACTCCCAGCGTGCAATTGCCTCCAGGAGCGGTAGCCGATGACAGTGTTGCAGGACCTGAGGGTGCTGGTGGTCGAGAACGACGAAATGAGCGCGGCCCTGCTGCAGATGCAGCTGGTGCATGCCGGTGCGGTCGTGGTTGGCCTCGCGGCGAGTGTGTCCGAGGCCCTGCGGCTGCTGGAGCAGAGCACTCCTGACGTGGCCCTGCTGGACTACCGGCTGGCCCGCAACGAGACCAGTGAACCGGTGGCTGCAGCGCTTTCGGCACGTGGCATTCCGTTCGTGCTGGCCACCGGAATGCTGGCCGAGCAGCTGCCAACACCGATGTTGGCCGGCCTGTTGCTGGTCAAGCCCTACCTGTCGGCCGATCTGTCACGCGCGCTGGCGCGTGCGGTGGGTCGCTCCAGCGTCAAGGCCTGAGCAGTCCGCCGCGCGCTGGCAGGGGTCTGCTGCCGAGGCCTGAATACTCAGGCCTGCGATGTGTGGCGGCAACCCCTGATCCAGGAACCCCGCCCAGGCGGGGTTTTTCAATTGCGTCCGGCGCTCAGCCCGCTTCCTCGTACACGTAACGGATCTCCTCGCGGTCGTCGAGGATGCGGTACTGGCGCGCCAGGTCATCCGGTTCGGGGTTGAGCCAGGCGTCGAGGTGTTCCTTGCGGATCGGCACTACGCCGCGGTCATGCCCGGCAGCGGCGACGTCGCTGGGCGGTGCGTCGGTGATCGTGGCAAACGACAGCAGGCGGCCTTCCGGTCCTTCCCATTCTGCCCAGAGGCAGGCCAGCAGCAGGTCGCGGGGCGGATCGGGACGGAATTCGAGCACCACGTCCTGTTCCTTTTCGTCGGCACCGAGGGTGCGGCCGGCGATGGCGTGGCGGGGCACGTGCTCGTAGAACGCCTGTACCACCACCACGCCATGGCGCAGTCCGAACGCACCCCGCCAGTAACCTTCCAGGCTGTCGCGCCGCGCATTGTAGGTGCCGGGGTAAAGCACGTCGTTGCGCGCCGGCTTGTCCGGCAGCCGGCACTGGTAGCGCATCGGCCTGATCACGCGCTGGCCGTTCTCGCTGACCATCACCGGTGCGTAGGTGCCGGGGAAAATGCGGTTGTCACGCGGCAGCAGCTGCACCCGATGCAGGTCTTCCAGCCGGGCCTGTGCGCGCTCGATGCGGTTGCCGGCCACGCGCAGGTCGTTGCGCGCCTTCTGCGTGGGCCGGGTGGCCAGCGTGGCATGGGCAATATCGCGTCGTTCGCGTTGCCGGGCCAGTTCGGCCTCCAGTGCCTGTTGCTCCTGCGCTGGATCTTCGCCACGATGTCCCGCCCCTGTTCGGTACGCGCACCGGCGAATCCGTCATCCATCGCCTTCGGGGTCTTCGGCCGCTTCTTGCCCGGATCGTGTGCGTACAGCTCGGCGAAGTCCTCCAGCGACAGGATGGCGCCGAACTCGCGTACCAGCTTGGCGTAGTCAGCGCGGATCAGGGCGGAATAGCACATGGGACTCTTTGGGCCTGGGTCGCAGCGGCTGCGACGTGGATGCTGCAGGATAGCCCGACCCATCCGGAGATGCCGCATGAATGGTTCCATCACCTGCCAGTTCCGCGAAGCCGTACCCACGGTCGAGGACTACTGCCAGTTGCGCGTGCTCGCAGGCCTCAGCGCCAAGTCCCGCGAAGCAGCCGCCCGCGCGCTGCCCAATACGTTGTTCGGCGTGTGCGCTTACCAGGGTGCAGAACTTGTGGCGATGGGCCGTATCGTCGGCGATGGCGGCTGCCACCTGCAGGTCTGTGATATCGCGGTGCTGCCGCGTTTGCAGGGGCAGGGCCTGGGCAAGGAAGTGATGCGGCGGCTGGACGGCTGGATGCAGGCCAACCTGCCGCCGTCGGCGTACGTCAGCCTGCTGGCCGATGGCGAGGCGCATCGGCTGTATGCACAGTTTGGTTTCGCACCGACTGCGCCGGCATCGATCGGGATGTATCGGCGGTTCTGAGCCATGGGCGGGTGAAGCCATCTACGCGCAGGGAGGTTTGATGGCAGATCGCGGGCAAAGAAAAACCCCGGCCGAAGCCGGGGTTTTCAAGAATTGGCGTCCCCACGGGGATTCGAACCCCGGTCGCCACCGTGAAAGGGTGATGTCCTAGGCCTCTAGACGATGGGGACGCACGAAAACTTCAAGTTGTAGATCCTTCGACGGCCTAATGTCGAAGTGGTGGAGCCAAGCGGGATCGAACCGCTGACCTCCTGCATGCCATGCAGGCGCTCTCCCAGCTGAGCTATGGCCCCATGAAACTCCGGATATCTGCCAGGAGCAGAGTCCGTTTTGAAACTGGCGTCCCCACGGGGATTCGAACCCCGGTCGCCACCGTGAAAGGGTGATGTCCTAGGCCTCTAGACGATGGGGACGCACGAAAAACTTCAACTTGTAGAACTTTCGACGGCCTAATGTCGAAAGTGGTGGAGCCAAGCGGGATCGAACCGCTGACCTCCTGCATGCCATGCAGGCGCTCTCCCAGCTGAGCTATGGCCCCGTGTTACCGAGCCGCCTATCATACCTGCGTGTTCACGTTTGTGGAAGCTTTTTTCGAACTTTTTTCGTCCCGGTTCAACCTTTGCCACCAAGGGCAGGGGAACCGCAACGCCACAACCTGAATGCCGGTAGGCGGTGAACAAAAAAGACCCGGTTATCGGCCGGGTCCTCGTTGTTCGTGATGAGTGGCGTCCCCACGGGGATTCGAACCCCGGTCGCCACCGTGAAAGGGTGATGTCCTAGGCCTCTAGACGATGGGGACGCAATTCTCATCAATGTTCTTTAGCGACCTTTCGACGGCCTAATGCCGAAAGATTGGTGGAGCCAAGCGGGATCGAACCGCTGACCTCCTGCATGCCATGCAGGCGCTCTCCCAGCTGAGCTATGGCCCCACGTCGCTGAGGAGCGAAATAATAGCCTTGCCCCAGAGGGTTGGCAAGCATTTGTTGCACTTTTCTTCACGCGCGTTGCGAAGGGAACGACGATCGCACCTACTCAGTCGGCGCCGTCGGTCAGCGCCGCCAGGATTGGGCACTGATCCAGGGTGCCGTGGCCGGGGCAGGCGTCGACCAGCTGCGAGAGCGCGCTGTGCATGCGTTGCAGTTCAGCCATGCGCTGCGCGATGTCCTGCAGTCGGGCTTGCGCCGCGTCGCGCACGCTGCCCATGTCCTGCGGATGGCGATCACTGAGTGCCAGCAGTTCGGCGATTTGTTCCAGGCTGAAGCCCAGCGTCTTGGCGCGGCGGATGAAGCGCAGCCGGCGCAGGTCCTGCTCACCGAAGATGCGATAGCCCCCGGCCGAGCGTGCCGCGGTGGGCAGCAACTGCTGGCGCTCGTAGTAGCGCACGGTATCGATCGGTACGCCGGCCTGGCGCGCCAGTTGACCAATGTTCATGGCGGATTCCTGCGGATGCTGCCGGTCATTCTGAAGCCTGGAGTCAGGTCCAGGGTCAAGCTCCGGTCGCGGACGGCGCATTCAGCGCACTTTGCAACTTTCTTCATAGCCCCGCCGTCGTGGCAGTTCCTACCCTGCGCCTGAACCGGCCGCTGGATGGCCTGCAACGAACCGAGGAGATGCTCTGTGGAAGGATTCAGGAACGAGGGATTCGTAGAGGTCGCGGTGGTCGAGTACCCGGGAGGGGACCCGTCGGCGGCCTCGGTGCTGACCGAAATGGCACACGTCGCCAACCGGCTTGCCCAGCAGCAGCGTCGCCCGTTCAAGCGTGTCCTGGTGACCCGCTGGGTCGTGCCAGCCAGCCAGACCGGTGTGCATCGCATTGCCGGCGCGGAGATGCTTGAGGCGGACATTCCCGCCGTGATCGCCGTGCCTGGCCAGATCAGTCAAGGCGTCTGCCTGCGCGCTGATGAGGTCCTGCTGGATTGGCTGCGCGCGCATTACGATGGCGGCAGTCTGCTGGCAGCTGCCAGCGATGGTGTCAGCATGCTGGCACGCGCGGGTCTGCTTGCCGGGCGCACCGTCAGTGGGCCGGACCTCGGGCGCCATCCGGGCCTGCAGGGGCAGTCGGCCAGCTGGGTGCCCAGTGAGCGCGCGCTGGTCGACGACGGTGATCTGCTGACAGTGGCCGGTTCCCAGGCCTGGCGCTTCCTCGCCCTGCGGCTGCTGTACCGGCTGCACGGCCAGGGCGTAGCGAGTTCCGTGGCGCAGCAGTTGGGGATCACGGTGCCCGCGGCGATCCAGCAGGATCTGGAGCGTTTCAGTGCCAACTTCGCCCACGGCGATCGCGACGTACTGAAGGCGCAACGCTGGCTGCATACCACCGCTGCGCGTGGGGCCACGCTCGGAGCGATCTGCGAGGTTTCCGGACTGGAACCGCGGACTCTGCAGCGGCGCTTCCTGAAGGCCACCGGCCTGCGTCCGATCGAGTATTGCCAGCGGTTGCGTATCGCCAAGGCGCAGACATTGCTGCAACAGGGGGCGGGTATCGATGAAGTGGCCTGGGGTGTGGGCTATGCAGACCAGAGCGCATTCCGCCGCCTGTTCCTGCGCATTGTTGGAATGACGCCGGCCAACTATCGGCGGCAGGTCAACAACAAACGGCGCGAACGGCCGCTGTTGTCGTCGGTGGCGGGCAGCCTGCGCGGGCTGCAACCGGCGCCTGGCATGCAGATGCCGCGCAGCGCGGCCTGAAGCCGGCGTTGGGCGTCGCACTTGCAACCTGGGCGCGACGCTTTGACCATGCAGGCAACGAGATGATGGGACAGGTGGGTTGATGTCGAGTGTTGGACCGGTGCCGATGCCGGTGGTGCTGATCCTGATGTGCGTGCTGCTGGCCATGGCGGTGGCCCACCTGTGGCCGCGGCCGAAGGACGGGATGGCAGTGCCTTCCGGGGCCAGCCTGGTCCTGGACATGTTGCTGATCGGCCTGCTGTGTGGACGCATCAGCTTCGTGGCCTTGAACTTCGCGCTCTACCGTGAGGCCCCCTGGAGCATCCTGCAGATCGCCGACGGTGGGTATCACCTTGCAGTCGTGCTGGTTGCGGGCCTGGCGTGGGGCACCTGGCGGCTGCGGTTGTGGCGCGCGTTACGTGCGCCGGTGTTGGCGGGGGCGCTGGTGGGTGTAGTGCTGTGGGCGGCGGGCAGCCACCTGCTGGCAACATGGCAGGAGCAGCGGATGCCGCTGCCGGCGGCACAGGTGGCCGATCTGCAGGGGCGCAGGATCGATCTGCAGCAGTTCCGTGGCAAACCGGTGGTGCTGAATCTCTGGGCCAGCTGGTGTGGTCCCTGCCGTCGCGAGATGCCGGTACTGGCATCCGCACAGCAGACCCACACTGACGTGCAGTTCGTGTTCCTCAACCAGGGGGAAACCCTGGACGAAGTGAAGGGTTTCATCGCATCCGAACAGCTCTGGCTGGGCAACGTATTGCTGGACGATACCGCGTCGGCGTCAACCGTGCTGGGTGTACAAGCCTATCCGTCGACGCTGTTCTTCGACGCCGAAGGCCGCCTGCGTGAACTGCACCTTGGCGAACTGACGGCGGCGGGTCTTGAACACAAACTGCGCCGGCTGCGGTAGCCTGCGCGGGCATCTCACTACGGAGTTCCCATGTTGTCGACTTCCCTGCGCATCGCTCCGGCGGTGCTGTTGCTGCCGGTCATGCTGGCATTGGCCGCCTGCAGCCAGGCCCAGACCCCGCCGGGCAAGGCGGCCGCGCCGGCAGCGAGCGCTCAGGCCCCAGCGACCAAGGGCGAGCGCCCCGCAGTGCTGAAAGGCATCGAGAAGCACGGTTTTGAAGTCGTTGCCGAGTTCGATGCACCGGGTGGCCTGCGTGGATTCGCTGGCGTGGTGGGCGGGCAGCAGCCGGCCGCAGCCTATGTCACCGCCGACGGCAAGCATGTGCTGGTAGGCAGCCTGTTCGATGCCGAGGGCAACGACGTGGCCGCCGAGGCGGTGGAGAAGCTGGTCGCAGCACCGATGTCGGCCAAGATGTGGACCAAGCTGGAGGCCAGTGCCTGGGTGCGTGACGGCAAGGCCGATGCGCCGCGCGTGGTCTATACCTTCAGTGATGCCAACTGCCCGTACTGCCACAAGTTCTGGGAAGCGGCGCGTCCGTGGGTCGACGCCGGCAAGGTGCAGTTGCGCCACATCATGGTCGGCGTGATTCGCGAGGACAGCCCGGCCAAGGCTGCGGCCATCCTGTCTGCGCGTGACCCGAGTGCGGCCTTGCTGGAAAACGAACACCAGTTCGACCGTGGTGGCATCAAGGCCCTGCCGAGCATCAGCCGCGAGATCGCCGCCAAGCTCGATGCCAACCAGGTGCTGATGATTGAAATGGGCTTCCAGGGCACGCCGGGCATCCTGTTCCAGGATGCACAGGGCCAGGTGCAGCGTCGCGCCGGCCTGCCACAGGGCGCTGACCTGCAGACGGTGCTGGGCCCACGCTGATCGGCACCCATGTCGTGATGCGACACCACAGGCCCGCATGGCAGCATGCGGGCCTGTTGCGTTTCGTCACTTGTGCGGGTGATGCAGGCTGCGCACCACCTGTTCGTCGTCACGTCTGAATCGTGACTGACATCAAGCATCGCGCCTTGATTCCAATCAAGGCCAAAAACGACAGGCGAATTAGCCTGTGACGCATGGAATACAGCGTCAACGCGCCAGGGATGCCGCGCCTGACACGCCCTGAACCGGGGCAGTCGGCACAGCCATTCACGACGTTCTCACTCCCTGGTTGTTACCCAGACCGCTGCGGTCGCCACCTCTCCGGCAGTGCGGCCCTGATGGCGTCGATATCGGTACGGGCGGGGCAGTGTCATCGTCCTGTTGCCTGCCACGCGCAGGCTGGCCGGTGTCGTCGACGCAGTACCCGCATTTCCAGCAACGGCAACGCAATGTCGGAGCTGCGCCTGCGCGCGCGCCGTCAGTGCGCTGCGAATGTTCGTCCAGGGAGGATGCAATGCGCTTTGCGGTACTGAGTCTGGCCTGCCTGACCGCGCTGGCGGTCACGCCAGCCTATGCGCAGCAGAATGGCCAGGAGGATGCGCACGCATTGCGCCAGGAAATCGCTGCCATGCGGCAGGCACTGGAGGGCATGCAGAAGCGCCTGGATCGGCTCGAACAACGCGAGGGCGCTGTCGCGGCCGCTGCGCAGGTAACGGCGCCGGTGACACCACCTGGCAGCAGTGCCAACCTGCTGCATCCCACCCAGGTGCCGGGTGTGGCGCAACCGGTGCTGCCGCAGCGCGAATCGGTGGCCGATCCCTCAACGGCGGCCTCGCGTCCCGACAGCGCTGCTGGGCCGACCGACCCGGATCTGAAGGGCTTCTTTGCCATTCCAGGTACTGACACGGTGATCCGCATTGGCGGCTATGCCAAGCTCGATGCGATTGCCGATTCGCGTGCGGCCGGTGACGAGGATCAGTTCATCCCTTCGTCGATGCCGGTGGGCGGCAGCCATCGCGATGTTTCCAATTTCAACATCCACGCCAAGCAGACCCGCTTCAGCTTCGAGGCGCGGCGCCCGACCACGCACGGCAACCTGCGCTTCTACCTGGAGAATGATTTCTTCGGCAGCAGCGATGGCTACGCGTTCCGCCTGCGCCATGCGTATGGCCAGCTTGGCAATACCTATGCCGGCTACGGTTACTCCAGTTTCATGGACCCGGACAGCCTGCCCGACACGCTCGACTTCGCCGGTCCCGGCGGCGCCGGCTATCTGCTGGTGGCCGGCATCCACCACAGCTTCGCGATGGGCAAGGGCAACACCCTGACGCTGGCGGCCGAAGACCCCAAGACCGAACTGGCCGGTGCCAGTGATGAACGGGCCGCAGTGAACCGGCTGCCGGATGTGACCGTGACCGCACGCATGGAGCGCGACTGGGGCCATCTTCAGCTGGGCGCGGTGGCGCGCAGCCTGGCCTATGACGGCGAGGGCGAGCGTGACCGGCGCATGGCCGGCGGCATGCAGTTCAGTGGCTCGGCATCGGTGGGCGAGCGCGATCTGTTGCTGTTCGGCGCACTCGGCGGGCGCGGCCTCAGCCGCTACACCGCGGACCTGACCGGCTCCGGGCTGGACGCGGTGGTCGGTGCCGATGGCCGTCTCGACGCGCTGGACCTGCACGGTGGCTTCGTCGGCTACACCCATTACTGGTCCGAGCTTTGGCGTTCCAACCTGATCTTCGGCCAGTTGACCCTGGAGCGGAATGCCGCACTCGCCGCCGATGCCTTCCGGCAGAGCCGATACGGCGTGTTCAACCTGATCTGGAGCCCGGCGCCGTCGTGGACGATGGGCATGGAGCTGCTGTACGACCGCCTGGAACAGCAGGGCGGCGCGCGCGGCGACACCGTCCGGGTGCAGGGCAGCCTGCAATACAACTTCATCAAGTAAGCGCCAGCGGCGTTACGCCAGCGCAACCGTCCCCACGCCCGGCCGCACCGGGCTCATGCCAGTACCGGAGATTGTCATGGCAGAAGCAAAGAAAATCGGGGTGGTCGGAGCCACCTTCCTCGTCGCCGGCAACATGATGGGCTCAGGCGTGTTCCTGTTGCCGTCCAGCCTCGCCAAGATCGGTACCGCATCGATCTGGGGCTGGCTGATCACCACGGCCGGTGCGCTGTTGCTGGCCTTCGTATTCGCCAAGCTGGGCAAGCTGGCGCCGAAGGCGGGCGGTCCGTACGCCTATGCGCGTGACTGGTTCGGGCCCTACATGGGCTTCCAGACCAATACCATCTACTGGTTCGCCAACTGGATCGGCAACGTTGCCATCCCGATCGCCGCGGTGGGCTATTTCAGCTACTTCTTCCCGATCCTGTCCGAGCCGCTGGTGCGCTGCATCGCGGTGCTGATCCTGGTGTGGGCGCTGAGCTTTGCCAACGTGATCGGCCCGGCCTTCGTCAGCCGTGTGCAGACGGTCACCACCAGTTTCGCGCTGGTGCCGATCCTGGGCATCGCCATCTTCGGCTGGTTCTTCTTCGATGCCGACATTTTCAAGGGCGCCTACAACGTGTCCGGTGAGTCCAACTTCGGCGCGATCTCCAGTGCCGCGGCACTGACCCTGTGGGCCTTCATCGGTGTCGAATCGGCTTCGGTCACGGCTGGCGTGGTCGAGAACCCGGAGAAGAACGTGGCCCGTGCCACCCTGGCCGGCGTGTTCCTGGCTGCCATCGCCTACATCGCCAGCTCCTCTGTGATCATGGGCATGGTGCCGAACTCGGAACTGCAGGTGTCCGACGCGCCGTTCGCACTGGCGGCGGCCAAGGCGGTCGGCGGCTGGGGCGGCGCGCTGGTCAGCCTGTGCGCCTTCATCGGCGCCGCCGGCTCGCTGGGTGGCTGGATCCTGCTGACCGCGCAGAGTGCCAAGGCAGCCTCCGATGACGGCCTGTTCCCGAGCATCTTCAGCAAGACCAACAAGGATGACGTGCCGGTCAAGGGCGTGCTGATCGTGGCCGTGCTGATGACCCTGGCGGTGCTGGTGACCTCTACCTCGGAAACCGCGTCCGCCCAGTTCGACGTGATCACGTCGGCGGCCGTGGTGCTGACCCTGCTGCCCTACATCTACTCGTGCGTGGCCTGCTACTTCGTGGTCGAACGTTCGCACACCCTGGTCCATACCGGTGCGTTCTGGACCCTCACCAGCCTGACCGTCGTGTACTGCCTGTGGGCGATCTACGGCTCGTCGGGAACCATCGTGCAGTACGCCTTCCTGTTCGTGCTGTTCATCACCGTGTTCTATCCCTTCTTCAGCGAGGAGCGCCGCCAGCAGCGGCAGCGCGCCCGCGAGGCATCGGCCATCAGCGCCGGCGCCCAGCGTTCCTGAGTTCGACAAGGAGAATCAACGTGTACTTCAAGTCCCTGGACTACCCGGTCATTGTCATCGACAACGACTACGAGTCGCCGCGCATCGGCGGCATCCTGATCCGCGCCCTGGTGGAAGAGCTGCGCAGCAACGACCAGCGGGTGCTGTGCGGGCTGAACCTGGATGATGCGCGTGCCGGCGCCCGTACCTACGTGGCGGCCTCGGCGGTGCTGATCTCGATCGATGGCAGCGAAGAGGTGGATGGCGAGTTCCAGCGCCTGACCGCCTTCCTGCGCGAGCAGAGTGCGCGCCGCGCCAACCTGCCGGTGTTCCTGTACGGCGAGCGGCGCACCATCGAAAAGGTGCCGAGCAAGCTGCTCAAGTACATCCACGGCTTCATCTTCCTGTTTGAAGACACCAAGAGCTTCATCTCGCGGCAGGTGATGCGCGCGGCCGAAGACTACATGAAGAATCTCTTGCCGCCGTTCTTCAAGGCGCTGATCCATCATGCGGCCGAGTCGAACTACTCCTGGCATACGCCGGGCCATGCAGGCGGCGTGGCGTTCACCAAGTCGCCGGTCGGCCGTGCGTTCCACCAGTTCTACGGTGAGAACACCCTGCGCAGCGATCTGTCGATCTCGGTGCCGGAGCTGGGTTCGCTGCTTGACCACACCGGCCCGATCAAGGATGCCGAGGAAGAGGCAGCACGCAACTTCGGCGCCGACCATACCTTCTTCGTCACCAACGGCACCTCCACCGCCAACAAGATCGTCTGGCACGGTACAGTGGCCCGCGGCGACGTGGTGTTCGTCGACCGCAACTGCCACAAGTCGCTGCTGCATGCGCTGATCATGACCGGTGCGGTGCCGGTGTACTTCACTCCCAGCCGCAACGCGCACGGCATCATCGGCCCGATCAGCCTGGACCAGTTCACGCCGGAGTCGCTGCAGCAGCGCATCGCCGCCAATCCGCTGGCCAGCCAGGCCTACAAGGCCGGTTCCAAACCGCGCATCGCGGTGGTCACCAACTCGACCTACGACGGCCTGTGCTACAACGCCGAGAAGATCGCCGACGAAATCGGCAGCGCGGTCGACTTCCTGCACTTCGACGAAGCCTGGTACGCCTACGCCGCGTTCCATCCGTTCTATGAGAACCACTACGGCATGGCCAAGGGCAAGCCGCGCGAGCAGGATGCGATCATCTTCACCACGCATTCCACCCACAAGTTGCTGGCCGCGTTCTCGCAGGCGTCGATGATCCACGTACGCAACTCGGCGCAGCGCGACCTGGATGCCGAGCGCTTCAACGAGTCGTTCATGATGCACACCTCGACCAGCCCGCATTATGGGGTGATCGCGGCCTGTGACGTGGCCTCGAAGATGATGGAGGGCGAGGCCGGCCGTTCGCTGGTGCAGGAAATGCATGACGAGGCGATCGCCTTCCGCCGCGCGATGCTGCACGTGCGTGACGACCTCGGGCGCGACGACTGGTGGTTCAGTGTGTGGCAGCCGACCAAGGTCGAGCGCAGCCTGGACAAGGGCGATACGCCGGCTCCGCTGGTGGCCAAGCGCGAGGAGTGGTACCTGCAGCCGGATGCGCACTGGCACGGCTTCGAGAATCTGGTCGATGACTACGTGCTGATCGACCCGATCAAAGTGACCCTGCTGACCCCGGGCCTGGCGATGGACGGCAGCATGGGCACGCTGGGCATTCCGGCGGCGGTGCTGAGCAAGTTCCTGTGGGGCCGCGGCATCACTGTGGAGAAGACCAACCTGTATTCGGTGCTGTTCCTGTTCTCGATGGGCATCACCAAGGGCAAGTGGAGCACGCTGGTCACCGAGCTGATGGCCTTCAAGGAGCTGTACGACTGCAACGCGCCGTTGAGCCAGGCATTGCCGACGCTGGCGGCGGACTATCCGATTGCCTACGCTGGCTGGGGACTGCGTGACCTGTGCGATGCATTGCACGCGTTCAACCAGGAATTCGAGGTCGCCAAGGTGATGCGCGAGATGTACGTGGATCTGCCGACGCCGGTGATGACCCCGGCCGATGCCTACAACCACCTGGTGAAGGGCGAGATCGAGCGGGTCGACATCGAGCAGCTCAGTGGTCGCGTCGCGGCGACCATGCTGGTGCCGTATCCGCCGGGCATTCCGACCATCATGCCGGGCGAGCGATTCGGCGACAGCGACGAGCCGATCATCCAGTCACTGCGTATTGCCCGTGAACAGAATGCGCGTTTCCCGGGCTTCGAGTCGGATGTGCACGGGCTCATCATCGAGCACGATGGCGATGTGACCTCGTACAGGGTGGAGGTGCTGAAGGCCTGACCGGGGACGGTCGGCCCTTCGGCGAGCGATGGATACCGCGCGCGAGCAACGCATCCTGAAGTTCTCCATCGGGGTGACCATCGCGGTGAGCGCGGTCGGCTTCATCGGTGGCCTGCTGGTGGGATCGCAGGCCATCCTGTTCGACGGCGTGTACAGCCTGGTCGACGTTGCCTTGACTCTGGTTTCGTTGTCGGTACTGCGGCTGGTGGCGCGGGAGCAGAGCCCGCGCTTCCAGTATGGCTATTGGCACCTGGAGCCGATGGTCGAGGCACTCGGTGGGGTGATCCTGTCGCTGGCCTGCGTGTACGCGCTGGCCAACGCGGTCATCGGCTTGACCACGGGCGGGCACGAAGTGAAATTCGGGCCCGCGCTGTGGTGGGCGGCGCTGCTGAGTGCCAGCAACCTGGCAATGGCGACGTTCGTCGCGCAGCGTGCGCGGCGCCTGCGCTCGGCGTTGTTGTGGCTGGATGTAAGAGGCTGGCTGCTGGGTGGATTGATGAGCCTGGCGGTGGTGCTGGCCTTCGTGCTGGCCCTGGTCCTGCATGGCGGCGAGTGGCACCACTGGGTCCCGTACCTGGATTCGATCGTGCTGGCGTTGATCAGCCTGGCAGTACTGCCAGTGCCGGCGCGCAGTGCATGGAAGGCCATGCGCGAAGTGCTGCAGGTGGCGCCGGATGACCTGGACCGGCGCGTGCAGCAGGTGATGCAGGCGTTCGTGTCCGAGCGTGGCTATGCCGGTTTCACCAGCCACGTGGCGAAGATGGGGCGGATGCGCTTCATCGAGATCCATGTGCTGGCAGACCCCGGTACGCCATTGGGCTCGGTGGGCGAGGTCGATGCGATGCGCGATGAGATCGCCGTGCGGCTGGATGCGCGGGGCAGCACGTTCTGGTTGACCATCGATTTCACTGCGGATCCGGCGTGGACGTAGCCCTGCCTCTTTCGCGCCGGGGCCTTGCCCGGCCAGGTTCTGTTCGCCTGTAGAGCCGGGCCTATGCTCGGCTGCCGTTCGCATGGAGCAGCCGAGCATGGGCCCGGCGATACAGCACGCTGCGATCGTTGCACACGGCGGACTGCTCTGTTGCGCCGGATGTGTTTGACCTGAACCTGGGTTGAGGTCGCAGACTGCGACACAGTTCCACAACGCCTAGCGCAGGTAGTACTCCACCGGCACCACCAGTTCCTGTGGTGCCTTCAGTTCATCGGGAATGGGCGGCAGCGGCTGCGCGCGGCGGAAGGTCTGCAGTGCGGCGCCGTCAAGCATCGGCTGGCCACTGGACTGCTCCAACCGCAGGGCCAGCAGGCGTCCCTGGCGATCGATGCTGGCCCTGACCCAGGCAGTGCCCTGCTGGCGCCGTGAGCGGGCCGCAGCAGGGTAGTAGCGATAGCGCTCCAGCCGCGCCATCAGGCGGGCTTCCCACTGGTCGCTGGCGGCGCCGGCCTGGAAGTCCGCCGGTGGGGCGTCGGGAGCGGGCGGCGCGGCCGTGATCGATGCCGGTGCGGGACTTGCATCGGTCGCGGCCGCAGGCGGGGCGACCGGCAGGGCTTGCCGGCCAGCGCCACTGCGTTCGCTGGCGGCCACTTCGCCCTCGCGTGCGGCGGTGGGCTTCGGTGGAGGGGGCGACTTCGTGGGTTGGGATGCGCGCGCCTGCTGCGCCTGGCTGGGGGTGTCGGCCTGGCGTTCTTCCACTGGCTGCGGCGGCGTCGCCGGTGCCAGCAGGCGCAGGCTGATGCGCACGTCCTGCTCGGGCGGCGGCAGCAATGGCGGCGCGGCCACCCAGTGCACCAACAGCAGCAGGGGCAACAGGTGAAGCCCGATGCTGATGGCGATCGCCTGCCAGTGTTGGCCGCGCTCACTCATCGTCCAGCACCCATAGCAGGTCGGCGTCGGTCGCATCGACGGATGCACCGACTGAAGCGAGCGCGATCACCAGCGCTGGTGTGCCCGCTGGCAGGTAGCCCGGCATGCCAGTACCGCGCAGTACATGCCAGCGACCGGCCACCAGCAGCGCGGGTGCCGCGGCTCAGGTTGTGGGCGACGCGGTACAGGTAGGCGCGGCCATTGCTCAGCAGGCCACTGGCGGCGATTCTGACGACGCGCAGCCAGGTCTCCTGGACGACATCATCGGCGTCGCTGCGTTGCGGGAGCTTACGGCGGACATGGGCCCGCAGCGGCTGGTAGTGGGCCGCGCACAGCTGCGCGACATCCGTCGGTTCGACAGGCGTGGACACGGGGCGGGCGACAACTGGGAAAGGGAACAGCCCGCGGCGGCAAGGGCAGCGGCTACACCTTACAGCAAAAGAGAATCATTTGCATCCATGGACGCGAGGCGCGGCATGCGTGGCCGACTGCGAGGTCAGCGCGGACGAAAGTCGCAGTGGATCTGCAGGGCTTCGGTGGGGTTGTGATGCAGCTCGAAACCGCAGTGCTGGAGGCTGCGCTTCACCCGGGCGATCGCTTCGGCATGGCGGGCGGTGCGACGCTGCTGCCAGCGCGGCGGGGTGAACACGCCCAGTGGCAGCAGCCGCAGCCGCTTGCCGTGCAATACCACTGAGACATCGATATGACGGCCATCGATGTCGTGGCCGTTGGCGCCGAAGATGGCATCGACTTCATCATGGCGCTGCGGATAGCAGGCGCGGAACACCGCGATGCCGAGCCAACGCACGCCACGACGGAAGCCGCCGAGCCGGCTGTGGCTGGGTTCGAAGCCGCGCGTGACGAGCAGGCCCAGCCCGGCAGGCAGCAATGCCTGCGCGTCGAGCAAACGTTGCAGCACTTCTTCTTCCAGCTGGATGCGGGTAGAGGGCCAGCGCGGTGCGATGAGCAGTCCGTGGTGGCTGCCGCGTTGCAGGGTCAGCATGGGTGAAGCTTCGCACGCGGGCGAACAGCCGGGGTAGTGCGGGCCGCTGGCCGGCAAATCTGTTGCCCGTCAGGTGCCGGCCAGCGGCCGGCACTACCGTGACGATCGTCAGAGGTCGCGGTACTGGATCTGCGAAGCCAGTACGCGCAGGCCATCGGCATTGCTGGACAGAATGCGCTCTTCGCCGATGCCTTTCTGCCGTTTCAGCTGGAAGCCCTGGTCTGCAGGCAGCTGTGCGGCGATGGCGTCCATGCGTTGCATGGCATCGGGGCCGCTGCAGTCGAAGTGGCCCCAGTAGGCGCCATCGCGGTGGATCTGCAATCGGTAGTTCATCGCGGTAGCTCCGGCAGGTCCTGCAGCCAATGGTCGAACATCGCGGTGGCGGCCGCGGCCAGTGGCGCGCCATAGCGACGCGCCTGCGTGCGCAGGTCGTTCGGATCGATGCCGGCCTGCGCCAGTTCCAGGGTGTGACCGATCAGCCAGCGCTCGAACTGGCGCGCGTCCAGCTCCGGATGGCATTGCAGTGCCAACGCATGGTTACCGATGGCAAAGGCCTGGTGGCGGCAGGCCGGCGTGCTGGCCAGGCGGCGTGCACCCGCTGGGAGTTCGAACGCCTCGCCATGCCAATGCAGTACCGGAATGCCCTGCAGGGCCTGCAGTGGCGAGCGCTGACCGTCATCGGTGAGCAGCAGTGGCGCAAAGCCGATCTCCTTGCCACCACTGGCGGCGACATCGGCACCGAGTGCACGTGCCATCAGCTGCGCGCCCAGGCAGATGCCCAGCGTGGGCCGCTGCTGCTGCAAACGCCCTTGCAACAGCGCGATGCTATCGTTGAGGAACGGGTAAACATCAACATCGTTGACGCTGATCGGGCCGCCCAGCACCACCAGCAGGTCAGCCGCTTCGGCCGGATCGAGTGCATCTACACCCGCCTGCAGCACCTGCAGCTGCCAGCTCTGGGCCAGCAGCAACGGTTGCAGGGTGCCAAGGTCCTCGAAGGCAACGTGTTGCAGGACAACCGCGTGCTTCATGCCGGGGCTCCATTGCTGGGCCAGTAGAAACTGTCCGGGGTGGCGCGTGCGCCGAAGATGGCCTGGCCGACACGGACCACGGTGGCGCCTTCCTCGATGGCCACTTCGAAGTCGCCGGACATGCCCATCGACAGCTGCGACAGGTCGATGCCGGGTGGGGCGGTACGCTGCAGCTGCTCGCGCAGTTCGCGCAGGCGCACGAAGCACGCGCGCACACGTTCGACTTCGGGAGTGAAGATGGCCAGAGTCATCAGGCCACGCACGCGTAGCCGGTCGAAGACTGGCAGCTGCTGCACGAATGCCTCGACGGCAGCGGGTTCCAGTCCGTACTTGCTGGGTTCGGCGGAGGTGTTGACCTGCACGAAAACATCCAGCGTGCGGTCTTCCAGCTGCAGGCGCTGCTGCAGCGCTTCGGCCACGCGCAGGCTGTCAAGCGCCTGGAACTCGCTGGCGAAGCGCGCCACGTAGCGCGCCTTGTTGGTCTGCAGATGCCCGATCACCGACCAGTGCACGCCCAGATCGGCCATCGTCTCGGCCTTGCGTTGCGCCTCCTGCACCTTGTTCTCGCCCAGCTCGCGGCAACCGGCGGCCACCGCCATGCGGATGCGGGCGTCATCGACGGTCTTGCTGACCGGCAGCAGGCGCACGCTGGCCGGGTCCCGGCCGACGCGGGCACACGCATCGGCGATGCGTTGGCGCACCGTGCCCAGGTTGGCGGCGATCTGTTCAACAGACTGGGCGACGGGCCAGTCGGCGGCGGCAAGGGGCATGCGGGCACCTCCAATGCAGGGCGGCCAGGGTGGGATACACTGGCACAGGACAAGAATTATTTTGGCATAGGACAAAATGAAAATCACCGGGCATAGCGCCGAGTCGATCTTCGACAGCATCCGCGATGGCATCGGCAAAGGCCGTCTGCCGGCCGGCAGCGTGCTGCCGCCGGTTCGCGATCTGGCCGATCAGCTGGGGGTCAATCGCAACACCGTGGCCGCCGCCTACAAGCGATTGGACGCGGCCGGCCTGGCCAGCACCGCAGGCCGGCGCGGCACGGTGGTGCGTGGCCTGCCGCCGATGCTGGCGCGCGAGGGCAGTACGCCGGGGTTGGCGCTGCAGGACCTGGCCGGTGGCAATCCGGATCCGCGCCTGTTGCCCAGCCTGCGCCTGGCCGCGGCGGCACCGCGGTTGTATGGCGTGGGCACGGTCGACCCGAGGTTGCAGGCGTTGGCACGCGCCTCGCTGGACGCGGATTGCCCCGAGAGGTACGCACTGGAGCTGACCCATGGCGCGGTCGATGGCATCGAGCGCCTGTTGGCGGCATGGCTGCTGCCGGGCGATCGCATCGCGGTGGAGGATCCATGCTTCCTCGGTAGCCTCAATGTGCTCAATGCCGTCGGCCATGCGCCGTTGCCGGTGACGATGGATGCGCATGGCATGCAGGTCGAATCGCTGCGACAGGCGCTGGAGGCCGGTGCACGCGCGGTGCTGCTGACCCCGCGTGCGCACAATCCGACCGGGGCCAGCCTGGATGCGAAGCGGGCACGGGCGTTGCGCCAGCTGCTGGCGGCCTATCCGCAGGTGGCGGTGCTGATCGATGACCACTACGCACTGCTCTCGCAGCAGGCCTACCACTCGGTACTGCCGCTGGATGGCCGGCGCTGGGCGCTGCTGCGTTCGCTGTCCAAGCCGCTCGGCCCCGACCTGCGCCTGGCCTGGCTGGCCTGTGATGACGAGACCGCGATGCGGTTGCGGTTGCGGTTGGCGTCCGGCATCGGTTGGGTCAGTCATCTGCTGCAGGATGCCGCCACTTCGGTGCTGGCATCGGCGCCGCAGCGGGCAAAGATCGCCTCGGCAGGCGAGCGGTACCAGCAGCGCCTGCAGTCGCTACAGGAACTGCTGCGCGTGCGTGGCGTGCCGACGCCGTTGCCGATGGAGGGATTGAACCTGTGGCTGCCGTTGCCGGCCGACAGCCATCCACAGGTACTGGCGCTGGCTGCGCGCGGATGGCATGTGCGTGCTGGCGAAGTGTTTGCGGTGGCTGCACCAGCGCATGGCCTGCGCATCACCTGCGCGGCGCTGGGGGCGGCGCAGCTGCGGCAGCTGGCCGATGACCTGGCGGCGGTGTGTGGGGTATAGCGCCCAGCCATGCTCGACGCTACTTCACCTTTGTAGAGCCGAGCCATGCTCGGCTGCTGTTGCTAGAAGCAGCCGAGCGTGGCTCGGCGCTACAGGGGCGAAACAAAGTCGAGCATGGCTCGACGCTGGAAGCAGATCAGGGCGCGGCGTTGGCGTTGGGGCGCACGTAGTAGGACTGGCCACTGTCATCGACGAACATCAGCTCCGGCTTGCCCTGCCAGGACGTGAGCATGGCGCCGGTATTGTTCTGGTGCTTGACCATCAGGCTGGCGCCACGGTCCGGGTTGGCGACGACCTTGAAGACTTCGGTGGTGCCGGTGGCATCGTCCAGAGTGAGCAGGGCTTCGCCCCCGCGGTCGCTGGTGCCATAACCGCCGCGCTCGGAACCGTCGGGGCCAAGCAGGATCAGGCCGGACAGCGCGGTTGCACGCGGTCCTTGGGTGCGGCCCCTGCTGAGGGGGTCCGGCACCGGCGCACCGAGGATCAGCCGTGGTTGGCCAGTGCCATCGTGGATGACCAGGCCGCGCGCTTCGATGATCCGCTCAGGCGATTGGCTGCGATGCAGGCTCCAGGCGGTCCAGCCGGAAACGAGCAGGGCAAGGGTGGAGACCACCAGGGTGGTCAGCAGCAGCACACGGGGCATCGGGTCGTCCTTCCTTGGATAGGCCGACGATAGCGGATGCCGGCGGGCAAAGGCCAGTTCGTTGTGTGACGATCTGTATCGTCAGTGGAAATCGCGGCTGTGGCTGCGCAGTCCCTGCAGCAGCTCATCCAGGCAGTGCATGCGCTGCACGATGACATGCTGCACGCCATCAACGCGCTCCAGGCGGCCATCGATCTGCATCAGCTGGGTGTCGACCAGCACCCGGTGCTGGCGGTCGGCCAGGTGGCGCCAGACCACGGCGTTGACCATCCCGGTCTCGTCTTCAAGGGTGAGGAAGGTAACGCCACTGGCGGTCTGCGGGCGCTGGCGCATGCGCACCAGTCCGGCGATGCGCACGCGGCGGCCATGGCCGTGCCCGGCCAGCTGCGCGGCATCCAGGCAGCCGCGGCTGCGCAGCTGCGCGCGCAGGAACGAGATCGGGTGGCGGCCGAGGGTGGTGCCGGTGCTGCGGTAGTCGGCCTGCATGTCCTCCCAGGCGCTGGGCAGTGGCAGGGGCACGCGGGCTTCGGCAGTGGCACGGGCCTGGTCGAACAGCGGCAGCCGGTTCTCTACGCCCGAGATATCCCAGCGTGCACGATGGCGATGGCCACTGAGCCCGCGCAGTGCGCCGGCATCGGCCAGCAGGCCCTGCTGGCGGCGGTCCAGCGCGGTGCGCTGGCACAGGTCGCCGACGTCGTCGAACGGGCGCCGCGCGCGCTCGCGCATGATGGCCTGCACGGCATCTTCGTTGCAGCCGTCGATCAGACGCAGGCCCAGACGGATTGCCGCCGGCCCCCTGCTGAAGTCCAGCGTGCAGTCCCAGTCGCTGTGGCGTACGTCCACGGGAAGAACGGTAATGCCATGCCGCCGCGCGTCCTGCAGCAGCTGGTCAGGGCTGTAGAAACCCAGCGGCTGGCTGTTGATCAGGCTGGCAGTGAACGCGGCGGGATGATGGCACTTCAGCCAGCAGCTGGCATAGGTCAGCAGGGCGAAGCTGGCGGCATGACTTTCCGGGAAACCGTAATCGCCGAATCCCTTGATCTGCTCGAACAGGTGCTCGCCGTATTCGCGGCTGAAGTTGTTTCTCAGCATGCCGGCCAACAGCTTCTCGCGATGCGGTTCCAGCCCGCCACGACGTTTCCAGGCGGCCATCGAACGGCGCAGGGCATCGGCCTGGCCAGGCGTGTATCCGGCTGCTTCGACCGCCAGCTGCATCACCTGTTCCTGGAACAACGGCACGCCCAGCGTACGCGCGAACACGCGTTCCAGCTGCGGTGGGTAGAGCGGATGGTCCGGATCGTTCAGTGCCTCCGGGCCCTGTTCGCGCAGGATCCGCCGCCGCTCCAGGTAGGGATGCACCATGTCGCCCTGGATCGGCCCGGGGCGCACGATCGCCACTTCGATCACCAGGTCATAGAACGTGCGCGGCTGCATGCGCGGCAGCATCGCCATCTGTGCGCGCGATTCGATCTGGAACACGCCGATGGTATCGGCGGCGCAGATCATGTCGAAGGTTTTCGCATCCTTGGGCGGGATGGCATCCATGCGCCCTTCGTGCAGGCCATGCTGTTTCAGCATCGCCAGGCACTTGCGGATGGCCGTGAGCATGCCCAATGCCAGGCAGTCGACCTTCATCAGGCCGGTGGCATCCAGGTCATCCTTGTCCCACTGGATGACGGTGCGGTCGGCCATCGCCGCGTTCTCCACCGGTACCAAGGTCGACAGTGGATGCTCGGAGATGACGAAACCGCCCGGGTGCTGCGACAGGTGGCGCGGAAAATCGATCAGCTCTGCGGTGAGTGCCAGCAGGCGCCGCATCAACGGCGTGTCCGGATCGAAGCCACGCTCGCGCAGGGTTTCCGGCAGCGGGATGTTGCCGCCCCAGTGGTCCATCGCCGCGCCCAGTTCGTTGACCTGGTCCATCGGCAGGCCCAGTGCGCGGGCCACGTCGCGGATCGCGCTGCGGCCACGGTAGCTGATCGCCACCGCGGTCAGTGCGGCGCGCTCGCGGCCGTAGCGCTTGAACACGTACTGCAGCACCTCCTCGCGACGCTCGTGCTCGAAGTCGATGTCGATATCCGGTGGTTCGTCGCGCTCGGCGGAGATGAAGCGCTCGAACAGCAGGTTGCTGCGTGCCGGGTCGATCTCGGTCACGCCCAGCACGAAGCACACCGCCGAGTTGGCCGCTGAGCCACGGCCCTGGCAGAGGATGTCCTGGCTGCGCGCAAAGCGCACGATGTCCTGCACGGTGAGGAAATACGAGGCGTAGTTCTTCTGCTTGATCAGCGCCAGTTCGTGCTCGATCTGCGTGCGTTGCTTCGCTTCGATGCCGCCTTTCCAGCGCCACCGGATGCCGCGCTCGACCAGCACGCGCAGCCAGCTGTCCGGATCGTGTCCTTCGGGCACCAGCTCGCGCGGATAGGTGTACTGCAGCTGTTCCAGGGTGAAGTGGCAGCGCTCGGCGATGCGCAGGGTTTCAGCCAGCAGTTCGGGCGGATACAGCTGGGCCAGCGCGGTACGCGGGCGCAGGTGGCGCTCGCCATTGGGAAACAGGCGCCAGCCGGCCTCGGCCACGCTGCAGCGGTGGCGGATCGCGGTCAGTGTGTCCTGCAGGGCACGGCGGCGGCGCACGTGCATGTGCACATCGCCACTGGCGACCAGGGGCAGGCGGTGGCGTTCGCCGAAGGCCTGCAGCTGCTGCAGGCGGCGTGCGTCATCGTGTTCGCGGTGCAGTTCCACCGCCAGCCACAGCCGATCATCGAAGCCGGTGCGTAGCAATTCAAGATCGGTGGCGGATGGCTGCCGGTCCAGCCACAGGCACAACAAACCGTCGGGCAGGCCGAGCAGATCGTCGCGCAGGCAGCGGTATTCGCCCTTGGCAGCCCGCCGCCGACAGGTCGTGATCAACTGGCACAGCCCGGCATAGGCGGCCTGGTCGGTGCACAGCAGGGCCAGCTTCGGCCCGTCCTCGACCTGGAATTCGGCGCCGACGATCAGCGCCACGCCATGTGTCTTCGCTGCCTGCCAGGCGCGCACGATGCCGGCCAGCGAGCATTCGTCGGTGATCGCCAACGCGCGGTAGCCCTGGCCAGCGGCGCGCGCGAACAACTCTTCGGCGATCGAAGCACCGCGCTGGAAACTGAAGGCCGACAGGCAGTGCAGTTCGGCGTAGCCGGGCAGTTCGCTGTGCATGGCGGCTCAGCCGAACCAGCCGTGCAGCATCCACGGCGCATGCGGATCGTTGCGCGCGCGGAAGGCCCAGCCGCGCTGGCCATGCGCGGTTTCCACCACGTAGTAGTCGCGGCGCGCGTCAGCCTGGTCCCACCAGCCCGATTCGATCCGCTCCGGCCCGGCGATGATGCGCAGGCGCGGGTCACGCAGCGGCTGTGGAGCGTCCAGCAGCCAACCGGGGCGCAGTGGCCAGTATGCCGGTGGCCTGGCTGCTGGCTGGGTGCCGCTGGCGCGTTCGGGGCGATGGTCGGCCTGCACTGCCAGCGGCTGCACGGCGTCATCGCCGAGCCGCGCGCGCAGGCGCTCACGCAGCTGGTTCCACGGCATCGCCTGCGCCGGACGGGTATCGAACAGGTCACGCGCGGCGGGCACGAACGGCGGCAGCTGTTCGGCCTGCAGGCGCAGTGCGCGGCTGCCGGCCGGCAGGGCGAACGCTTCCATGCGGTTGCGCGCGATCTCGAACAGCAACGCGGGATCGCGTTCGGGCGCCAACAGGCCGATGGTCAGCACGCTGGCCGGCAACAGGTCATGCTCGAAATGCAGGTCGAAGCGCTGCACGCCGCCATCGCGCGAACACAGGAACGCGGCCAGGTCGAGCAGCAGGCGGCGCAGCGGGAACAGCAGGGCCTGGCTGGATTCGATCTCGTATTCGAATTCGATGCGCGCATCGAAACGGTCCGGTGGCTGGTAGTAGCGCAATGGCGCGGTGGGCAGCCCGCGCAATGCATCCAGCTGCTGCAGGACCTCGGGGGCGAAGCGCCGGGCCAGGCTGTCGCGCGGCAGCTTGAGCACCGCGCCCAACGTGCGCAGGCCGGAACGGCCAAGCACCGTCACCGCCTCGCTGGGCAGGCCGCAGCGCGCCAGGGGCAGCTGCGCCAGCGCCGCCGGCAGCTGCTGCGCATCAAGGCCGAGGCCATCGTGGACGTTGGCCAGCACGCGCGCGGCATGTGGGGTAGGCGCGGCCACCAGGCGGTGGCGGAAACCGAGTTCGTGCAGTTCGTTGCGCAGGCGCTGCTGGATCGTCAGCCAGTCACCGAACAGGGCGCGGCTGGCACCGATTTCCAGCACCAGCGCATGCGGAAAATCGAGGCTGACCTGCGAGCTGTAGGCATAGGCCCAGCTGGCCAGCAGCTGCCGGGTGTGCTGTTCGGCATTGGGGTCGTAGTCGTGCAGGTGCATGTCCTGCACCAGTACCTGTGCAGCCGACAGCAGCATGCCCGGGCGCAGCCCTGCTGCACGTGCCGACGGGCTGACCGCGCGCAGCACGCGACGCTGCGCCGGCCCCTGCAGCAGTACCAATGGCCGCTGTGGGTCGGGCTGCAGGCGCAGCACGCTGTCCAGCGCCAACTGCGGCAACAACAGGCAGGCCCAGTGCATGGCGCGTCCTCAGTGGGCGATGGCCAGCGGCAACGGTTGTGCCGGCGGCAGGCCGCCACGGCACTTCAGCACCCGCACCTGACCGTGGTCGAGCTGCAGGCGCAGGCTGGCCGGGGAAGGATTGCGCGCGGCCTGCGCCTCGCGGAACACGAAGCCCAGGCACTGGCCGCTGTCGGCGGCCACCTGCAGGCGGCGCAGGGCGCGGTCGTCGGCTTGATGCGGCCAGCACAGTACCGCCGCGCAGGCCGCAGAGCGCAGGCACTGTTCGGCGGCCCACAGTGCCTGCTTCGGCGCGGCGTGGATGATCTGCAGCTGGCCCAGGTCCAGCCCGGCGGCGGCCCAGGCCGGGGCATGCGGACGGTAGGGCGGAGCGACCAGGACGATCGGGCGGTCGCGCTGGCTCAGCCTGGCCAGCGCCGGCCATACCAGCGCCAGTTCGCCAACGCCGGGCACCGCCTGCAGTACCTCGCACAGTCCGCTGGTCGGCCAGCCGCCGCCGGGCAGGCGTGCATCCAGTGCCGGATGGCCGCTGGCCAGATGGTCGCTGGCGGGGCCCTGGCGGGCCGGGCCGCGCCACAGCTGGCGCCCGTCCAGCAGCCGGTCGAGGGCGACGACGGCACCCATCAGTCAGCCCTCCAGGGGAGGCGCCGGGCGGGCTGGAAACGGCAGGAACGGGCGGAAACGGCGGGCATGGCGCGAGTATCGACGGGCCGGTATCAGGGGCTGAGACCAGACATGCTACTCGCGTTGTAAGTAGAATTACTAATGAAATCGGAGGGTCCGGTTTCAGGTTGCTGAAGGGGGAAAGCATCCACGCATGGCGTGGATCTACTGGAGAGAGCCCCGGCAAATCCATGCCGCAGCCTGGTAGATCCACGCCATGCGTGGATAGCGGTAAAGCGCGGTGCCGACCAAGGTCGGCACCCACCCGGCATGGCCCGGCGCTACCCGGGGATGCCCCTGGTTACGGGCGCACCGGCAGCGCCACCGGGCGCAGCGGCGCGGCCGCGGATCTTCAGCGGGCCGCCGATGAAGGCGAATTCGTAGACCTTGTCGCGGGCCAGTTCGTCCAGCGCCACCAGCTCGATGATCGGCGCACCCTGCTGAGCCAGCAGGTAGGTGTGCAGCGGCACGTAATCGTCGGACACCTCCGAGGGGAAGGTCTCGAAGCTGAGGTTGTCGGCACCGACGATCATCGCGCCGCTGTCTTCCACCAGGAAGCGTGCCGCGTCCAGGCCCATGCCCGGCGGGTTGGCCATGTAGGCCCTGGGCTGCTCGAACAGGCGCATGCGGCCGGTGCGGATCAGCACCACGTCACCCTGCTGCAGTTTCACCTTCTGGCGTGCCAGCGCATCCTTCAGGTCCTGGCGGGTGACGCGGTAGCTGTCCGGCAGCATGTCCACGCCCTTGGCGCCGGCCACGTCGATCAGCACGCCACGCGCGATCAGCGGCGGGAATTTCTCGATGCCGGTGACATTCCAGCCGCGGTCGCCGAGGTGCTTGTCGGCCTCGAAGCCGTTCCAGATCTTCCCCTGGATGCCGAAGTGGTTCAGCGCATCGATGTGGGTGCCGGTGTGGCTGTACATCGAGAACGCGGTGCCGGTGTAGCTGCGGGTGAGGTTCATGGTTTCGCCCACGCCCATCGGATCGTCCATCACTGTGCCGCGCGGGGTGTGGGTCATCCAGAACTGGTAGTGCGGGTCGCCGGCATCCTGCCAGCTGGGCATGCCGACGTAGTATTCGGTGGCCAGGTCATAGGCCTTGCCGCCGCTGACCCGCGACAGGATCGCGGCGCGCGAGGCTTCGGTGATCAGGTTGAGGCGGCCGATCTCGTCCTTCGGCCCCCAGGGGCTGGTGCCGACCTGCTGGCCGGAGGGAACGCGTTCGTGTGCGGACACGGGGGTGGAAGCGGCGGTGGCGGCCAGCAGCAGGGCCAGCGCGGTGGACAGGGTACGTGGGGTCATGGGGAAATCTCCTTGCAGGGTGGGGGAGGGTGCGGCTCAGGCCGCGACCAGGGGCGCCAGGGCCTGGCGCAATTGCGGCAGCGGCAGGGTCTGCAGGCGCAGGCCGTTGCCGCCGATCACGGTGGGGATGGAGCGGATGCCGAGCGCGGCAGCTTCGGCGCGATCGGCCTGCACGCGCTGGCGCATCGCGTCGCTGCGCATGTGGTCAGCGAAGGCGCCACGTGGATGGCCCAGCGATTCGGCAATATCCAGCAGCACTTCGGCATCGCCGATGTTGCGGTGCTGGTGCAGGTGCGCCCATTGCACCGCGTCGAACATCGCGCCATGGGCATCATTGCCACCGATCAGCCCTGCGGTCTGGCAGGCCAGTGCGCCGAGCCAGCCGGACGGATACTCGAAGTCCTGTGCGCGCATGCCTTCGATATCGATGCGCGCGATGTCTTCATGCGCGGCGCAGTCGGTCCAGTGGCGCAGGATGATCGCCTTGGCGCGCGCCATCGAGCCGAACACCTCGACCATCTGCGTGCGCGAGTCCTGCAGCACGAAGCTGCGGTGGCGCACCTGGATGCCGAGTTCGGCGGAGACCTGCTGCAGGCGCGGGGCCAGCACGAAGCACCAGCCGCAGACCACGTCGTGGAAGAAATCGACCACCGGCGCTGCGGTGGCGGGGGAAGGAACGGGAGACATCTGCCTGCCATCGGTGAGAGGAGAGGCGGCAGAGTAGGCAGCGCGGCGTGGCCGAAACAGCACGCTGCGGGCAGCTCAGTTTTCGCTGGCGGTTACGAATCCAGGCCGGCGCAGCCGGGCAGCTCGGCGTGCAGGAAGTCGATGAAGGCACGCACCTTGGGCTGCAGGTGGCGCGAGGTGGGGTAGACCGCATGCACGAAGCGCGGCGGATAGCGGTGGTCGGGCAGCACCTGCTGCAGTTCGCCCCGCGCCAATGCCTGCGCGGCCAGGAACGAAGGCAGGGCGCCGATGCCCATGCCCGCCACCAGCAGGTCACGCAGCAGCAGGCTGTTGTTGACGGTCACGCGTGCCGGAAGGGTGATCGTCACCTGGCCATCCGGGCCGAGCAGCGGCCAACTGCCCGGTGAGTCGGACAGGCTGTAGGCCAGCATGCTATGGGCCTGCAGATCCCCTACTGCCTGCGGTGCCGGATGCTGCCGCAGGTAGGACGGCGCCGCGCACAGCACCTGCTGCAGCGAGGCCAGCCGGCGTGCCACCAAGCGTGAATCATCCAGCTCGGCACGCAGTCGTAGCGACACATCGAAACCTTCGCCGACCGCGTCGAGCAGGCGATCTTCCATCACCAGATCCAGCGACAGCTGCGGATGCTGCTGCAGGAAGCGGGGCAGCAGCGGCGACAGCGTGCTCAGCGCGAACGACTGCGGCACATTGACGCGCAGGCGCCCGGTCACCTCGCCACGCTGCTCGGCGATGCCACGTTCCAATGCGTCCAGTTCGTCGAGCAGGCGGCAGCATTCACGGTAATAGGCGTGGCCGGTCTCGGTCAGGCTCATGCGCCGCGTGGTCCGCTGCAGCAGTACCACGCCCAGATGCGCTTCCAGCGTGCGCAGCTTTTTGCTGAGCCCGGCCGGCGACATGCCCAGGTCTTCGGCGGCACGAGCGAGCCCGCCGCGTTCGACGATGCGGCGGAAGGCACGCATCAGGTTGAAGGAATCCATGCCGGTCCCGGGCGCGATGAGGGCGTCATTGTAGATCCACGCCATGCGTGGATGTGGGAAGCGTGGTGCCCGCAGGGTTGCGCCGTTTGTTCAAGCCAGCAACCCACACGCCACGCCAGCATGCAGGCCCCTCACTTCCCGGGTTGCCCATGAAGCACTGGATCCTGCGCCTGTATGCCCCGTTGTTCCTGCTGGGGTTCGTTGCCACTGCCGTCGTCTGGGTCGGCCACTGCCATGGCGATCCGTTGTGGCTGCTGGCCCTGCTGGCGATCGCCATTGCGGTTTCGTTCGTCGCCGAGCGCGCCTGGCCGTATGACCCTGCGTTCAACCGCGACCACGGCGACCGTGTGCGTGATGCCCTGCACGCGCTGGTCAACGAGAGCCTGAACCTGCTATCGATCGCCGCGGTGCCGCTGCTGGCGGCGATCATTCCGTGGCAGGTCTGGCCGCTGCAGTGGCCGTTCGCGCTGCAGGTACTGGTGGCGATCATCGCTGCCGATCTCGGCATCACCCTGGTGCACTACGCAAGCCATCGCATCGGCTGGTTGTGGCGCCTGCATGCGGTGCATCACAGCGTGACCCGCATGTATGGCTTCAACGGCCTGATGAAACACCCGCTGCACCAGGCGGCCGAAGCGGTGGGCGGCGTGCTGCCATTGTTGCTGCTGGGCCTGCCGATGCCGGTGGCTGCGGTGCTGGCGTTTGCCATCGCCATCCAGCTGCTGCTGCAGCACTCCAACGTGGACATGCGCCCGGGTGTGCTGGGCCGGGTGATGGCGTGGGCACCGCTGCATCGCTTCCATCACATACGTTACGGCACCGCCGGTGACGTCAACTTCGGCCTGTTCCTGACCGTCTGGGATCACCTGCTGGGGACCGCCTTCGATGCGCCGGGCTATCGACTGCAGCAACGCGACCTCGGCATCGGCAGCCAACCTGACTATCCACGCGATTACGCGGGGCAGCTGCTGGCGCCGTTTCGTGAACTGCCGCATGGCGAGGTGCCGGAGCTGCCCGAAGGCCTGCGCAGGCGTGGGTGATCGGCCGTGTCAGGTCGCGCGCAACTGCAGGCCCTGCAGCTGTGCGGCACCGATGCCGAACATGCGGCGCAGGCTGCGCGAGAGATGGGCCAGGTCGGCGAAGCCGGCGGCATGCGCGCTGGCGGTCAGACTGTGCCCCTGCAGGTGGTGCGCGAGCGCGGTACGCAAACGCTGCCACAGCACCCAGCCGCGCAGGGTCACCGCCAGGTCGGACTGGAAACGCCGGTGCAGCTGGCTGGTCGACAGATGCGCGGCTCCGGCGATGTCGGCAGCCGGCACCGGGCCAGGCAGGTAGTGGCTGATGCGGGCCAGCGCCGCCTCTACCCGCCGGTCCAGTGGCTGCGCGCGGCTCAGCCGTGGCAGCCAGCGGTGCAGCCCGGCCGCAGTGCCGGGCAACGCGTACAGATGCTGCTGGATCTGTTCGAGGTCGGCATGCGCCGGCTCAAGGAACACCGTGCAGCCCGCGTCCGGTGCAGACAGGATCGCGTGCGGCCGGAACGACGGTACCCACAGCCGTTGGCCCTGCTGGCGCACACCGTCGATCTCGACGTGCCAGGGAGTGGCTTCGCTCAACAGCAGCTGATGGGCATAGTGCGCGTGTACATCGCTGTCACCGGCACGCCCCTGCAACACGGCCACGTGAGCATCCAGCAGCAGCGTGCCATTCCAGGGCAGGGCGGGGGAGGGCATGACGGGATTGTAGATCCACACCATGCGTGGATGAATCTCCATCGAAATCGAGTAATTCGACGATTGATCGAAGAGCATCCACGCATGGCGTGGATCTACTGCAGATTGCGACGGATTGTCGAAGGCGGGGTGGGTCCGGTTGCGGGGGCGTGAGCGCCATGGATGGCGCGACCGAGCCTCCAGGGACGGATTCACGGCGTCCCCCGCAACCGGACCCACCCCGCCATCCCACAGGAAGCCCGCTTTTGCTTCGGCTGTTGCTTCTGAGGTTGCCGGCCAGCGGCCGGCACTACCGCGGGGGCCGGGCGCAGCCTGGCCGTTCGCCCCCTCACCGCCCCTGCGGATCCGGCCGGTGATGCACGTACTCGACCACCGTGCCATCGGGATGCACCGCATTGAACGCCGCCCCGGTCGGGACCACCTGCAACGGGAAGATGATCTCGGCGCCGGCGGCAACCAGTTTGTCGTGATAAGGCCGAACGTCATCGACCAGCAGTGTCCCCGTGGTCGAGGTGAACGGCGCCAGCGCCGCCTCGCTGCCCTCGATCAACAGGAACGCACCGACCATGGCCAGGCGCAGCCCGGCCTCCGGAAACGGAAAGCCCGCATCGGCCACCACGCCCTGCAGCTGCTCGTAGAAGGACACGCTGCGTTCCAGCTCACCGGGGGCCACGAACACCCGGATCAGCACGCGCGGTGCGCGCTGGCTGGACGTATCGCAGCGGTCGCGCCAGAGATGGTCGAAGTCGCGGTGGACGGTCATGGGCTCGGTTCGTGGCCAGGGACCTTCATTATCGGCAGCCTCGCACGGCGCGCTGATGACCGCCGGTGATGGCCTGATAACTGCAGGCTGGGATCGCCCCTGTGACTTAGGTCCTGTTGACAGGTGTGAACGCCCTCGCACAATCTTCACAGGATTGGGTCGCCCTGCGCGGCCCGGGCAGGCAGGTTGTCACGCCGGGAGGAGGGTCCCGCGCGCAGACCGGCCCGTCCTTCGGCCTGCGGGAGGTTGCCTGGCAACCCCCGCGCGGCATGAACGCTGCACCCTTCGGCGGCACTTTCCCTGGACCGATTGCCTTGGCAACGGAATTACGCCCGTCGATGAAAACGTTTACAAAGCAGCTTGTACTGTCCCTGGCCCTGTCCGCTGCACTGGCCGCTCCGGCCTGGGCCGACCCCGCCGCGTTCACTGTGCTGACCCTGGAAGAGGCGCCCAACGCCGAGGCGATGCCGGCCCTGGCCGCCCAGCTGAAGACCCTGCAGGTGGACGCGGTGAGCGTGCGCCAGGTGCAGCGCGGCATCGGCCAGGTCGATCCGCTGCAGGTGCTGGCCGACGGACTGGGTTACGAATACCGCTTCGTTGCCGCCGGCAAGGACGACGGCCAGACCCAGCGCGGCCAGGCCGTGCTGACCCGGCTGCCGATCGCCGCCGAATCCGGCCCCGACCAGCCAGGCCTGAACTACCTGCGCTTGGACGATGGCCGCCATACCGTGGCGGTCTATACCGATGCCGGTGCAGGTGCGGTGCAGCTGCCGGCGCTGGTCACCCGTTCGCGGTTGGGCGCCCCGGCGGTGCTGCTCGGCGCAGTGGCCGGTGAATCGGCCAAGGCCGCCGGCTTCGATCCGGCGCGTGTGGCGCTGGAAGCCGATGCCAGCTATTTCAGCGATGGTTTCCAGGCCGTCAGCAGCGCACCGTTCAAGGTGGAGGGCAGCACCCTGCGCGCCACCCTGCTGACACTGGCCTATGCCGCCGACAAGCACGGCGAAAAGCCATGGATGGACACCACCCTCAACGCCGATGCGCGCGCTGCGCTGCTGCTGAAGGCGATGACCGAGGATGAGAAGTTCCAGATGCTGCACAGCTACTTCGGGCTGGGCAAAGACGGTGGCCCGCTGCCGGAAGGTGCGGTCGGTTCGGCCGGCTTCGTGCCGGGCGTACCGCGGCTGGGCATCCCGTCGCAGCAGTCGGCCGATGCCGGTGTCGGCGTGACCAATCCGGGCGGCATCCGCCCGGGCGATTTCGCCACCGCAATGCCGTCCGGCCCATCCACCGCCTCCAGCTGGAACCGCGAAGTCGCCTTCGCCGGCGGCGCGACCATGGGCCGCGAGGCATGGCAGCAGCGCTTCAACATCCTGCTGTCGGGCAGCGTCAACCTGCAGCGCGACCCACGCAACGGCCGCAACTTCGAATATGCCGGTGAAGATCCGCTGCTGGCCGGTTCGATGGTCGGCGCGCTGATCCAGGGCGTGCAGAGCCAGCACGTGATCTCCTCGATGAAGCACTTCGCGCTGAACGACATGGAGACCCGCCGCAACTTCCACGACGTGCGCATTGGCGAACAGGCCATGCACGAGTCGGACCTGCTGGCCTTCGAGATCGCGCTCGAAGCCGGCCGCCCGGGCGTGGCGATGTGCTCGTACAACAAGATCAATGGTACCTACGGCTGCGAGAACGGCTACCTGATGAACCAGGTGCTGAAGCAGGAATGGAAGTTCCCCGGTTTCGTGATGTCCGACTGGGGTGGCGTGCACAGCGGTTCGAAGGCGGCGCTGGCCGGCCTGGACCAGCAGTCGGCCGGCGAAGTGTTCGACGCGGCGGTGTTCTTCGATGAGCCGCTGCGCCTGGCCGTGCATGGCGGCGTGGTGCCGCAGGCGCGCCTGAATGACATGGTCGCGCGCATCCTGCGCACGATGTTCCTGCATGGCAACTTCGACAACCCGCCGCAGCACCAGAAGGTGGATGCCGAGGCCGGCTTCGCCGTCGCCCAGCGCACGGTGGAAGAGGGCAGCGTGCTGCTGCGCAATGAAGGCAACCTGCTGCCGCTGGCCGACACGGTGAAGCGCATTGTCATCATCGGTGGCCACGCCGACAAGGGCGTGATCGGTGGTGGTGGTTCGTCGATGGTGGGCGTGACCGCCAAGGGCACCAACGCGGTGCCGGGGGTGCTGCCGACCACCTGGCCGGGCCCGGTGATCTTCCACCCGTCCTCGCCGCTGGAATCGCTGCGTGCGGCGCGCCCTGACGCAACCATCGAGTATGTGGACGGGACCAATGCCGCCGCTGCGGCGAGGGCCGCCGCGCAGGCCGATGTGGCCATTGTGTTTGCCACGCAGTGGGCCGCCGAATCGGTGGACCTGCCGGACATGCAGCTGCCGGACAACCAGGACGCACTGATCTCGGCGGTGGCCGCGGCAAACCCGAAGACCGTGCTGGTGCTGGAAACCAACGGCCCGGTGCGCACCCCTTGGCTGGCGCAGGTGCCAGCGATGCTGCAGGCCTGGTACCCGGGCATCCGCGGCGGCGAAGGCATCGCCGCGCTGCTGACCGGTCAGGTCAATCCGTCGGGCCGCCTGCCGGTGACCTGGGTGACGGACGAATCGCAGCTGCCGCGCCCGCATATCGATGGCCTCGGCTTCAAGCCGGCCAAGCCGTTCGGTGATGTGTTCGATTTCGATATCGAAGGCGCCAACGTCGGCTACAAGTGGATGGCGGTCAAGGGCCTGACCCCGACCTTCGCCTTTGGTCATGGCCTGTCCTACACCTCGTTCGCCTATGACAACCTGAAGGTGAGCGTGGAAGGCTCGCGCCTGGTCGCCAGCGTCGATATCCGCAATACCGGCAAGCGCGCCGGCGCCGATGTGGCCCAGCTGTACCTGAAGCTGCCGGCCGGCAGCACCACGCCGATCCGCCTGATCGGCTACGACAAGGTGAGCCTGCAGCCGGGCGAACAGCGCCGCATCCGCATCGAAGCCGAGCCGAAGACGCTGGCGCACTACGATGCGCAGGCTCGCCAGTGGAAGATCGACGGCGGCACCTACCAGGTGCAGCTGTCGCGCAATGCCGCCGAGCCGCTGCAGAGCGTGGACGTGCAGCTGGTGGAGCAGGTGCTGCGCTGATGCGGCGCGAGACTGATGGTTGAAGACACGGCCCCATAAAGGGGCCGTGTCTGTTTGCGGACTTTCGCTGCGCTCGCCGGGCCATGCCCGGCGGACGCTGGAGAAGGGGACATCCGGCAGACCGTCATGTCGCTTCTGCCACTGGAGCCGTTCTTCCACTCAGTTAATACTGACCGGCTGCCGCAGAAGAACCAGCGAATGATCACGAGCGCATGGGCATTCAAGCAGTTGTGTGAAAACGAGTCAGATGCATCATTTGCCTGGCAGCAGGCCGAGGATCAGACGTGGATCGATATCCTTGCGGCCTACCCTGAGCTGGCGCGCTGTGTCGCCGGGAACAAAACAATTCCCGAGTTCATCATCGAACAGCTGGCTACCAGCGAAGACGTCGACGTTCGTTGGCGCATCGCGTGCAAACGTCGGCTGAGTGAGGGGCTTATGTCCCGTTTGGCGCACGATGTTGATGCGACCGTTCGGCATCGTATCGTCTGCAATCCCAAAGTGACGCCTCGGATTCTAGAACTGCTTTCCGCCGACCCGGACAAGATGGTGGCGGCCTCAGCGCAGCGAAGGCTCCAGTCCGAGTGATGTCTCCCAGGGTGTGCATGCGTGGAGGTGGCGATAAATGTCCTCAGCCAAACCACCCGCGCAGGAAATCGATCAGCTGCCGCACCTTCGGTGAGGGCTGCGTGCTGTGCGGGTAGACCGCGTACACGCTCTGCTGCGGGAAGCGGTGCTGGCGCAGCACCGGGCGCAGCCGGTCCTGGGCCAGGTCGTCCTCGATCAGCCAGCGTGGCAGCACGGTGACCCCGGCGCCGGCCACGGCGAAGGCGCGCAGGCTGCTGGCACCATCCACGCGCACCACCGCGTTGCCGGGGTTGGTGGCGAACAGGACATCGCTGCCATCCGGTGCCACCACCGGCACGTCGGCCAGACGCGGGTAGCCCAGGCGGGGCAGGGAACCCAGCTGCACGGGGTCATCGGCAGCATCGGCAGAGGGCAGGCGTGCCAACAGGGACGGAGCCGCTACCGCGCACAGTGGATGCCGTTCCAGTTCGCTGGCATGCAGCCCAGAGTCCGGCAGGCGGCCGAGGCGGATCGCCAGGTCGAAGCGTTCGGGAATCAGGTCGGCCGGTGCCGGTGAGGTCGACAGGTGCAGCTGCAGGGCCGGGTGCCGCGCACGGAACGCCTCCAACGCAGGAATCAAGCGGAGCTGGGCGTACTCCGGTGTGGTGGTCAGGCGCAGCACGCCCTGCAGCTGGTGCTGGTCGCGGCGCGCGGCATCGATCGCCGCCTGCGCAGCATCCAATGCCTGCACGCAATGTTGCAGGAACTGCTCGCCGGCCTCGGTCAGGGACAGGTGGCGGGTACTGCGCAACAGCAGGGTCACGCCCAGCTCCTGCTCCAGCCGCTTCAGGTTGAAGCTGACCACCGCGCGGCTGAGGCCGAGCCGATCGGCCGCAGCGGTCAGGCTGCCGGCTTCGACCACGGCACGGAAGATATCGAAGCGATCAAGGCTGACCATGGCGATCCATTGTCAAAACAGATTTGACAGTGTTGCAGCTGCCGTCGTGTTTTTCCAATGGGGTCCGGACGGCATGCTGGCTGCTTCCTCGCTGGAGCGCCGCCGATGCCGTCCCCCCGCCTGCGCCATGAGGCGATCTTCCTGCTGGTATTCGCCCTGGATCTGGTCAACATGTTCATCGCCACGGTGGCCTATCCGGCATTGGCAGTGGAGCTGCACGCCGACGTCAGCACCCTGGCCTGGGTCGGCACAGCGTACATGCTGGGCCTGAGCGTGGTGATTCCGCTGGCGCCGTGGCTGGCCGCGCGCTGTGGCGAGCGTCGCTTGCTGCTGGTGGCGTTGCTGTTGTTCGCGGTTGCCGCTGCGCTGGCAGGTTCCGCATCGGGGATCGGCTGGCTGCTCGGATGGCGCCTGCTGCAGGGGTTGGCCGGCGGTCTGCTGATTCCCGTGGCGCAAGCCGCGGCGTACCGGCAATGCACGGCCGGGCAACGTGGCGCGCTGACCCGTCGCATCCTGCTGGTGGCGCTTCTGGTGCCGGCCCTGGCACCGGCACTGGGCGGGCTGCTGGTGCAGTGGCTGTCCTGGCGCGGCGTGCTCTGGGCCAGCCTGCCATTGGCGGTGGTGGCCATCGGTCTGGTGCTGGCCTGGATGCCGGCCGACTGCGCGCGCAGTGCGCCGCGCCTGCAGGCCTATGCCCTGTCCACCGCGATGCTGGCGCTGGGCGCGCTGCTGCTGGCGCTGACCTGGCTGGGCGAATCGGGACATCGCGGTGCAGGTGCCGTGTTGCTGCTGGCCGCGCTGTTGCTGGCGGCGACGCACCTGCGACATGCACGTCGGCAGGCGCAGCCACTGCTGCGCTGGTCGTTGCTGTCCCATCGCGGGCTGCGGCTGGCGATGCTGGTGTATCTCGCCGTACCCGGTGTGTTCATCGGCAGCCAACTGGTCAGTACCCTGCAATTGCACCACGCCGGTTACAGCGCGGCACGCATCGGCGCGCTGATGCTGCCCTGGGCGCTGGCTGCGGCCATCGCGATCATGGCCAGCAAGCGCCTGCTGGCTCGCTTCGGTCCGGCCGCGGTACTGCGCGCCGGCATGCTCCTGCAGGCCGGCGGCCTGTTGTTGATGGCGCTGCTGCCGCAGCCGGCCTTCGTGCTGGCCGGATTGTTGTTCGCGCTGATGGGCGCCGGCGGCAGCCTGTGCAGCAGCACCGCGCAGACGCTGGCCTTCCATGGCGTGGAAGGTGAGGCGTTGGGCGATGCCAGTGCACTCTGGAACCTCAACCGCCAGCTCAGCTTCTGCCTCGGCACCGCCGCCATCGCACTGCTGCTGGCATTGGCCATGCAATGGCTGCCGGCACGCGCCACCAGCGTGGCGCTGGGTTTGGCCGCTGCAATGACGCTGCTGCCGATGGCGCTGCTGCGCCGTTCGCAATCGATCTCTCTTTCCCAACCCGAGACAATGCAATGACGATGACCGCAGAGAACGAGTTCCATGATCTGATCGCCAAGCTGCAGGCCTGGTTCCGTGCGGAAGCGGCCGCCAGTACGCTGGATGCGCTGATGGATCATTTCTGCACCGACTTCAGCATGGTCGGTATTGCTGGGCAGCGCCTGGACCGCGAAGCACTGGCCGGCATGTTCGCTGGCGGCCACGGTGCCCGCCCGGGCCTGTGTATCGAAATCGATGCCCTGCAGTTCATTGCGGTGCCGGCACCGTTGGCAATGCTGCGCTACAGTGAAGGGCAGGGCGTTGCTGAAGGTGGGATGGCCTGGCGTGAAGCACTGGCCGTGCTGCGGCAGGAAGACGGCCGTTGGCGTTGGCTGGCGTTGCATGAAGTAACGGCAGCCTGATCGGGTAGTGCCGGCCGCTGGCCGGCAACTTCATGATCCTGGGCGCGTTACGCGGTTGCCGGCCAGCGGCCGGCACTACCTTTCGCCGACGAGCGCAGCGGCACCGCAGGCACATGTGCCATCAGTCCTGCCTGCATCGACCGAAGAATGCAAAGCCTGCACACACTTCACGGCGCCAGGCAGGAGTAGGCTTGGGGCTTTCCTGCCGGGAGGGGTTGTCCATGCGTGTGCGTGCCGTCGCTGTAGCCATTGCCCTTTGCCTGTCCAGCACCGTGCTGGCCGCCGATACCCCGCCGATGACCCCGGATATCAGCGGCAAACCGTTCGTTGCCCCCGATGTCGGTCGCGACTACGACAAGCGCGTGGTGATGGTGCCGATGCGTGATGGCACCAGGCTGTATACGGTGATCGTGGTGCCCAAGGGCGCCCACAATGCGCCTATCCTGCTGACCCGGACTCCCTATGATGCTGCCGGTCGCGCCAGCCGCAGTGATTCGCCGCGCATGCGCGACCTGTTGCCGCAGGGTGACGAGGTGTTTGTCGACGGCGGCTACATCCGCGTGTTCCAGGATATTCGCGGCAAGTATGGTTCCGAGGGCGATTACGTGATGACCCGGCCGCTGCGCGGGCCGTTGAACAACACCAAAGTCGACCATTCCACCGACGCCTGGGACACCATCGACTGGCTGGTGAAGAACGTACCGGAGAGCAATGGCAAGGTCGGCATGCTCGGCTCGTCGTACGAGGGCTTCACCGTGGTGATGGCGCTGACCGACCCGCACCCGGCACTGAAGGTGGCCGCACCACAGAGCCCGATGGTCGATGGCTGGATGGGCGACGACTGGCTCAACTACGGTGCGTTCCGCCAGGTCAACTTCAACTACTTCGCCATGCAGACCGAGAAGCGCGGCAAGGGTACGCCGCTGCCCAGCCTCGGCTACGACGACTACAGCACCTTCCTGCGCATCGGTTCGGCCGGTGACTATGCGCGCTTCACCGGCGTGGACCAGCTGACCTGGTGGAAGAAGCTGGTCGAGCATCCGGCCTATGACGGCTTCTGGCAGGGCCAGGCGCTGGACGCGGTGATGGCAAGGACACCGCTGAAGGTGCCGACCATGTGGCTGCAGGGCCTGTGGGACCAGGAGGACATGTGGGGTGCCAACCACGCCTATCAGGCGATGGAAGGACGCGATAGCGGCAACAACCGCAATTACCTGGTGATGGGCCCGTGGCGACACAGCCAGGTGAACTACAGCGGCAGCGAACTGGGTGCGCTGAAGTTCGACGGCGATACCGCGCTGCAGTTCCGCCGCGACGTGCTCAAGCCCTTCTTCGACCAGTACCTGGTGGATGGCGCGCCGAAGGCCGATACGCCACCGGTGCTGATCTACAACACCGGCGAAAACCACTGGGACCGCTTGAAGGGTTGGCCGCGCAGCTGCGACAAGGGGTGTGCCGCGAGCAGCAAGCCGCTGTACCTGCGCGCCGGCGGCAAGCTGGCGTTCCAGGCACCGGCGGCGGGCGAGGGCGACTTCGAGGAATACGTGTCCGACCCGGCCAAGCCGGTGCCGTTCGTGCCGCGCCCGGTCCGCTTCGGTGACCGCGACATGTGGACCACCTGGCTGGTCAAGGACCAGCGCTTTGTCGATGGTCGTCCGGATGTGCTGACCTTCATCACCGAACCGCTGACCGCGCCGTTGCGCATCGGCGGCGCGCCGGTGGTGCACCTGCAGGCCTCGACCAGCGGCACCGACAGCGACTGGGTGGTGAAGCTGATCGACGTGTATCCGGACCAGGAAGCGTCGACGCCGGAAATGGGGGGCTATGAGTTGCCGGTGTCGCTGGCGATCTTCCGTGGCCGCTACCGCGAGAGCTTCAGCGATCCGAAGCCGCTGGCCGCCAACCAGGTGCTGCCGTACCGTTTCGACCTGCCCAACGCCAACCACACGTTCCAGAAGGGCCACCGGGTGATGGTGCAAGTGCAGTCCAGCCTGTTCCCGCTGTACGACCGCAACCCGCAGACCTACGTGCCGAACATCTACCTGGCCAAGCCAGGCGATTACCAGAAGGCCACGCAGCGCGTGTGGCACAGCGCGGCGCAGACCAGCTACATCGATCTGCCGGTGTATTGAGGCGGAGAGGATGACGCCGGGCATAGCCCGGCAGCACGTGGTAGTGCCGGCCGCTGGCCGGCATCGGCGATGGCGCAGGAGCGTGTCGACCAAGGTCGACACCTACCAGGGCTGAGCCATGGCAGGTGGATCCAGGCGGGTGTGGTAGTGCCGGCCGCTGGCCGGCATCCGCGATGGTGCAGGAGCCTGTCGACCAAGGTCGACACCTACCAGGGCCCGGGCCTTCAGCCCACCTTCGAGGGGCCCGTACGCCAGCGGCTGGGGACCAGGCCGAAGCGCTTGCGGAACGCGGCGGCGAAGTTGCTGGGGTGGCGGTAGCCGCTGGCGGCGGCAGCCTGCTCGACGGTCCATCCGTTTTCGCGCAGGCCCTGTTCGGCATGGCGCATGCGCTGCTCATGCAGGTAGTCGAACACCGAGCTTCCATATTGCTGGGCAAAATGGCGGCGCAAGGAGCTGGGGCTCATGCAGGCCAGCTGGGCCAGTTCGATCAGGCTGTGGGCATGGCTGGGGTCGTCATGCAGATAGCTGCGCACGCGCTCCAGCCGCTCGCGCTGGCCGGCGCGCAGCGTGCGTATATGCTCGGTCTGCATATCCTCGGCCTGGAGGCCGACGGCCAACACCTGCAGGGCCACGCCTTCGCGCCACAGCGCATCGATGTCGTCCTGCCAGGGACTGTCGAACAATTGGGCGAGCGTTGGCAGCAAGGCATGCGGAATGGCCCAGTGGCGGCACTGCAGAGGGGAATGAAGGACCCGTTGCAGTGCCGGCAGGCGCAGCATGTCCACGTCCAGATCGGCCGGTACGCTCAAGCTGACCCCGCGCAGGTGGCTGCCACCGGGATGCAGCCCGGCCATCGACACAGGTTCATGGTGGCTGGTGGTCATGCCTGTGCCGGCGCGCAGGGTGAACCCTTTGCGACGAGGAAACTGGACATCCACTTCACCCTGAAGCATCAGGCGGATGGTCAGGCCGGCACCGTGCACAGCGGTGGCCGTGTAGGTGAACCGGTTGTGCACGTCCGAGGCGATCAGTCCCAGGCCACCGCGCAGTGACTGTTCGTGGACGTCGCCACGCCCTGCCCATTGGTCGTCGCGCAGCTCACTCCCTTCGATCCGGTAGTCGTAGCCATGGCGTTCGCCGAACTGGCGGTAATCAGCAAAAGTGAAATATCGGGACATCGCTCTGCGCAAACACAGGTTGAATTGAATGTGTCGAAGAATCTGGAAGCGTTTCCCATTGTCGCCGCGATTCGCGCGCTTTTGACTTCGATAAGGTCAAAACGATTGGCGATTACGGCCAAAGTGAAAATGTCGACGAACATACGCCGGCGTTTTGCACGCATGTCCGTACGTAGTTCCACACATAAACTGCAGTTGAGGTTTCATGGCTGGAACGATCTGAAGATGCGATGTCAGCCCGGCCATCACGGGCGCGCGCGTAGGGTGTGTGGGTTGGCTGTTGCAGGCCACTTTGATACCCCCACCGATGGAGAATGGAGATGATTGATTACCAGTTGACCGGCAAGACCGCGATCGTGACCGGAGGCGTGTCGGGCATCGGCCTGGCCGTGGCCCAGACGCTGGCCGCATCCGGTGCCCGTATCTCGGTCTGGGACCTGAAGCAGGATGCGGTGGATGCCACCGTGGCGCAGTTGCGCGATGCCGGTGCACAGGCGATTGGCATCGCGCTGGACGTCACCGACGATGCAGCGGTGGAGGCGGCGGTGCAGCGCACCATCAAGGAACTCGACGGCCTGCACGTGGCGGTCAACAACGCCGGCATCAGCGGGCCGGCGGCCAGCAGCGGCGATTATCCGATTGATGGCTGGCAGCGCGTGATCGATGTCAACCTCACCAGCGTGTTCCTGTGCCAGCGTGCGCAGATCCAGGCCATGCGCGCGGCCGGCACGGGCGGCAGCATCATCAACATGGCCTCGATCCTGGGCCAGGTGGGCTATGCCGGTTCCACCGCGTACGTGGCGGCCAAGCACGGCGTGGTCGGGCTGACCCAGACCGCAGCGTGGGAACATGCGGCTGACGGCATCCGTGTCAACGCAGTGGGGCCGGGCTTCATCAGCACACCGCTGCTGGAGAAGATGGACCCGAAGGTGCGCGCCACGCTGGAAGGGCGGCACGCGTTGAAGCGGCTGGGTACGCCGCAGGAAGTGGCCGCATTGGTAGCCTGGCTGGCCAGCGACGATGCCTCGTTCGCGACCGGCACGTACTACGCCATCGATGGTGGCTACCTCGCGCAGTGATGCGCTGAACGCGGGTTGCGGCGTCGCCGGGCATCGCCCGGCGCTACCGGGTGAACGCACTGTGGGGTGGCCTTCACCTCTGTGCCACGCATTCCACGCGACGCTCAGGGAAATTCCCGGAGCCTGCCCATGGAACTTACCCAGGATGTCTCGATCCTGCTGCGCGTAGCCGCAGCGATGCTGTTCGGCGGTGTGCTCGGTGTCGAGCGGGAAATGGGCAAGCACGCCGCCGGCCTGCGAACGCACATGTTGATCGCCGGGGCCGCCGCGTTGATCGTCGGTCTCGGCGACTCGGTGGCCGAACATTTCCAGCAGGAGCGTTACCGCGACCTGTTGCAGGTCGATCCGGTACGCCTGATTGAAGCGGTGGTGGCCTGCGTCGGCTTCGTGGCCGCCGGCACTATCCTGCGTGGGTCGCGCGAGGACCAGGTCAGCGGCCTGACCACGGCCAGTTCGCTGATCATGGCAGCGGCCATCGGCATCGCGGTGGGGATCAGCAAGTACGTGATCGCGATCGGGGTCAGCGTGCTGTGCGTGCTGGTGCTGGCGGTGATGCGGCGGTTGGAGAAGAAGATCTAAGGGGTTGAGGGAGTGGGATCAGAGTCCCTTCGGGGGATCTGATCGTGATTCCAAGGCGGAGTTGAAGCAGTCAGGTCTGCTGCGAAGTGTTGCGCTGCAGGATGGCCAGTGCTCTGGCCAGCATCTGGTCAGGAACATCCGTCGTAGCGCCGTACAGATCTGCGATTCCCACTTCAACGCAGGAACAGATCAGGTCATTCAACTCCTCGTGCTTGTCTGTGGCGATCTGCCCCAACAGAGATGGCGGCAATGGATCGCCTCGACCCGCGATCTGAAGCTCTGAGCCTGCCTGATCCCAGTCTGGCAGGGCCATGGGTTCGCCCGAATCCGGATATGCGCGCAGGTGGGCGATGAGCGCATCCAAGCCTGCATGATTGAGAAGGTTCGCTTCAGCGTAGCCGGCCAGGCAGTCAGCTGCCTGTTGCTGCATGGACTGCAGGTCGCGGGTGGGGGCGAGTGTCATTCGTGTACCAGAGGTGGGGCAGGATCCAGTGTGGTGGATGCGCGCCACTGTCTCAACCGTCTTAATGGTCGTACCAATAATTGATTCTAGCGCTATGGTCTAATAGGCTCTTGGCGCAATCAGCGGTTCAATCTGCGTCCAGTGGCTCCATAAATCCATTATTGGTACGACCAATAATGCTGAAGCCCATGACCGCCCACCCCTGCGGTGGTGAACCCGTCCCCCAGTCGAGAGTCTTCATGCAGCCCTGGCAACACCTGTACGACCCCGCCGGCAACCTGTGGTTGTCGAGCCTGATCGCGCTGCTGCCGATCGCGTTCTTCTTCGTTGCCCTGGCAGTGCTGCGCATGAAGGGCTGGCTGGCCGGCACGATCACCGTGGCCATCGCACTCGCCGTGGCCCTGCTGTTCTACCGCATGCCGGTGCCGCAGGCGCTGGGCGCGGCCGGCTTCGGTTTCGTCTACGGCCTGTGGCCCATCGCGTGGATCATCATCGGTGCGGTGTTCCTCTACAAAGTTTCGGTCAAGACCGGGCAGTTCGACATCATCCGGGCCTCGATCCTCTCGGTGACCGAAGATCAGCGCCTGCAGATGCTGATGGTCGGCTTCGCTTTTGGCGCCTTCCTGGAAGGGGCGGCCGGTTTCGGTGCGCCGGTGGCGATCACCGCAGCGTTGCTGGTCGGGCTGGGCTTCAAGCCGCTGTATGCCGCCGGCCTGTGCCTGATCGTCAACACCGCGCCGGTAGCGTTCGGCGCGATGGGCATTCCGATCATCGTGGCCGGGCAGGTCACCGGCCTGGACGCATTCGAGATCGGCCAGATGGCCGGCCGCCAGTTGCCGTTCCTGACCATCATCGTGCTGTTCTGGATCATGGCGATCATGGATGGTTGGCGCGGTATCAAGGAGACCTGGCCGGCGGTACTGGTTGCGGGTGGTTCGTTCGCCATCGCGCAGTACCTGACCTCCAATTTCATCGGCCCGGAACTGCCGGACATCACCGCGTCGCTGGCGTCGCTGGTGTGCCTGACCCTGTTCCTGCGCCGCTGGAAGCCGGTGCGGATCTTCCGTTTCGACACCGAAACCAGCGCCGAGGCGGCCGCACAGGCACTGGAGGCACCGCGCCACAGCGTCGGCCAGATCGCCAGGGCATGGTCGCCGTTCCTGATCCTCACCGCGATGGTCACGCTGTGGAGCATCAAGCCGTTCAAGTCGCTGTTCGCGGCGGGCGGTCCGCTGGAAGGCTGGGTGCTGAAGATCCCAGTGCCGGGCCTGGACCAGCTGGTGCAGAAGATGCCACCGATCGTGGATGCGCCGCTGAGCTATGACGCCATCTACAAGTTCGACTGGTTCTCGGCCACCGGTACCTCGATCATCCTGGCCGGGGTGATTGCCATCATCGTGCTGCGCATGCCTGCACGTTCGGCGCTGCAGACCTTCGGCGAGACCGTGCGTGAGCTGCGCATGCCGATCTACTCGATTGGCATGGTGCTGGCGTTCGCCTTCATCGCCAACTACTCGGGACTGTCTGCCACGTTGGCCCTGGCACTGGCGCATACCGGCGACGCGTTCCCGTTCTTCTCACCGTTCCTGGGCTGGCTGGGCGTGTTCCTGACCGGTTCGGACACCTCGTCCAATGCCTTGTTCTCGGCACTGCAGGCCACCACCGCACAGCAGATCGGCGTGTCCGACGTGCTGCTGGTGGCGGCCAACACCACCGGCGGTGTCACCGGCAAGATGATCTCGCCGCAGTCGATCGCCATTGCCTGCGCGGCGGTCGGCCTGGCCGGCAAGGAGTCGGATCTGTTCCGCTTCACGGTCAAGCACAGCCTGATCTTCACCACGATGGTCGGCCTGATCACCCTGGCCCAGGCTTACTGGCTGACCTGGATGATTCCCTGAGCCATGCGCGGCTGGCCGACCACCCGCTGCGCGCTTCGGGCCACAATGGCGCCATGAGCACGCAACGTATTTCGGACAAGGTGGCTGCGCAGCTGCGCGGCCTGGTGCAGGAACAACAGCTGCGGCCGGGCGACCGGCTGCCGGCCGAGCGCACCCTGGCGGTGCAGCTGGGGGTCTCGCGCACCGCGCTGCGCGAGGCCATCGCGCAGCTGGCCAGCCAGGGCCTGTTGACCGCACGGGTCGGTGGCGGCACCTACGTGGCCGAGCCTGCGGCACGCGCGCGGCAGGCGCTGGATGAACCGCTGGCGCCGTACCTGCCGCTGTTCCAGGGCGACCCGGAATACCGCTTCGACGTGCTGGAGATCCGCCACGCGCTGGAAGGTGCCACCGCCTGGCATGCGGCGCTGCGGGCCACCGACGAGGACCGCGCGCGCATCGCACAGGCCTTCCAGACCATGATGGACGCGCACGGCAAGGACGACCCCACCGGCGAGGCGGAGGCCGACGCGGCCTTCCACCTGTCCATCGCCGAGGCCTCGCACAACCTGGTGCTGCTGCAGGTGATGCGCGGGCTGTTCGAACTGCTGCAGACCAACATCTCGCAGAGCCGCGAAAAGCTCTACACCTCGGCGAGGACCTTCTCGCCGCTGTCCGACCAGCACCGCGAGATGATGGATGCGGTGCTGGCCGGCGACCCCGAACGCGCGCGCGCCGCCGCGCATGCCCACCTCGAGTTCGTGCACACCACGCTGCGCACCCTCGATGACAACGAAGCCCGGCGTGCGCGGGCCTCGCGCCTGCCTTCCCCCCACGGTTGACCCCATGATCATCTCCGCCTCCACCGATTACCGTGCTGCTGCCGAACGCCGGCTGCCGCCGTTCCTGTTCCACTACATCGATGGCGGCGCGTATGCCGAGCACACGCTGAAGCGCAACGTTTCCGACCTGTCCGACATCGCGCTGCGCCAGCGCATCCTGCGCAACATGTCCGACCTGAGCCTGGAAACCGAGCTGTTCGGCGAAAAACTGGCGATGCCGGTGGCGCTGGCGCCGGTCGGCCTGACCGGAATGTATGCGCGGCGCGGCGAGGTACAGGCGGCGCGCGCGGCCGACAGCCGCGGCATCCCGTTCACCCTGTCCACGGTGTCGGTGTGCCCGATCGAGGAAGTGGCACCGGCCATCCAGCGGCCGATGTGGTTCCAGCTGTACGTGCTGCGCGACCGTGGCTTCATGCGCAACGCGCTGGAGCGGGCGCAGGCCGCCGGCGTGACCACGCTGGTGTTCACCGTGGACATGCCGGTGCCGGGCGCGCGCTACCGCGATGCACACTCGGGCATGAGCGGCCCGAATGCCTCGCTGCGCCGTATCGGCCAGGCCATCACCCATCCGCACTGGGCGTGGGACGTGGGCCTGTTCGGCCGCCCGCATGACCTCGGCAACATCTCCACCTACCGCGGCAACCCGACCGGGCTGGAGGATTACATCGGTTGGCTGGGCAGCAACTTCGATCCCTCCATTTCGTGGAAGGACCTGGAGTGGATCCGCGAATTCTGGAAGGGCCCGATGGTGATCAAGGGCATCCTCGACCCGGATGACGCGCGTGATGCGGTGAAGTTCGGTGCCGATGGCATCGTGGTCTCCAATCACGGTGGCCGCCAGCTGGACGGCGTGCTGTCCACCGCACGTGCGTTGCCGGCCATCGCCGATGCGGTGCAGGGCGACCTGAAGATCCTCGCTGATTCCGGCATCCGCACTGGCCTGGACGTGGTGCGCATGTTGGCGCTGGGGGCCGATACCGTGCTGCTGGGCCGCGCCTTCATCTATGCGCTGGCCGCGCAGGGCGAGGCCGGCGTGGCCAACCTGCTGGACCTGATCGCCAAGGAAATGCGCGTGGCGATGACCCTGACCGGTGCGCGCCGCATCGCCGACATCGGCCGCGACTCGCTGGTCAGCCTGCCATGAGCGGCCACGACGCCGTGCTGGCACAGTTGCGCGATGCGGTCGGCAATCGCCATGTAATGACCGGCGGCAAGGCTACGCGCCGCTTCCGCCGCGGCTACCGTTTCGGCGATGGCCCAGTGCTGGCGGTGGTGCGCCCGGGGACGCTGCTGGAACTGTGGCGCGTGCTGCAGGCAGCGGTGCAGGGCGGCGCGGCGATCATCCTGCAGGCGGCCAACACCGGCCTGACCGGCGGCTCGACCCCGGACGGCGATGACTATGGCCGGCCGATCGTGCTGGTCAACACGCTGCGCCTGACCGGCATCCAGTTGTTGAACGAAGGCCGCCAGGTGCTGTGCCTGCCCGGTGCCACGCTGGACCGCCTGGAGCAGACGCTGGCCCCGCTGGGTCGCGAACCGCATTCGGTGATCGGCTCGTCCTGCATCGGTGCCTCGGTGCTGGGCGGCATCTGCAACAACTCCGGTGGCGCGCTGGTGCGACGTGGCCCGGCCTACACCGAGCTGGCGCTGTATGCGCAGGTCGATGCGCAGGGCCAGTTGCAGCTGGTCAACCATCTGGGCATCGCGCTGGGTGATACGCCCGAGCAGATCCTGCAGCGCCTGCAGGCCGGTGACTACACGGCCGCCGACGTGGGCGATGGCGACGGCCGTGCGGCTTCCGATCCACGCTATGCCGAGGAAGTACGCAAAGTCGATGCCGATACTCCCGCACGCTTCAATGCGGATCCCAGCCGCCACTTCGAGGCATCCGGATCTGCCGGCAAGCTGGCAGTGTTCGCGGTGCGCCTGGACACCTTCGAGAAGGAGGCTGCCGAGGTCTTCTATATCGGCAGCAATCGCACCGACAGCCTCACCGCGATCCGTCGCCAGCTGCTGACCGGCTTCGAGCGCCTGCCGATCGCGGGCGAGTACATTCACCGCGATGCCTATGACATCGGCGAGCGCTACGGCAAGGACAGCTTCCTGCTGATTGATCGCCTCGGTACCTCCCGTGTGCCCGCGGCGTTTGCATTGAAGAGCCGCGTCGATGGCTGGTTCGAACGGCTGGGCCTGCGCGGGGTGACCGACCGGGTGATGCAGGTGCTGACCGGCCTGCTGCCCTCGCACCTGCCAAAGCGCATGGGCGAGTTCCGGCAACGCTACGAGCATCACCTGTTGCTGAAGGTCTCTGCCCAGGACGCTGCGGAAACCGAGGCCTGGTTGCGCGGGTTCTTCGCCGGGCACGAAGGCGGCTATTTCCACTGCACGGCCGAGGAGGGACGAAAGGCGTTCCTGCATCGCTTCGCGGTGGCCGGTGCGGCAGTCCGCTATCGTGAAGTGCATCGTGAGCAGGTGCAGGACATCGTCGCGCTGGATATCGCATTGCGCCGCGACGATACGGATTGGTTCGAGCAGTTGCCGGCCGATATCGACGGCCGCCTGCTGCACAAGCTGTACTACGGCCACTTCCTGTGCCACGTGTTCCACCAGGACTACATCGCGCGCAAGGGCGAAGACCCGGTGGCGATCGAGCGTGCGATGTGGGCGCTGCTGGACCAGCGTGGCGCCGAGTATCCGGCCGAGCACAACGTCGGCCACCTGTACCCGGCCAAGCCGGCGCTGGCAGGTTTCTACCGGCAGCTGGACCCGAGCAATACCTTCAACCCGGGTATTGGCCAGACGTCGAAGGCGAAGGGGTGGGGCAGCTGCGATTGCAGTGGGCACCAGCGGCGCACCATCTGAAAATTCGGATTTCTTGCATTCCTCACTGATCGGGTTGGCACTAGGCTGAGATCTTGGCTGAGACGGATACAGAATCAATGCAGACTGCAGATCAGATATGGGCATCCATCAAGGCGTCGCTTCACGAGAAGAATTGTCTGGATGCAGCGCAGTTGCGGCCGGGAGCCTCCGAAAGCGAGTTGGTTGAACTGGAGGCTCAGCTTGGAGTCGCTTTGCCAGATCTGCTAAGGCAGTTGCTGATGATTCACGATGGGCAGGATGGGGTCGGGCTTCTGTTCGGCAGTCAAATGCTCTCGTCCATGGAGATCCGGCGGAAGTGGCACGGCTGGCGTGAGATCGAGGCCGACGGCATGAACGAGGACTGCGCAGAGTTCATGAAGTCGAGTCCCGCGGGGGTGGTGAAGCCGATGTACACCAATGCGCGTTGGATACCGCTGACTCACGATGGTGGCGGCAATCACATGGGATTGGATTTCGATCCCGACATTGACGGTGGTGAAGGACAGGTGATTGCCTTTGGTGCGGATGAAGACACCAAGTACCTTCTCGCTCCCACTTTCGCTGAGTTCGCTGAAAAGGCTGTGGAGTGGATCAGTCAGGCAAGCTGGAATGGTGAGAATCTCGAGTCGCCAACAGATGACGGCTTCGTTCCTACGGCCATTCTCCGGACTGCTGGCGGGGCATAGTTGGAAGCGCCGTTCTGACAGGTAATGCATCGGTTGGGTTCCGGTTGACTGGGCTGGTCACGATCGTCCTGTTACTCCTGCGCTACCATCTGGATCCCACGAGCAGGAATCTCCTCAATGCCCATCATCGTTGCCCGCACGATCATGTGCGTCGCATTGCTGGCGATCCCGCTGCTGGCGCTGGCCCAGAGCGCGATCCTGCCGCAGCAGCGCGATGCCGCCGGCAACGTGATGGAACCGCTGGGGCAGGTGCTGATCGCGAGTGAGACTGGACCGTCGGGGCTTTATGACTGCACGCGGGACGGCAACTGGTGCGTGCGCGTGCAGCCGGTCGCCGAGGAGGGTGACCGGCCGAGCGTGCTGGAAGTGCTTGAGAAGGTGCAGGGCCAGGGCAAGCCACACACCTACCACGTCAGCATCGACGTGCCGCAGGAAGCCGACCTGTCACTGTGGCCGTGGATCGTGCGGCTGGCGCCAGGCGTGGGCAGCGATGAGCCGGTGACCGACCCGCAGCAGCGCGCCCACCAGAATGTGCTGGTAGGCGGCATCGTCAAGTTCAGCACCATGTACTCCGGTGGAGGTGCCGACGCGTCCACGCTGCAGTTGGCACGCGTGCGCCACCTGCAGGACGACATCCAGGTGGACGACGACGTGCTGACGGTGCCATGGCTGGGCAATGCGATGATCCGTGCGTGTTTCAGCGAGCAGGACATGAAGCAGCGCGCAGGTGCCTGCCACGACGAATACGGGTTCTCGGCCAGGCTCGGGCTGGATCCGGTGGCCGAGGGCATGCCGGTGCTGCGCTACCAGACGGTGGCAACCCGCTTTCCGGCGGGCGTTTCGCGTTTCGAGGATTCGCTGGCCAAGGGCCCGCTGAAGAAGAAGGACCTGCGCACCGAGCAGGACCCGGCATGCAGCTACACGCGGCTGTTCCGCTTCAATGATGGGGTGTTCCACCCCGACCAGGCGCTGCCGGACTGCGCGGGGTATACCGAACCCTGAGCCCTGGAGAGCCGAGCCATGCTCGACTCGGGTTCTCGCGTGGCCCGACCGCAGAGCAGCCGAGCATGGGCTCGGCTCTACAGCGCTTACTCGCAACGGGTAGCGGTGATGATGTTGTCCTTGTCCACGTACACGCGCAGGCGATCCTGGCGGATGTCCTTGGTGGTGATGGTGCTGGGGCCGATCGGGTTGACCAGGCCGGCGCCGCTCTCGCTGGACAGGCGGCGGATGTTGGGTTCGTTGGCCGGCTGGCCGATTGCCCAGCCCAGCTGGCTGGCATCGCAGTGGCCGGTACCCTTGACCTGCGGGCCAGGGGTGCTGACGCAGGCCGACAGCAGCAGGGCCGACGCAGGCAGTAACAGGGACAGACGGAAGGCGGACATGCGAGCGCTCCTGCGCAGGGAAGATGGCGGAACGATAGCACCCGTCGCGCGAAACGCGTCAGCACTCCGGTCATTGCCGGCACAGCGTGGTCATTGCATAGTGGCAGGGATGGCTGGCAGCACGCCAGCGGGCAGGCCGGGCCATTCCGGGCAGGTGTTGGATACGCTATGACGGCAGGCAGTTTGCGCGACAAGCGCAGGGCGAGAAGAGTACTGGCAGTGTCGGTGCTGGGCGTGGCGTTTGCCGCCTCTGCCATCGAGCCGACGCCGGACGCCGCTGCGGAAGCGCCGGTGTTCGGTGCCTGGCGCAACCTGCAGACCGAGGCAGGCTACGCACCCGCCCAGCGCAACCTGGCGTTCGCGATGCTGCCGCAGGCCGCCACCCGCGGCGATCGATTCGCCATTGTCGATCGTGAGGGCAAGCGCGCGGTGTGCTGCCTGCAGGTGGCCAGCCCGTCGCTGGGCGTGGCCGCACTGCGCGAGCAATACCACCTGCCACAGGCCTGGGTGACCGACCTCAGCAATGGCCGCAGCCCGGCACGCCCCTACCTGCCGCACGTCTATGCGATGCAGCGCGTGGATGAACTGGCTGACTATGGTTTCACCGATGTGCCGGGGGCCTACAGCGACCTGGGGGGGCTGCTGATTCCCGAAGGTGCCGCGCTGGAGGCCGATGGCAGCGCCGTGCGCCTGGGTGATGACCGTTATCCCCTGCATTTCCAGCGCCAGCCGCACGCCGAAGATGATGGCGCACTGGACCGCTACACCCTGCAGGCGGGCGAGGGCGTGGCTCCGATCGTGGTTGAAGTGCCGTTCGGCACCTACTGATTGCAGCACCGCGCTGGCTAGAATGCAGTGCGGCGCCGCCTGCCGTGCCTGTTCCGTGAGTCGCCGCCGTGTCCCTGCGCTCGTTGCTGCTGTCGCCCCTGCTGCTGTTGTCCGCCTGTGCGAGCGCGCCGCCTCCGCCGCCCGTCCATTCCGATGCGCTGTGGCGCCTGATCGAGCGTGACTGCCAGGCAGCTGACGGCCCGCGCGGCAGCTGCCTGCGGGTGGAGACGGCGGCCGGCCGCCGTGACGTGCTGGTCAAGGATGCACACGGTGACTACCAGTTCCTGCTGATGCCGCTGGACAAGGTAAGTGGCATCGAGAACCGCGGTCTTTACCAGCGTGGGGCGCCCAACTATTTCGCGGCCGCCTGGCAGGCGCGCGCGCACACCGAACAGGCCCTGGGCCAGCCATTACCGCGCAACGTAGCCAGCCTGGCGCTGAATTCACCGCACGGACGGTCGCAGCACCAGTTGCATATCCATGTCGATTGCCTGCGCACGGACGTGCTGCAGGCCCTGGATGCGCACGCCGGCGCCCTGGGGCCACGCTGGTCACCGTTGCCGGTGCTTCTGCGCGGGCATCAGTACCAGGCCTATCTGTTGCCCGGTGCGGAAATGACCGCCAATCCGCTCAACCTGCTGGCCTATGGCCTGAGCGGCGTAGGCGATGTGGGCCAGTGGAGCCTGGTGGTGGCCGGACGCGATGACGTGCAGGGTGGCCCCGGCTTCATCCTGCTGGCCACCCGCATGGATGCCGCCAGCGGCAACGATGCCAGCGGCGAAGAACTGCAGGATCACGCCTGCACGGTGCTGACCGGCGCGGGTGCGGCACTGGAGCGGGTGCGCTAGCCGATCCGCTGCAGGTGGCTGCGCCACGCTGGCGCGGTAAGCGCCAGCAACTGGCGGTCATGCCATCCCTCGGCGTCCAGGTGGAAGTCGCGCAGGATGCCTTCACGCATGAAGCCCAGGGCCTGCAGTGCCTGGGCGAAAGGGGTGGTGCAACCCGGTGGCAGCAGTACGAAGATGCGATGCAGGCCGACATTGTCGAACAGGAACGGGCACAGCGCGCGCAGTGCGGCCTGTGGATGGGCGTTGCGGTGCTGCAGCGACTGCAGTTCTGCGCAGCGCGAATGCAGTGACTGCAGGCGGACATGCAGTTGGTCGTGCAGGATGCCCTGCGCGTCGTCGAACACGCCCAGTACCAGCAGATCGTTGTCTTCCTGTAGGCGTGAACGATGGACGCTGGCGAGGAAGCGGGCCTCTTCATCAATGCCGTAGGACGGCCGTTGGCCGCGCTGGCGACGGTCGTCGAAGGTGCGCCAGCGCGGCAGATCGGTGCGCTGGAACGAACGCAGGGTGATGGGCGTTGCCTGTAGGTGCAGCAGGTGGCGGCGAAGGACGGGGCGCAGCGGGGCGAGGTGGGTGTAGGTGGCGCGGTTGGTCATCCATGCACGATGCGTATCCGAAAAGCGCCAGACCATGCAATTCATTGCAAAAGTGTGGCGGTGCCGTGGGTCCTTCTGATTCGGTTCAGGCATAAGCCCATCAGGGCTGGTCATTTCCGTTGAAACCACCCATTCAGGACACTTTCGTTACGGGATCGTTATGTGCCGCACAGGCCACGGCTCCCCCGTACCACCGCCCACTCCCCCAGGAAGCCCATGTCCGCCTCCCACAAGGCGTTGCGCCCGCGTCCGCTGGTGCTCGCGCTGTCGTCCCTGATGCTGGTCTCGCTGCCGGCCTTCGCGCAGGAAAGCGCACCCACCACATTGCAGGAAGTGAAGGTCACCGGTTCGCGCATTCCGCGTGCCAGCGTCGAAGGGCCGTCGCCGGTAACGGTGATCAGCCGCGAGCAGATTGACGCGCAGGGCTACCGCAATGCCTTCGACGCGCTCAGTGCGTTGACCGAGAACACCGGCAACGTGCAGGGCGAGGACTTCGGCAATACCTTCACCCCGGCCGCCAACACCATCAACCTGCGCGGACTGGGTCCGAACCGCACGCTGGTGCTGGTCAACGGCCGCCGCCAGGCCGACTACCCGCTGGCCTACGAGGGCTCGGTGAACGTGGTCAACCTGGCCAACATCCCCAGTGCGCTGATCGAGCGCATCGAAGTGCTGGCTGCCGGTGCGTCGGCGGTGTACGGGTCCGACGCCATTGCCGGTGTGGTCAACATCATCCTCAAGGACCGTTTTGAAGGCGTGGACGTCAACGTGCGCGCCGGCGGCACCCAGCAGGGCGGGGGTGACAACCAGCGCGTGCAGGTGGTGGGCGGCAGCTCCGGCGAGCGTTGGGATGCGCTGTTCGGCTTCGAGTTCGATGTGCGCAAGGCGATCCACGCGCGCCAACGCGACTTCATGGATTCGCTGGACGATGATCCGGCCGGCAAGGCGCCGCAGGCAACGGCGACCGCCTATCGCCGCAACGCCGCCACCGGTCGCAACATCGATCCGGGCGTGAGCGGCTGCGACGCAGCGTCGGATATTTATGGCGGCAGCGTGTTCCGTGCCAGCAACCCGCGCCTGGGCTGGTACTGCGGCAGCAACGAGGCCGCGGCCAGCTACTGGACGGTGCAGACCGAGAAGCGCAACCTCAACGGCTATGGCCTGGCGACCTTCCACCTCAACGAGACCACCGACCTGTTCGCCGATGTCGCCGTGGGCAGCGCGCGCATCTACAACAACACGCGCGCGCCGACCTGGACGTCGTCACGCAACTACTTCTACAACCAGAACAGCGGGAACCTGGAGAGCTGGTACCGCCGCTTCGCGCCGGAAGAAATCGGTGGCCTGCCGCGCAATGCCAACCGGTTCCTGGAAAACTCGTGGTCGTTCAACGTGGGCGCACGCGGCCAGATCGGCGACAGCGGCTGGGACTACGAGGCGGTCTACAGCCGTTCGCGCTACGAGAACCGCACCCGTCGCCCGGTGCTGCTGGCCGGCATCAACGAGTACCTGCTGGGCCCGAAGCTGGGCGTGCGCAATGGCGTGGAGGTCTATGCGCCGGACCCGGCGCGCCTGTTCAAGCCTTTGACTCCGAACGAGTACGAGGGCCTGTCCGGCTACCAGGAAAGCCGCAACGCGGCGTGGCTGCAGACCTTCAGCGCCAGTGTCAATGGCCGCCTGTTCGCACTGCCGGGCGGCGATGCTGCGCTGGCGGCAGTGGTCGAGGCCGGCAGCCAGGGCTACCGCAACCGCCCGGACCCGCGGCTGGGCACCGGCGAGTTCTGGAACACCAGCGCCGGTATCGGTGCCGGCGGTGATCGTGACCGCTATGCGGCCGGCGTTGAACTGCAGTTGCCGTTGCTGCAATCGCTGACCACCACGCTGGCCGGCCGCTACGACCAGTACCGCGCAGGCGGCGAGCACATCGGCAAGGCGACCTGGAGCTTCGGCGTCGAGTTCCGCCCGATCGAGAGCCTGTTGATCCGCGGCTCTGCCGCGACCAGCTTCCGTGCGCCGGACATGAACTACGTGTTCGCCACCGAGACCCGCGGCTACAACCCGGGCATGACCGATTACTGGCGCTGCCGTACTGCAGGCCAGTCGTACGACAACTGCGACTACAACGGCCTGTCGATCGACTACAGCAACCGCGCCAACGCACAGTTGCAGCCGGAAACCGCAAAGTCGTACGGCTTCGGCGTGGTCTGGTCGCCGCTGTCCGGGCTGGATTTCAGCGCCGACTACTACGACATCCGCATCGACAACGAGGTGACCAGCCTCGATACCAGCCGTATCCTGCGTGACGAGGCCGATTGCCGCCTGGGCCGCACGCTGGGCGGCGAAGCGCGCGATATCGGTTCACCGCTGTGCCAGGACGCGCTGTCGCGGGTGATCCGCAACCCGTCAAATGCCACGGTGCAGCCGGACCAGGTAACCCGCGTGCTGATCAACCCGATCAACGCGGCCTCCGAATCGGTGCGCGGCCTGGACCTGAAGGGCAACTGGCGTTTCGATGCCGGCCGCTATGGCCGCTTCACCACGCGCCTGGCCTACACCGTGGTGCTGGAGCACACGTACCGGCAGTTCGCCGATGATCCGGAGCGTGACATCCGCAATTCGCTGGATGATTACCAGTGGCGCAGCAAGGCCAATGGCAGCATCACCTGGAACCAGGGAGACTGGACCACCACGCTGTACGGCAATCGTTTCGGTTCACTGCCGAAGACCGATGGCAGTGGCCGCATCGCGCCGTACATGACCTACAACGCCAGCGTGTTCCGCCAGTTCGGCGAGAAACTGTCGGTGGGCGTGATCGTCAACAACCTGCGTGACAGCCGCCCGCCGGCGGACAGGAACGGTGGCGGCTGGCCGTTCTACCCGGTCGGCAACTACGACCCGTATGGCCGCCAATACTGGGTACAGCTGGACTACCGGTTCCGCTGATCCGGCAGGCAGACAGAAGGCCTGGCAATGCCGGGCCTTCTGCTGTCGAAACACCGCGGTGATGGCGCGCGCCGGTCGCCTAGGGCAGCGCCTGTTGCAGGTACGACTCGATGACGTAGCTGAAGGGCTGCTGCTGGCGATCGCGTAGCAGCGCGCGCACTTCCAGGACCACACCGTGGTCGCCTTGGCCACGCGGTGGCCAGAACGTCTGGTCGGCCAGTGTCTGGCGCTGGAAGCCGAGCGGGCCGACCACGCGGCCAAAGGGTTCGTCGGTGCTGTCCAGCACCTGGTTCATGGCCGGGCTGAGATGGTCCGGCAGGTACCAGTTGTCGGCCTCGGAGAGGACGCGGCTGCCACAGACCAGCTGTACCCGGCGGTAGCGCAGGGCGGTGCCCGGTTGCGTTGCGCCCAGCGCCTGCAGCACGTCGGCGGGGGCAGGCTTGTCCTGGCCGTGCACACGCACCGCGCGCACCCGTGCCTGTTCGGCCAGGCCGTGTTCGGCGCACCAGTGTTCCAGGGTGGCGGTGGCGCTCTGCCCGGACAGCACGCGCTGGTGCAACCGCTCGACCAGGGCAGCCGATGCGATGCGCTGTTGGCCAGGCGGCGCCTGCGGCGGCGCGGTAGCGGCCGCATCGGTGGCGGACAGGCTGGCGATCGGGGCAGCAGCGAGCAGGGACGCGGCCTGCCAGCGGCGGAGGCGATCGTGGCGGTCGGACGGGCCCATGCGGCATCACAACGGAAACAGGCGCCTATGGTACCCGTTCAGGCGTGTGCACGGCGTGGCTGCGAACGATCGTGGCAGGGCAATCATCGGTCTGATGAATATCTGGCATCCAGATATTTCGTTGGCCGATGCCTTTGCGGAGGCGCACGCTGGCGCCGTTCTTGGCTTTCCGGGAGTCCCCGATGACCCTCCAGTTCGTCCATGGCGGTGTAGACCGCTACGGCGCGCCACTGCATTTCCATATCCGTGGCGGCTGCATCAGTGGCCTCAATGGCGAGGCCTCGCCGGCCGACGGGGCGGAATGCGTCGACCTGCAGGGCTTCGCGGTCCTGCCCGGGCTGGTCGACGGCCACATCCATCTGGACAAGAGTTTTGTCGGCGACCGCTGGCACCCGCATCAGCCGGTGAACAGCCTGCGTGAGCGGCTGGCGGTGGAGAAGGCTGCGGTAGCGGGTGCCGCGCCGATGGTGGACCGTGCCGAGGCATTGATCCGCCAGTGCAGCCGCTTCGGCACCGTGGCGATGCGCTGCCACGTGGATGTGGATGGCAGCACCGGCCTGCGCCATCTCGAGGCGGTCCGCGAAGCGGCGCGGCGCTGTGCCGACCTCATGCGCATCCAGCTGGTGGCGTTCCCGCAGGCCGGGGTGATGTCCTGTCCGGGTACCGCCGCCGTACTGGAACAGGCGCTTTCCGCGGGCGTGGAGGTGCTCGGCGGCATCGACCCGACCACGCTGGATGGCGATGCTGAAGGCCAGCTGGCGCTGCTGTTCGGCCTGGCCGAGCGCTATGGGGCGCAGCTGGACATCCATCTGCATGAGCCCGGCGAGACCGGACTGGCCCAGCTGCTGCGCATTGCCGCGCGGACCCGGGCCGCTGGCCTGCAGGGGCGGGTGGCGGTCAGTCATGCCTACTCGCTGGGCGACGTGCCGCTGGCGCGCGCGTTGCAGGTGGGCGAGGCGCTGGCGACGGCGGGCGTGGCGATCATGAGCAATGCGCCGGGTGATCATCCATTTCCGCCTTTGCGCGCACTGCATGATGCGGGCGTGCGCGTGTTCGCCGGCAATGACAACATCCGCGACTGCTGGTGGCCGTACGGCAACGGCGACCTGCTGCAGCGGGCGATGCTGCTGGGCTACCGCTCGGGCTTCTACACCGATGGCGACCTGATGCTGGCGCTGGACATGGTCACCACCCATGCGGCGCAGGCGATCGGGCTGCGGCAATACGGCCTTGTGGAAGGGCATCCGGCCACTTTCGTGGCCGTGCGGGCCGATCATGGCCCGGCTGCCGTGGCCGGGGTGCCGGCGGAGCGCAGGGTGATGGTCGACGGCCGCTGGCTGTAGATCCACCCCGCGCAGCCCCTTGTAGTGCCGAGCCATGCTCGGCTGCTTTTCAGGTGTAATCGTCTGCGCGGGTGGCGACGAACTCTTCCAGCCACGCCAGCAGATGGGCGATGTCGATGACCTCGCCCTGCTCCACGCGCTTGAGCAGCAGGGTGCCGGCGCCGATCTGCAGGCTGCTGTCGGCATAGCGCAGCACTGCATCGATGCCCCAGGCATCGGTGACCTGCATCCAGGCCAGGCCAGGCACGCGCTGGGCCAGGGTGTCACCGAACGCGACGCCCAGGGGTTCCCAGCCGCCGCAGTCGTCACGATCGATCAGTTCGGCATCGACCACGCGCTGCAATGTGCTGGCGGCCAGCGGCCATTGCACCGGCAACGTCGGGAAGCTGGCGGCCACGCGTGCGGCGATCAGCGAGCGTTGGTGCTGAAGGTGCGTCTGCAGGGCGGCGGGCAGGGGATCGAAGCGGGTCGGGGTTTCGTCGGACATGGCGAGGCGCCGTGGAGCACGGAAACAAGGGGCACTTTACGAGGCGATGATGCCCACCGTGCGGCAAGATTGATCAGATATCGATGATCAATGCGCGAAAGGCATCCACGCATGGCGTGGACCTACCGTGGTCAGTCCGGCTCGCGCTGCACCTGCCGCCACAGCTCGCTGGCCAGTGCCCGCACCGCATCATCGGCATCGGCACGATGCAGCAGGCCGATTTCGTAGTTGTCGATCACCGGCAGCCCACGCTCGCCATCGATGATGCGGTGCTCGCGCGTGACCGCGCGGCGCGGCAGCAGGCTGATGCCGATGCCATCGGCCACCGCACCCTGGATGCCGCTCAGCGACGAGCTGGTGAAGGCGATGCGCCAGCGCAGGCCCAGCGCTTCCACGGCATGGATCATCTCGTCGCGGTACAGCCCGCGCGGCGGGAAGGTGACCAGCGGCAGCGGGTCCTGCTGCAGGCAGCTGCTGCGCAGGCTGTCGATCCAGTGCATCGGCTCGCGCCGGCAATGCACCGCCTGGCGGCTGTTGCGGCGTTGCTTGACCAGCACCAGGTCCAGCTCGCCGTGGTCGAAGCCCTGGGCCAGGTCACGGCTCAGGCCGCTGCTGATCTCCAGCTTCACCTGCGGGTGGCGGCGGCTGAAGGCGGCCAGCATGCGGGTGGTCTGCGGGTTGACGAAGTCTTCGGGTACGCCGATGCGGACCGCGGTCTCCACCATCGCGCCGGCCAGCGCCTGGGCCATTTCCTCGTTCAGGTCGAGCATGCGCCGCGCGTAGCCGAGCAGGGTGTGGCCGGCGTCGGTGGGGTGCACATCGCGGTGGCCGCGCTCGAGCAGGCGATGCCCGGCCAGTTCCTCCAGCCGCCGCACCTTCTGGCTGACCGTGGACTGGGTCGAATGCAGGCGCGTGGCCGCCGTGGTGAAGCTGCCGCAGTCGGCCACCATCACCAGCGCCCGCAGCAGGTCCAGTTCGAACAGGGTTCTATTCGATTTGGCACTGTCTTGCATTTGAACATTTCACTTCTGGATACCCAGGCCGACTTCTACCATGCGGGGCAGGGGCTGGCAATGCGCGACCCCTGCGACCATCGCCCTGCGGCGATGGAGAAAAGGAGACACCGTGATGCGCTTCCATTGCCCCGCTGGCTGGCCTGCACCGTTCACGCGCGTGCTGCTGTGGTGTCTGCTGGCCATGGTCGCCCCTGCCTGCACTGCTACGTCCAGGGCCGACGCAGACGCGCGCCTGCGTGATGCCGCCAGTCGCGGCGACGCCGGGGCGGTGCGCGGAGCACTGGCCGATGGTGCTGATCTGGAGGCGCGTGACGGCCAGGGCCGCACGGCGCTGCTGCTGGCCACGCAGGGCAACAACGTGGATGCCGCGCGCGAACTGATCGAGGCCGGGGCGGACGTCAATGCCAAGGATGCGCTGCAGGACAGTGCTTACCTGTATGCCGGCGCGCGCGGCCTGGACGAGATCCTGGCGATGACCCTGGCGCACGGCGCCGATCTGCGCAGTACCAACCGCTATGGCGGCACCGCGTTGATTCCGGCCGCCGAGCGCGGCCATGTCGCCACCGTGCGCACGCTGCTGCGTGCCGGTGTGGCGGTGGACCATGTCAACCGCCTGCACTGGACCGCGCTGCTGGAAGCGATCCTGCTCGGCGATGGCGGTGCACGCCATGTGCAGATCGTGCAGCTGCTGCTGGAGGCCGGTGCCGACCCGGAGCTGGCCGACGGCGATGGCGTAACGCCACTGGCGCACGCCCGCCAGCGTGGCTATGCCGGCATTGAAACCCTGCTGCGCCAGCACGGCGCGGCGCGCTGAACCGCTACTCCTTCCACCCGCACGCTGGCCGTGCCCATCAGGATGCTGTCCATCATGTTCCGTTCCCGTCCGTTGTCCCTTGCCATCCTCCTTGCGGTGGCGCCGCTGTCGGCATCTGCTGCCGAGCGCGCCGACCTGCTGATCCGTAACGCCACCGTGGTCGACGTCGAGCACGCCAGCACGCTGGCCGGGCAGAGCGTGGTGATCCGCGGCGAGGACATCGTTGCGGTGGGCCCGGACGCGCAGCTGCGCAGCCAGTGGAGCGCGGCCCGCCAGATCGATGCCAAGGGCAAATACCTGATCCCGGGGCTGTGGGACATGCACGTGCACTTCGGGGGTGGCCCGGCGCTGATCGAAGAGAACAAGGCACTGCTGCCGCTGTATATCGCGCACGGCATCACCACCGTGCGTGACTGCTCCGGCGATCTGCCCGAGCAGGTGCTGCAGTGGCGTGGCGAGATCGCCAGGGGCACGCTGTTCGGCCCGCGCCTGCTCAGTTCCGGCGCGAAGATCGAAGGCATCAAGCCGGTGTGGAAGGGCACGATCGAAGTGGGCAGCGAGGCCGACGTCGACAAGGCGATCACCCGCCTGCAGCACGACAAGGTCGATTTCGTGAAGATCACCGACAGCACGCTGAAGCCGAATCTGTTCCTGTATTCGGCCAGCGCCGCGCGCAAGGCCGGATTCAAGGCGTCGGGCCACATTCCGATGGCACTGACCGTGGAGCAGGCGGTCGATGCCGGCCTGGCCTCGATCGAGCACCTGGACTACGCATTCAAGGCCGGCAGCAGGGACGAAGCGAAGATCGCCGCCGACTTCGGCGCCGGCCGCATCGACCGCGCGGAAGCCAATCGCCGCCTCGACGCCAGCTTCGACCGTGACACCGCGATGCACGCTTACCGTGATTTCGCCAAGCGCGGCGTATTCGTGACCCCGACCCTCAACGGTGGCCGTATCCTCGATTTCCTGGACCAGGATGACCACGCCAACGATCCGTACCTGGCCTACATCGGCCCGGGCCTGCGCGCGACCTACCAGTGGCGCGTGGACCGCGCGGCGAAGGCGACGGCGGCACAGATCGAGGCGCGCCACGCGCAGTACCACCAGGTGGCTGCCGTGCTGCCGTTGCTGCAGGAGGCGGGCGTGACGATCATTGCCGGCACCGATGCGGGCTTCCTCAACTCGTTCAACTTCCCGGGCATCGCCCTGCACCAGGAACTGCAGCTGTTCGTGAAGGAGGGCCTGAGCGCGCCGCAGGCGCTGTCGGCCGCGACCCGTTCCGGCCCGGCCTGGTTCGGCCAGATGGACCGCTATGGCGGTGTCGCGCAGGGCAAGGCCGCCGATCTGGTGCTGCTGACCGCCAACCCGCTGCAGGACATCGCCGCCACCGAGAAGATCGACAGCGTGATCCTGCGCGGCAATGTGTATGACCGCGCCGCGCTGGACAAGATGCTGGCCGACACCAAGGCCAAGGTCGCGGCGTGGAATGCAGAGGCGGCGAAAGCTGACTGATTGCGGGGTTGGACGGAATCCACGCATGGCGTGGATCTACCCGTACCCTCAGTAGATCCACGCCATGCGTGGATGATGCGGCCGATGACCTAACGCGGTGCCGGCCGCATGCCGTGCAGCTGCGGCAACGCGGCCTTCATCGCATCGATGAAGGCGCGCAGCCGTGGCGGCTGCTGGCGCGCGGCAGGAAACACGACGTGTACCGGCAGTGCCGGTGCCTGCCAGTCCGGCAGCAGCTGCACCAGCCGCCCTTGTGCGAGGTCGTCGGCCACCAGCCAGGCCGAGACCACCGCTGCGCCCAGCCCGGCGCGTGCAGCCTGCTGTACCACGAACAGGTTATCGCTGAGCAGGCGCGGGCTGATTGACAGCGTATGCGCCCGGCCCTGCGCATCATGCAGCAGCAGGCGTTCGCGGTAGTAGGTGACCAGCGAGATCCACGGCAGTGACTGTGCCTGTTCCGGCGTACTGACCGCCGTGGCGTCCACCAGCCAGGGCGCTGCCACGACGATGCGCGGCACTTCTGCGAGCGGCAGTGCAACCATGCGCGGTTCGTCGACAGGGCCCACCCGCACCGCGCAGTCGATGCCTTCTGCGATGAAATCCGGGCGACGATCTTCAAGGATCCACTCCAGGCTCAGCTGCGGGTGCTGGGCGAGGAATGCGAGCATGGTCGGCAGCAGCTGCGCCTGGCCAAAGGCGTGCGGCACCATCACCCGCAGGCGTCCGCGCAGCGTTTCCGGTTCGCCGTTCAGCTCGGCCTGCAGCGACTCCCATTCGTCGACCACGCGCTGCGCATGACGCTGGCAGCGCAGGCCGTCCTCGGTCAGTTGCAGGCCATGGGTGGAGCGCTGCAGCAGGCGCAGGCCGAGCTGCCGCTCCAGTGCCTGCAGGCGTCGGCTGACCGTCGGCTGGGTGGTGCCCAGCTGCAGGGCCGCAGCAGACAGGCTGCCGGCATCGACGATGCGCAGGAAGGTGCGCAGCAGATCCAGGCGATCAGCGCCGGTGGCGAGGTCATTCATGCGTGTGGCGTATGAAATATATGTGCCAGAGCCTACTACAGACGTTTGGCGAATACAGGCAGGATACGCCCACTTCCTCTACGGGGCTCCCCCATGTCTACCCCCTCGCTGTCTGTTGCGGCCGCACCGGCGACCGTGCCTTCCGCCCCATTGGTGCTGGCAATGGCGGCCGGTGCCGGCTTCTCGGTCGCGTCGCTGTATTACAGCCAGCCCATGCTGGGCCTGATCGCCCAGGACCTTGGCGCCGGTGAGCGCGCCGCCGGCCTGGTGCCAACCTTGACCCAGCTCGGCTACGCACTGGGTATCCTGCTGCTGGCACCGCTGGGCGATCGCTTCGACCGCCGCCATCTGATCCTGTTGAAGTCCGCGCTGCTGGCGCTGGCACTGGGCGCCGCCGCGATGGCCGGGCACCTGCCGGGCCTGCTGATGGCCAGCCTGCTGGTCGGGCTGATGGCAACGCTGGCGCAGGACATCGTTCCCGCCGCTGCGGTGCTGGCACCGGATGCGCAGCGCGGCCAGATCGTCGGCCGGGTGATGACCGGCCTGCTGCTCGGCATCCTGTTGTCGCGGGTGGTCAGTGGCGTGGTGGCTGAAGCGTGGGGCTGGCGCACGCAGTTCGTGCTGGCGGCGGTATCCGTGGCGGCGATGGGCGCGGTGATGGCGCGTGCACTGCCGCGTTTCGCGCCGACCAGCACGCTGCGCTATCCGGCGTTGCTGGGTTCGTTGCTGGCGTTGTGGCGCGAGCAGCCGCAGCTGCGCCGTGCGGTGGCCAGCCAGTCGCTGCTGGCCGTGGGATTCAGCGCGTTCTGGTCGACCCTGGCGCTGATGCTGCATGCACGTCTGGGCCTCGGCAGTGCGGCGGCGGGTGCGTTCGGTATCGCCGGTGCGGCCGGTGCATTGGCCGCGCCGTTTGCCGGCCGTTTCGCTGATCGACTGGGGTGCCATGCGGTGGCACGGCTGGCGATTGCGGTGGCGCTGCTGGGCTTCGGCCTGCTGCTGGCCGAAGCCTGGTTGCCGGCCGCCGCGCTGTTGCCGTTGCTGGTGGTGAGTGCGCTGCTGTTCGACTTCGGCTTCCAGTCGGCGCTGGTGGCGCACCAGACCCTGGTCTACGGGCTGGTGCCGCCGGCACGCAGCCGGCTCAATGCGCTGTTGTTCACCGGCATGTTCATCGGCATGGCCGCCGGTGGTGCGCTGGGCAGCCTGGCGCTGGCGCAGTGGGGGTGGCACGGCGTGGCCTGGCTGGCGGTGGTGTGTGCGGGCGGCAGCCTGGCACTGCGTTTGAAGTAGGGGGTTGTTCGGCAGGGCTTGCAGCCCTGCACCTGCTGGAGGCAACAGCAACAGCAACAGCAACAGCGGGGTTCCTGTAGGGAGGCGGGGTGGGTCCGGTTGCGGGGGACGCCGTGAATCCCCAGTCCGGCCCAGCCGCTGGCGGCTGGGCGTTCGGGCGCTTGCGAAGCAATGCTTCGCAAGCGAAGCGCCCTCACCCATGGGGGCTCGGTCGCGCCATCCATGGCGCTCACGCCCCCGCAACCGGACCCACCCCGCCTTCTGTTGGAATGGCTCTTGGGGTCAGATCCGTTTTCCGGAGGAAAACGGATCTGACCCCTGATTGATTTCGATATCTGACAGAAGTGTCGACCAAGGTCGACACCTACCAACCGCCATCGGAATCTGTCAGAGGTGGGGCGGTGTCGGAGTGCGGGGTGTCAGCCGCATGGATGCGGCTGCCAAGCTTACAGGGACGTACTTGCAGCGTCCCCGTACTCCGACACCGCCGCGCCATCCCACGGAGAGCGCGCTTTTGATTTTGCTGTTGAAGTTGCCGGCCAGCGGCCGGCACTACCGCGGGTGCAGGGCTGCAAGCCCTGCCGAACCCCCCCCCTAATCGTGACCGCTGTCGTCCAGGCTGATGATGCCGCGCCGCAGCGCCTGGGTTACCGCATGCGTGCGATCACCCACGCCGAGCTTGTCCATCAGGCTCTTCATGTGCGCCTTCACCGTCTGCTCGGAAATCTGCATGCGCTCGCCGATGCGCTTGTTCGACAGCCCTCCGGCCACGTGCCGCAGTACCTCGGTCTCGCGCGGCGACAAGCGATCTTCCACTACATGCGCGGCGATGCTGGCCGCCACGGCCGGGGGAATCGGTGCGCGCCGGCCGCCGGCGACCATGCGGATGGTGTCGACCAGTTCATGGCGCAGCATGTCCTTCAGCAGGTACGCGCTGGCGCCGGCCTGCAGCGCCCGCACCGCACGTACGTCTCCGCGGTAAGTGGTCAGCACGATGATGCGCGCGCGTGGGTCCAGCGCGCGGATCCGCACGATGGCTTCCACACCATCCAGGCGGGGCATCTGCAGGTCCATCAGCACGACGTCGGGCTGCAGCTGCTGGTAGCGTGCGATGGCTTCCTCGCCATCGGCGGCCTCGCCGAGCAGGCGCAGGTCGGCATGAGCGCCCAGCAGTGCCGCCAGGCCATCACGCAGCAGCGGGTGGTCGTCGACCACCAGCACGCCGATCGGGGCAGGGGACTCAGTCATGGTTTTCTCTGCTCCAGGGCCAATGCCAACGCGATCGGCGGCGGTGATACAGGCGCCGGGCAGGAACTGCCAGCGCGACTTCGGTCCCCAGCCCGGGGCGGGTCCACAGCTGCAGTTCCGCGCCGAGTCGCTGGGCGCGCTCACGCATGCCCTGCAGGCCCCAATGGCCATGGCCGGCGTTCTCGTCGGCAATGCCGGCGCCGTCGTCGCGCACGTGCAGCAGGAAACAACGCGTGCCATAGGACAGTTCCACTTCAATGGCACTGGCATTGGCATGGCGCAACGCATTGCGGATGGCCTCACGCCCGATCAGGAACACCTCTTCGGCCGCGTCGGCCTGCAGCGGTGGCGCCGCGCCTTCCACGGTCAGGCGCAGCGGATTGGTGCCGTGCCCGGCATACTCGGCGTGCACATCGGCCAGTGCCGAAGCGAGGTCGCGACCCGCGAACGGCCCCTCGCGCAGCGCATTGACCCGCTCGCGACCCTCGGCCAGGTTGCGCTCGGCCAGCTGCATCGCTGACTCAAGCTGGCTGCGCACCGGCTCTGGTGTCTGCGCTGACTGGCTGATCGCGTGCAGGCGCAGGATCAGGCCCTGGCTACCCTGCAGCAGGGTGTCGTGCAGGTCGCGCGCGATGCGTTCGCGCTCGCCGTTGCGTTCCTGCAGGCGCGCGCGGAACAGTGCGGCCAGCTGCCCGCTGCGGATGCGTACCGCCAGCACCAGCAGTGCAAGCACGGCGGCGGTGCACAGCAGCTTGAACCACACGGTCTGCATGAAGGTGGGAGCGATGCGGAAGCTGCGGCTGGCCGGTGCGGTGCTCCAGATGCCGTCCTCGTTGGCGGCTTCCACCTCGAACCGGTAGCTGCCGGGCGCGAGGTTGGTGTAATACGCACGTGTGCTGCTGCCAGCGTCCTGCCAACCATCATCCACGCCCGACAGGCGGTAGCGGTAGCGGTTGCGCTCCGGACGTGCCAACGACAGCGCCACGTAATCGATCTGCAGCTGGCTGGTGCCGGCCGGGAGACGCAGGCCATCGCGTAGCGGCGCGTGCTCGCTGCCATACAGCACCTCGCCGATACGCACGCTGGGAGCCATCGTATTGACGTGCGAGCGGGTGGTGTCCAGCCAGGCCAGGCCCTGGTTGGTGGCCAGCCACAGCAGGCCGTCGTCGGCCAGGGCGGCGGTGGAGATCGGTCCGCTCTGCAGGGCGATGCCGGGCATGCCGTCGATGGCATCGAACAGGCGTGGCGTCACTGGCAGACCGGTGCGCAGGGCACGGCGCAGCAACCCGCTTTCCATCCGTACCAGGCCACGGCTGCCGTTTAGCCACAGGTGCCCATTGGCATCGGCGACCATGCCGGTGATGCCCTCCAGGACACCGGCCATGTCGGTGTGCACCGGAACGAACCGGCCGTTGCCCAGCCGTGCCGCCAGCCCCGCTTCGCCGGCGACCAGCAGAAGGTCCCGGTGGTGCAGCATCGCGGTGATCGGCCCTACCGACAGGCCGTTCCCGGCGTCGAAGGTCTCGGTGCCATTCGCACCCAGGCGGCGCAGGCGGCCATCGGCATAGCCGAGCAGCAGCTGGCCATCGGCATCCAGCGCCAGCGATGAGCAGGCCTGCTCTGGCAGGCGGATTTCACGTTGCCACTGGTCATGCTGGTAGTGCAGCACCCCGCGTTCTCCGGCGCAGACCCAGGCCTGTCCGTCATCGGGGAACAACAGGGCATGCAGCGGCTGCCCGGTGAACGGCGCCGGCAGCGGGATCAATGTGGTGTGGCCGGCGACCGTGCGCGCGAGGTTGACCCAGTCGAACTGCCAGATCGGCGTGGGTGCCTGCCGAGCGGCGGCCTGCAGCTGCCTGGCGCTGCCATCCAGCAGGGGGCGCCCCAGGTCGTAGGGCTTGAGGTCTTCGCCATAGCCATACACGCGCCCATCGCTGGCCCGTACCAGCGAGCGGTAGGGATCGCTCGGGCCGACCACCAGGGCGTGCACGCTGCGTGCGCGGAAGCGGTTGAGGCCGAGATTGGTGCCGACCCAGAGATTGCCTTCGCGATCGACGATGATCGGCACTGCCGATGTGGCAGTCAGTCCTTGCGGCGAATCGAAGCGTTCCATTCGCACGGCCCGGGTGCCGTCGAAGGTGATGCGGGCGACGCCGCCGTGCGGGCTCATCGTGGCCCACAGCGCGCCATCGGCAGTGAACTGCAGGCGCGCAGCAACCAGTTCCGGCAACCGCCGCGCCTCACGTTCGCCGGCCGCCAGCAGACCCTGCGCGTTGGCCAGCGGCGAGGTGCCTCTCACCCGGTCGGCCAGCCACACTTCACCCTGCGGGCTTTCGGCCAGCGTCGCCATCTGCGAGACCGCGATGCCGGTGTCCTCGAACGCGGTCTGGCCCGCCGCACGCATCCAGATCTTCAGGTCGGCCAGCACCCAGAACCTGTCCCGGCTGTCGTGCAGCACCCACTGCACTCGGCGCTCGGGCAGGCCGGCAGCGGCCGGCAGTGGCTGCCAGCGGTGTCCGTCAAAGCGGCGCAGCCCGCCATTGATCGCCGCCCAGAGCTGCCCCTGGCGATCCTGGCTGATGCGTGGGACCACGCCGACAGGCACCCCCTGCTCGCGGCCGTAGCTGCGCAGCTGCCCATGCGTGAACTGGCTGATGCCGGCCTGGAAGTAGCCGATCCACAGCGCACCGCCGGCGGCATGCGCCAGCGTGACCATGTTGGTGGACGGGAACTGGCTGCCGGCGGGCGCCGCCTGCCGTTCGAAGCGACGGCCATCGAAGCGGTACAGGCCCGAGCCGGTAGCCAGCCACAACAGGCCCTCACGGTCCTGGGCAATGTCCCAGATATCGCCCGGCGCGCCCTGGCCGACACGCCAGGCGGTGTGTTCGTAATCGGGCAGCCCGCCGCTCACCGGCGGGCGCTGCACGGCAAAGGCGGGCAGGGAGGTCAACAGCAGCAGGCACGTCAGCAGCGTCGGCAGGCGACGCACGGACGGGAAGGGGCGGCCACGCATGGCGCGCATTCTGGCAGGTGTGGGGCAGTCCGGGGTGACCCGAACGGGGTAGGCGGCGTGCGCCGGCGTCGGCTATCACGCCGGCATGCCCTCCGGAGCCCCGCCATGCAGCGCCTGTTCGTGATGTTCCCCGACCGCGGTCCGGGCATCGGCCTGCTGTGGTTGCGGTTGTGCCTGTCCGCTGCGCTGTTCACGCCCGGCATGCAGGCGGGCGGGTGGTCGGCGTTGTGCCTGCTGGCAGTGCTGATGCTCGTGCTGGGTGCGTTGACGCCGCTGGCGGCGCTGATGGCGGCCGTGGGCATGTTCGCGCAGCAGGCGCCGTGGCCGCAGGCGGTGCTGCCATTGGCGCTGTTGATGCTGGGCCCTGGCGCCTATTCATTGGATGCGCGGTTGTTCGGGCGCCGCCTGCTCGGCCGTCGGCCTCCCCCATTCGGGTAGGTGCTGGCCTCGACCGACGGGGGTGGGGCATCACGCAGGGGTCACGCACCATGGGGCACCCCTTCGCGGCGTCCCGCATGGCCACCCTCTTCCCGCCTGACCCGCCCGCCGCTTCACTGGCACCGCAACAGGCCGCCGCGTTGCAGCGCGCCCTGCGCTATGTCGATGAGCATCTGTCGCAGCCGCTGCGGGTGACCGAGCTGGCGGCGGCCGCCTGCGTCAGCCGCTTCCATCTGGTACGCCTGTTCCGCGCCGGTACCGGCGCCAGCCCGCTGCGCTATGTCCGCCGCCGTCGCATCGAGCGCGCGCGCCAGCTGCTGCCGGGCGCGCAGCTGCCGATGGCCTGCCTGGCCCAGCAGCTGGGCTTCTTCGACCAGAGCCATTTCGTCCGCAGCTTCCGCGCGGAGACCGGCTGCAGCCCCGGCCAGTACGTTGCCGGCGATGCCGCCCTGTTGCATCCCCTTGATCGTGTTTCCAACGGAGTCCACCCATGAGCCTTGCCACCGCCACTCCCGCCCCGGCGCTGCTGTCGCCGACCGACCACGCCCTGGTGCTGATCGACTTCCAGTCGCAGATGGCGTTCGCCACCCACACCATCGATATCTCCGCGCTGCGCAACAACGTGTCGCTGATCAGCAAGGGCGCCAAGGGCTTCAATGTACCGGTCGTGCTGACCACAGTCGCCGAAGCATCGTTCTCCGGGCCGATGTTCCCGGAACTGCCGCAGATCTTTCCGGGCCAGACGGTGTTCGATCGCACCTCGATGAACACCTGGGAAGACCAGCCTGTGATCGATGAGATCAACCGCATCGGCAAGCGGCGTCTGGTCATCGCCGGCCTGTGGACCAGCGTCTGCATCGTCGGCCCGGCGCTGTCGGCGCTGGCGCAGGGCTTTGAGGTGTATGTGATCACCGATGCCTGTGGCGATGTCAGCGAGGAAGCGCACGAGCGTGCGATCACCCGCATGGTGCAGGCCGGCGCGGTGCCGATGACCAGCGTGCAGTACCTGCTCGAACTGCAGCGCGACTGGGCACGGGGTGAAACCTACGACCTGACCACCGGCATTGCGCGCGACCACGCCGGCGGCTACGGCATCGGCATCCAGTACGCCAAGCGGATGTTCGGTGCGCAGGAAGGCGGGCACTGAGCATGGTTGCCGGCCATGGCCTCGACCTGGCCCTGCTGATGCTGCGCGTGGCGGCAGGAGGCTTCCTGCTGCCGCACGCGCTGGGCAAGCTGTTCGGCTGGTTCGGGGGGCCGGGGCTTTCCGGCTTCGCCACCGAGCTGCGCGGTTTCGGGCTGCCGGCAGTGGCACCGTTGCCATTGCTGTTGGCCTTGCTGCAGGTGTTGTCCGGGCTGGCCGTGCTGCTGGGGTGGCAGACCCGCATCGCTGCGCTTGCGGCGGCTGCCTTCATCGGCTTCACCGTGCTGTTGGCCCTGCCCAAGGGCTGGTTCTGGATGCGCGGCGGCAGTGAGTACCCGTTGATGTGGACCACGGTGCTGCTGGCCCTCGCGCTGGCCGGCCCCGGCGCCTGGGCGCTGGACGGCCAACGCCTTCCGGGAGAATTCGCATGAGTCACGATCCCCTCGATCACGGCCGCCGCAACGTGGTGCTGGCCAGCGGCGCCGCTGTTGCGCTCGGCCTGGCAGGTCGCGCCGGTGCCGCACTCGATTCCACTTCCAAGGAGCGTCGCATGAGCACGCTGGTCATCCGCAATGCCCGCATTACCACCCTCGACCCGCAGCAGCCGCATGCGCAGGCGCTGGCTGTACAGGAAGGCCGCATCGTCGCCGTCGGCAGCGACGAGGAGATCATGCGCGGCTGGGGCAATGAAGCGACCTTGATCGACGCCCAGGGCCGGCGCCTGCTGCCCGGCCTCAACGACAGCCACACCCACCTGATCCGTGGTGGCCTGAACTACAACCTGGAGCTGCGCTGGGACGGCCTGCGTTCGCTGGGCGACGCCCTGGACATGCTGAAGGCCCAGGTAGACCGTACTCCCGCGCCGCAGTGGGTCCGCGTGGTCGGTGGCTTTACCGCCGCGCAGTTCAACGAGAAGCGCCTGCCGACGCTGCAGGAGCTCAACGACATCGCGCCGGATACGCCGGTGTTCCTGCTGCACCTGTATGACCGCGCACTGCTCAACCGCGCCGCGCTGCGCGCCTGCGGCTACAGCAAGGACACACCGGATCCGCCGGGTGGCCAGATCGTGCGCGATTCGCTGGGCAACCCGACCGGGCTGCTGCTGGCCAAGCCCAATGCGCTGATCCTGTACGCCACGCTGGCCAAGGGCCCGCGCCTGCCGATCGAATACCAGGCCAACTCGACGCGCCACTTCATGCGCGAACTGAACCGGCTTGGCATCACCTCGGTGATCGACGCCGGCGGTGGCTTCCAGAACTACCCCGAGGACTACCAGGTCATCGAGCAGCTGCATCGCGATGACCAGCTGACGGTGCGCATCGCCTACAACCTGTTCACCCAGAACAAGGGCAGGGAAGTGGATGACTTCCGTGGCTGGAGCGAGATCCTGCAGCCGCGCCAGGGCGATGACCTGCTGCGCCACAACGGCGCGGGCGAGATGCTGGTGTTCTCCGCCGCCGACTTCGAACTGTTCAACGAGCCGCGCCCGGAACTGCCGCCGGAGCTGGAGCCCGAACTGCACGACGTGGTGAAGCTGCTGGTCGAGAAGCGCTGGCCGTTCCGCATCCACGCCACCTACGACGAGAGCATCACCCGCATCCTGGATGTATACGAACAGGTCAACCGCGAGGTGCCATTCGATGGCCTGCACTGGTTCATCGACCACGCCGAGACCATCACTCCGCGCAATATCGAGCGCATCCGCGCGCTGGGTGGGGGTATCGCCGTGCAGCACCGCATGGCCTACCAGGGCGAAGCCTTCGTCGAGCGCTACGGCGTGCAGGCGGCACGGCACACGCCGCCGGTCAAGCGCATGTTGGCCGAGGGCGTGCCGGTGGGCGCAGGCACCGACGCCACCCGCGTGGCCAGCTACAACCCGTGGGTGGCGTTGTCCTGGCTGGTGACCGGGCGCACCGTGGGCGGGTTGGCCCTGTATGGCGAGGAAAACCTGCTCGAACGCGAGCAGGCGCTGCGCCTGTGGACCCAGGGCAGCGCCTGGTTCTCCGGCGACGAAGCAGTGAAGGGGACATTGAAGGTTGGTCAGCTGGCCGACTTCATCCTGCTCTCGGCCGATTTCTTCCGCGTCGACGACGCGCAGATCGCCGACATCACCAGCATGCTGACCGTGGTCGGCGGGCGCATCGTGCACGCCGACGGCGATTATGCTGGGCTGGCGCCGCAGCTGCCGCCGGCGATGCCGGACTGGTCGCCGGTCAACCGGTTCGGTGGTTACCACGTTGGTGGTGCCGCCACCGGATTGCCCGCTGCCCATCGCCACCATCACGGTGTGGCCTGCAGTACGCATGGTGCTCACGGTCATGCCGCGCATCACCCGGCGCCGACCGATGACCTGGCCGGGTTCTGGGGCGCGATGGGATGCTCGTGCTTCGCGTTCTGAGCCTGGCGCTGCTGTCCGTGCCCTCGCTGGCGCTGGCCTGCGAGGGCGGCCGCTGCAGCGACGCGGGCAACGGCGAGCTGCAGCTGGACGCATCGCTGCGCCTGCGTGGCCTGTACTACGACCCGACCCGGTTCGGTATCGGCGGCAGCGAAGATGGCTATGGCCTGCTGCGCGCACTGGCTTCGGCCACCTATGTGGAGGACACCTGGCAGGCAAAACTGCAGCTGGGCGTGCATGCCGAGAATGGCAAGGCAGGCGGCCCGGGCCGCACCGACCGTGGTGCCTTGGACGTGCAGCAGGCGTACTGGCGCTGGCAGCGCGGTGGCTTCCATGTGCAGCTCGGCCGGCAGGAAGCCGGCTATGGCAGCTCGCGGCTGTTGTCGGTACGCGATGGGCCGAACATCCGCCTGGCCTTCGATGGTGCGCGCCTGGGCTGGAAGGGGCGGCTCGGCACGCTTGACCTGATGGCCCTGCGGCCGGTCGAGAACCGGCCGGGTGCCTTTGATGATCGCAGCGAACACGGTGCGCACCTGTGGGGTGCCTATGCCACCGCGGCACGCGGGCAGGGCGTGGGACAGTGGGATCTGTACCTGCTGGACTATCGTCGCGACGGTGCGCGCTTTGCGGCGGGCTCGGGAACCGAGCGCCGGCAGACACTCGGTGCGCGCTGGTTCGGCCAGTCAGGTCTGCTGGACTGGAACAGTGAGCTGGTGGCGCAGGGCGGTGAACTGCGTGCCGCCACCGGCCCACTCGACGTCCGTGCCTGGACGCTGGCGACCGACACGGGCTGGCGCTGGAGGGAGCGGCCGCTGCAACCGCGGCTGGGGCTGAAGGCCGACATCGCCAGTGGCGATGGCAACCTGCACGACCGGCGACTGGGCACCTTCAATGCACTGTTCCCGAAATCGGCCTACTTCAGCGAGGCCAGCCTGCTGGCCCCGGCCAATCTGATGGACCTGCAGCCGACCCTGGCCCTGCGCCTGCACGACGCGGTGACGACGGAACTGGGCGTACAGATGGCCTGGAAGCATCGTCGTGCCGATGCGGTCTACACCACGCCGGCGCCGCTGGTGGCGTTGCCGGGCAGCGCCGGTGGCGCGCGCCGCATCGGCACCCAGTACAAATCCGAAACCCGCTGGCAGGCCAGCGAACACTGGCAATGGCAGCTGCAGCTGGCCTGGGTCGACGCCGGTCCTGCACTGAAGCAGGCTGGAGGCCAGGACACGCTGTTCGCCTCGATCGTTGGAGCATGGCAATGGTGAACGCACCCGCGTCGCAACCCCCCGCACAGGCCGCAGGGGCCTGGTCCCCGCTGAAGATCCAGATGTTCCGCTCGATCTGGCTGGCGATCCTGGCCAGCAACATCGGCACCTGGGTCAATGACGTGGCCGCCGCCTGGGTGATGGCCGAGCGCACCGGTTCGCCGCTGATGGTGGCCCTGGTGCAGTCGGCCACCACGGTGCCGATCGTGCTGCTGGCGCTCGCTGCCGGCACCCTGGCCGACATTGTCGATCGTCGGAGGTACCTGTTGGCGACCCAGGGCTGGATGCTGCTGGTGGCCGCAGCGATGGCTGCGTTGACCGCGATGGACCTGCTGACCCCGCAGTTGCTGGTGCTGCTGACCTTCTGCATGGGCTGCGGTGCGGCGATGGCAATGCCCGCGCAGGCCGCCATCGTCTCCGAACTGGTGCCGCAGCCGATGCTGGCCTCGGCGGTGGCGCTGAACTCGATCGGCATCAATATCGCCCGTTCGATCGGCCCGGCCATCGGCGGCGTGATCGTCGCCCAGCTGGGTGCGGTCTGGGCGTTCGGCTTCAATGCCATCACCTTCGCCGCAATGCTGTTCGTGGTGTGGGGCTGGAAGCGCGACCCAAAGCAGTCGAGCTTGCCGCCGGAAGGCTTCGGTGCCGGATTGAAAGCGGGCCTGCGCTACGCCAGCCGTGCCGGACGGCTGCAGGCGGTGCTGATCAAGTCGGTCGGCTTCTTCTTCTTCGCCGCGGCAATGAACGCGCTGTTGCCGGTGGTGGTGCGTGGGCAGATGCAGGGTGGGGCGGGGCAGTACGGCATGCTGCTGGGCTGCATCGGCATCGGTGCAGTGGGCGGTGCCTTGCTGCTGCCGAAGCTGCGCGCACAGCTGGATCGCGACCTGCTGGTACTGCTGGCGACGTTGTCGCTGGCCCTGAGCCTGGTCGGGCTGGCGCTGACCCGCAGCTGGTACGTGCTTCCGGCGGTGATGCTGGTCAATGGTTTTGCGTGGATCACCGTGCTGTCGTCGCTGCAGATCGCTGCGCAGACTGCGGTTCCGGCATGGGTACGTGCGCGTGCGCTGGCGCTGTACATCATGGTGTTCTCTGCCGGCATGGCCGCCGGCGGCCTGAGCTGGGGCGCGCTCGCTCAGCGCACCTCGCCCGAACTGGCGTTGCTGGTGGCAGCGGCCGGTGCGGTGATCGGTGGATTGCTGGTGTGGCGCGTGCGCATCGCCGGCACCGAAGACCTGAACCTGCGCCCGGCCGGGCACTGGCCGGCACCCGAGCTGTCGGTGCCGGTGTCGAACGATCGAGGCCCGGTGCTGGTCACCATCGAGTACCGCATCGATGATGCTGATCGTGCCACGTTCCAGGCGCAGATGCGCGCGCTGGGCACGATCCGCCGCCGCGATGGCGCCGTGGTCTGGGGCGTGGTCGAGGACGTGGCCAGCCCGGGCATCCACCTGGAGTATTTCGTGACCCCGTCGTGGCTGGAGCACCTGCGCCAGCATGAGCGCATCACCGCCGACGACAAGGCGATCCAGGAAGTGCTGCGGGAACTGCATCGCGGTGAGCGCGCACCGGTGGTGCGCCACTTCGTGGGTGGCCATGATCCGCTGCCGAAGACCGGGGTACCACACCATCACAGCGATATCTGACACAAAAAGGGGACGGAGGGGATTAAGTCGTTTATGCACAAACGACTTAATCCCCTCCGTCCCCTTTTTTGCGGCGGCGCTGGGTAGCGCCGCCGCGATACCTCACTTGCGTGCGAACGCCAGCAGGTCGGCGTTGAACTGGTCGGCGTGGGTGATGGTCAGGCCATGCGGCGCACCGGCGTACACCTTCAGTTCGGCATCCTTGATGATCTGCGAGGACAGCTTGGCCGAGGCATCGAACGGCACGATCTGGTCGTCATCGCCGTGCACGACCAGCGCCGGCACGTCGATCTTCTTCAGGTCCTCGGTGTAGTCCACTTCCGAGAATTCGTGCACGCAGTCGTACTGGCCCTTGACGCCACCGAGCATGCCCTGCAGCCAGAACGCATCGCGCATGCCCTGGGTGACGTTGTTGCCATCCCGGTTGGCGCCGAAGAACGGGGTGGTCAGGTCCTTGAAGAACTGCGAACGGTCGCCGCCGGTACCCTTGCGGATGCCGTCGAAGACCTCCAGCGGGGTGCCGGCGGGGTTGCCAGCGGTCTTCAGCATCAGCGGCGGCACGGCGCCGACCAGCACCACCTTGGCCACGCGCGCGCTGCCGTGGCGGCCGATGTAATGGGCCACTTCACCGCCGCCGGTGGAATGGCCGACCAGGATCGCGTCCTTCAGGTCCAGCGCTTCGATCACCGCGGCCAGGTCATCGGCATAGGTGTCCATGTTGTTGCCGTTCCAGGTCTGGCTGGAGCGTCCGTGGCTGCGGCGATCGTGGGCGACCACGCGGAAGCCGTTCTGGCCCATGAACAGCATCTGGGGATCCCAGGCATCGGAAGACAGCGGCCAACCGTGGGCGAACACGATCGGCTGGCCGGTGCCCCAATCCTTGTAGAAGATGCGGGCGCCATCGGCGACGGTGACGAAGTTGCTCATTGCAGGTTCCTTGGCGGAAGGGAGGGAAGGCTTCGGCAGGATGCCGGTGCCTTCGGCAGTACAGCGCAGGCGCAGGCGACCGACTTGCACGGCTGTGCTGGATTGCATCGGATGTGACGCGTATCGCTCTGGCAGGACGGGAGCCGTGTGCCGAGGATGAGCGCAGCCCGCCACAGGAACGCACGGATGCCCGCCATGCGATGGTCGCTGATGCTGTGCCTGCTGCTGCCCATGGCAGCGCCGGCACAGACCCATGTCTACAAGTGCGTTGATGGACCGCACCCGGTCTACCAGCAGACACCCTGCCAGGGGCGTGCCGCATGGCGCTGGGACGTGCCCGCGGAGCAGTCATTGTCCCGCGGCGCTGTGGCGCCAGCGGCCTCGACACCGAAGCCATCGCCGCGGCAACGGCGTGCGGCGCGGGCGCACGGTGCGCTGATCACGATCAGCACGGATGCGGCGGCCTGCGAGCGTGCCCGGCGTGATCGCGAGCAGGCGTTGCTCAAGCGTCGGCGCCTGGATTTCGTGCAGCGCCGGCAGCTGGATGACGCGGTCTACGGCGCCTGCCAGTGACGCGGGGACGCTGAAGTGCCGAAAACGACAACGGCGCCATAGGGCGCCGTCGCGTGGAGTACCGTGAGTGCAGCTCTCAGCGACCGTCGCTGGCGGCCGCCGGTGCGGGCACGCTGTCCGGCTTGGGCAGGCTCAACTCCGGGTTGCCCTGTTCGGCCTGCAGGATCTGGATGCGGCGCTGCAGGGCGTCCAGCTGGCTGTTGGTGCTCTGCACGTCGGTGCTGAGGCTCACGGCCTGCTGCTGGGCCTGCTGCAGGGCGGCGCTGACCTGGGCCGACTGCGCCTGCTGCTGTTCCATTTCCTGCTGCAGGGTACGCAGGCGTTCCTCGTTGTAGGCCACCAGGCGCTCGGTGTAGCGCTTGCCGGCTTCAAGGCGGGTGGTGTCGATGTAGACCTGGGCCAGCTGTTCGGACTGCTGCGCGAAGGTGCGGTAGACGCGCTCGGCGTTGTCCACCGCATCGGTCTTGATCACCCGCCAGAAGTTCTTCTCCTGGAACAGGGCGACGTAGTAGGTCAGGGTGTTGGCATTGAACAGCAGGCTGGCGCCATAGTTGCCGTTGTAAGTGGTGCGCAGCTCGGTCAGCTGGCGCGAGTCCATCAACTGCTTGAGTTCGTCCACGGTATTGCGCACCACAGGCGCGCTGCGCGCCGGTTCGGCTGCCGCCTCGCGGTCGCCACGTGCAGCCATCGCTGCCGGTGCCACCAGCATCATGACCACGGCCAGCACTGCCGCGCTGCGCGCGTGCCGGGCAAAGACCGCGCCCCCTGAAGTTTCTCGCATGTCTAGACCATCCACGGATGAGTGTGGGTTGAGATGAAGGTGGTTCCCCGCCGGGAGTCTAGCATGGGTGTGGGCGCCGCCAAGGGCGCCCGTCACCGGTCAGTAGACCAGTTGTGCGGCGCTGCACTGGATCGACTGCACATTGACGTCGGTCCGGCCCAGTTCAACGCCCAGCACGCTGGCCAGCAGGTTGGTCAGCAGGGTGCCGATACTGTTGAGCACCGGCCGCAGTGCGGCCAGGATCGGCTTCAGCAGGGTGCACAGCAGTCCGCTGCAGCTGACGCTGCCATCGGGGTTGGTGACACCCGTTCCCCCGGCACCATCGAGAAAGCCGGCCGGTGCGGTCTGGATGTAGGACGCCAGATTGTTGCGCACGCAGCCGTTGTAATCGATCAGGTTGCCGAGCAGGCTGTCGCAGCGGTTGATCAGCAGGCCGCCGACCAGCGAGCCGAGCAGACCGTCGAGCACGCCCAGGCCCTGGCCGGTGACCGTAACCTTCAGCGCATCCCAGACCGGCCCGTCCTTGTGGCAGGTGGTCAGGTTGAGCAGCCCGCACGCATATGGCAGCCCACCCGGCACGGTCCAGCTGTTCAGCGGAGCCAGCTGCTTGCCGGGATCGCCGTCGCGCAGCAGTGGAATGAGCTTGTCGATGTCGTAGCGCCCACCCGTGGGAAACGCCGCCTGCAGATAGCGATCGGCCAGCGCCTTGGCGGTGTCGTTGGCGTTCATGCCCTGCTTGGGCGAATTGAGCATGCCCGACAGCACCCGTAGCAGTTCGTTGACCAGGCTCGACACTGCGTCACCAATTGCGAGCGGATTGAACCGGGTCGAGCCGGTCTCGCCGGCGGCCAGGGTCAGGGTCTGCGTGCTGGTCAGTGCGGGCAGGGTAATCCTGTCGTTGATCAATGGTTGGCCCAGCAGCTTCAGCAGCTGTTCGTCCTGCAGCGTGGCATCGCAGACATTGGCCTTGGAGAAGCGCTGTGCGGGGTCGACATTGCCGACGCAGGCGCGCAGCACCGACGAGTCCACCTGGATCGTGGCCTTGGGTGGACTGCCGCCGCACTGGATGCCGGTCAAGGTGCCCATACCGTTGGCCACGTCGACGTGCAACGGCAGGTGCAGGCGCGTGCCAAGCAGGTTCAGCAGCGGCCCCAGCGCGAACAGGTTGTTGCTGTCCACGTCCGCCATCAGCCGCACCTGCGCGTTGTAGGCACGGCTGCCGACGCCGCCGATGGCGATCGATGGCGGCTCGACCACGCCGGCCTGGATCCTGATGCCCAGCAGGTCCAGTCCCTTGACCGCCACGCCGTTGCCATCGTTGGCGATGGAGATCGCGGTGCTGATCAGGTTGAGCACGTTGATCTGTGACTCCAGTGCGCTGCCGACGGTGCCGTCGGGCGAGACAACTTCGGCAAACAGGCCACCGCCGCCGGACTGGCTGCCAAGCACGATGTTGAGCTTGTTGATGTCCAGCTGGGTGGCAACCAGATCGGACAGGGCGCGCAGCTGCACCCCCACTGCGGAGTCACGGCCGACCACGGTGGCGGTGGCATCGACCAGCTGTGCCAGCGAAATCTTGTTGACCGACAGCAGGCGATTGAAGTCGGCCACGCTGAGGTTGGCGCTTACCGGTATGTTGAGCGCTTTCAGCAGGCCCGAAGGGGTGACGTTGGCCTGCGCCAGGCCGTCATAGGACAGCACCGTGGCATTGGTGACGTCCAGGCCAACCAGGCGCAGGGTGGACAGCAGCACTGAATCGCCATTGGTCCTTAGCAGCTGCGAGCCGACTGCAAACACCGCGGTGGGTTCGGCACGGCGCGCCACGGCCTGCACGCTCACGGTGGGCAGGCTGGAAGTCTGCCCGAAGAAGGGCAGCACGCTGCGCTCGGCGATCACCTGAACCGCATTGCGGGGATTGCTGGCATCGACGCTGGTGACGAAGCGGGTGCCGGTGCCACGGCTGGCGCTCCAGTTGCCGCAGCGGATCTGCAGGGTGCCTGCGAACCCGTTCTGGACCACCGCATTCTGCCGGGCAGCGCTGTTGTCGCTGTTGTCCGGGCTGCACAGCTCCAGCCGCTGTGCGCCGGCCAGTGCGGCAAGGTCGGCCACCTTCTGCGCATCACGCTTGGCCCAGAACAGATAGCCGATCTCGATCAGGCCCAGCATGGCCACCAGCGCCAGCATGACCAGCATCATCGTGACCGACGTGCCGCCGCGTGCGCGGCTGAAACTGAACTGTCGTGGGCGTTTCATGGCCGACCTCAGCGTCCGGAGGAGGAGGCGTCCTTGGACCGGGAGACATCGGTCTCAAAGAAGTCCGGGATCTCGTGTTCAAAGCTCTTCAGGTAACGCGCATAGCTCAGCGTGGCCTGGTCACCCAGGATCGGCAGGCGCTGGCCGGCCTGCTGCCCGGAGGCCTGCAGGCGGAACAGATTGCGGGTGGCCTCGCCGCTGGGCAGGCGCGCGCGCGGTGCTGCGGGCGATGCTGGTGCGATGTCGTTTGCGATGGTCGTCGCTTGCGCCGTGGCCCCCCCGGCGGATGCGGAGGGAGCGGCGATGTCCAGGCTGGGAAGCGGCTCGGCCTGCATCGGCGCTGTAGCCGGTGCCGACAGTGAGGGGCCACCGAGCATCTGTCCGGTCAATGGCTGTTGCTGCGCCTGCAAGGCACCGGCAACAAGCAGGCAGCACAGCACGGGCAACAGGCGTCGGATCTGGCGCATCGTGGTCATGGTGTGCTTCCGGTCGGGTGGTCGGTGGCGCTGAAGCGTTCCAGCATCGAGGGTGGCAGGCGCTGCGGATCGCGTTGGTCGCGCGGGTCGCGGTGGGGTTCGCTCGCCAGCCGTGCGCCGCCCGATGCACGAGCGCCACTCTCGACGCTGGCCGTGTGTGCAGGTGTGGCTGCGTTGGCGGCAGCAGCGGCCTGTCGTTGCTGCAGGCGCGTCCGGATCTGCTGGGCCTGCTGCTGGATGCTTCGGCGCGTTTCCTCGTTGAGGCTGGCCTGTGCCGATAGCCGCTCCGCCGTGGCCTGGTCGCCGCGCAGTACCGCCCAGAGTGCAAGGTTGGCCGTTGCCTTGGCGTTGCCCGGTGAAAGTTCCAGGGCCTTGGCCAGTGGCTCGCGGGCCTGATCGAACTGGCCGGCACGCAGCCGTGCATAGCCCAGGTCACCCAGATAGTCGGTGTTCAAGGGCTGCAGCTGCGTGGCGCGCGCCAGCGCCTGTTCGCTGCCGGCGTCGTCGTCGCGGCGTGCAGCGATCAGGCCCAGGCCATGGGCGGCCGCCGCGGCCTGCGGCCCGCTGGACAGCTCTCGATACAGCGCGACCGCCGCGTCGGTCTGCCCGGTCTCACGCAGTGCGTCGGCCTGCAGCAGGCGCAGGGCAGGACGATCACCATAGCGCTGGCGGAAGGCCTCCACGTGGGCCAGCGAGGCATACCAGGCGCCCTGCTGCTGCATGCGTTCGATCAGCTCCAGATAGGCGTTGCGGCTGTCCTGCGGATCGGGTTCCGGCGGCGCAAGGCTGGGCGCCCGCACATATTTCGGTGTGGTCGAGGCGCAGCCACTGGCCAGGGCGGCGAGGGCGACGGCAAGCAGCAGGCAGGAGGTGCGCAGGGCAGGCATCAGGGAGATCCCATCTTGGACAGGGTGGTGGCCAGCGCGACCAGCGCCGGGCCGGCAAGCACCAGCATCAGTGCCGGCAACAGGGTCAGCATCATCACCACGGTCATCTTCACCGAGAGCTTGCCGACCTTTTCCTTCAACGCGTTGCGGCGCTGTTCGCGCAGGCGGATGCTGAACTGGCGCAACGGCTCCTGCACTGCGCCGCCGTGCGCATGCACCTGCAGGATCAACTGCACCAGGCTGGCCAGGTCATCATCGGCGTAGACCTCGCTCAGACGCCGCAACGACTGCGCGCGCGTGCGGCCATGGGTATAGGCCACATTGGCTTCCTGCAGTTCGCCGCCGAGTACCGGCAATGCATCGCGCAGCTTGTCACCCAGGGTCTGCAGGCTCTGGTCCATGCTGAAGCCCACGCCCTGCAGCAGGCGCAGCAGGTCGATCAGCAGGGGCAGCTCGTTCTCGACCGCGCGGCGGCGGCGCTTGACCCACGACGACAGCACGAACTTGGGCAGCAGCAGCCCGGCCGCCAGCGCACCGATCACCACCATCACCTTGGCAAGCCCGTGCGCGCTGCTGAACGCCAGCGCCAGCGCCAGCACCAACAGGGCAAGCAGCAGGCGCAGGCCGAGATAGATCGCGGTGCCACGGCGCGTGTTCCAGCCAGCCAGGTCCAACAGCAGCTTGTCTTCGTTGGCAAGCAGCGCAGCCTCCAGGCGGCCGCCACTGAGCGAGCGACCGAAGCGCTCGATCCAGCCCAGCGAGTCGCGGCGCGTGGCCTCGGTGTCGCGGCCTTCCTCACGCGGCTGCAGGGCGGTTTTCAGTGTGGCTGAGGTGCGGTGCTCGCGATGGCTGCGCACCCAGCCGGCGATACCGAGCAGGGCGACGCCGGCCGCCAGCACCAGCAGCGAAAGGGCGAACCAGGCGCTGGCGCTCATCGGGCACCTCCGGGGCGGCTGTGGGCGGTCATAGTGATTTGGCCAGGCGGTACAGCAGGAACGCCCCTAGCAGTTCCAGGCCCAGCGCGATCAACAGGATCCTGTGACCGAGCGGGTCGTGCAGCACCGGCTGGAAAAACGCCGGGCTGGAGATTGCCATCAGCACCGCACTGGCGGGCGGCAGCAGCCCCAGTACCCAGGCCGACATCCGTGTTTCCGAGGTGGTGGCCGCCAGTTCCTGCTGGGCCTGTTCCAGGTCGCGCATGAAATCGCCCATGCGTTGCAGGATCTGGTCGGCGCGGCCACCGATGCGCACGCTCACTCCGATCACCACTGCCAGCACCTTCAGTACGTCCATCCGGTACGGCTGCGCGGCCAGGCTCAATGCACGATCCAGGTCCATGCCGCTGCGCGCATAGCGCACCGTGGTGTCGAGCAGGCCGCGCAGTGGCGCGCTGGTCTGCATCGAAGACACCTGGAACGCGGCCTGCAGGCTGTTGCCCAGCGCGGTGAGGCGGACCAGGTTGTCGAGAAAGTCCGGCATCTGGTGCAGCAGCTGCGCGCGCAGCTTCGTGATCCGGCGCATCACCCACAGCCAGCAGCCCAGCAGGTACAGCAGCAGGGTCAGCGGAAACATCCAGGCCGTGCCCAGCCGCATCGCCGCCACGACCGCAAGCATCAGTCCCGGCACCAGCAGCATCAGTGGCAGCTTCCAGCCCGGCGGAAGGCCGGCGCGCTGCAGGACACCGTTCCACGGCAGTACACGGGTTCCGGTGCTGGCCGGGCGGGTCGAATCGTTGGCCGCCGCAACGGCAGGCCCGGCCGGTACCGCGCTGGCCGCGCTGCCGCGCGCCAGCTGTTGCTCGGCATGCTGCAGCGAGGCCTGGCGCTGCTCACGGCTGGCGGCGGTGCCCCATAGCCAGACGGCCAGCGCCAGCAGCACCGAGATGATGCTCAACACGCCCAGCAGCAGGCCGGTGCCCATGCTCAGAAGTCCCCGTAGAGCGATTCACGCAGTTGCTGGCGGAACGGCTCCAGCTTGTGCGAGTGCGGATGGAAGCCCAGGCCGATCCAGCGGTCGGTCTCGCGGCCGGTGGCGTCGATCTGCACCTCGTGGCGGAACATTTCCTGGGTGGTGATCAGGTTGTCGCTGACCCCGGTGATCTCGGTGATCGAGACCAGCACCCGGCGCCCGCTGCCCAGCCGCGAGATCTGCACGATGAAGTCGATGGCGCTGGCGATCTGCCGGCGCAGGCTGTCCTCGCTGCCCTGGAAGCCGGCAAAGCCTGCCAGCATCTCGATGCGGTACAGGCAGTCGCGTGGCGTGTTGGCGTGGATGGTGGCCATCGATCCGTCATGGCCGGTATTCATCGCCTGCAGCATTTCCAGCACTTCAGCGCCGCGCACTTCGCCGACCACGATGCGGTCCGGGCGCATGCGCAGACTGTTGCGCACCAGGTCGCGGATGCTGACCGCGCCCTGGCCCTCGGCGCCACCGATGCGGCTTTCCAGGCGCACCACGTGCGGATGGTTCAGCGAAAGCTCGGCGGTGTCCTCCACGGTGATGACGCGCTCGCTGGGTGGCACGTAGCTGGCCAGTGCATTCAGCAGCGAGGTCTTGCCGGAACTGGTGCCGCCGGAGACCAGGATGTTGCAGCGGCCCAGCACCATCGCCTTCAGCAGGGCCTGCATCGGTGCGTCGAAGGTGCCCTTGGCAAGCAGCTCGTCGGGGGTGAACGGGTCCTTGCGGAACTTGCGGATGGACACCATCGGCCCGTCCACCGCCAGTGGCGAGATGATCGCGTTGAGGCGGCCGCCGTTGGGCAGGCGCGCATCGACCATCGGATTGGAATCATCCAGCCGGCGGCCAAGCGGCGCGAGGATGCGGCGCAGGATGCGCAGCAGGTGGGTGTCATCGGTGAAGCGCTGGGTGGCACGCCGGAGCTGGCCACCCTGCGAAACGTGCACGTCCTTGAAACCGTTGATCAGGATGTCTTCGATGGAGGGGTCGTGGAGCAGGTCGTCCAGCGGGCCGAAACCGGTCAGCTCCTTGACCAGGCCCTCGGCAACCACCTGCATCTCTTCTTCGTTGATCGGGATGCGCCATTCCTGGATGAAGCCCACGGTCTGTACCTGCACCCAGCGGGCGATGGTATCCGGGGCCCAGGAATCGATGTCGATGCGCTCGTCCTCGATGCTGTTGAGCAGGTGCTCATGCGCGGCCGACAGCACCTTCTGGTACTGCTCGGTCTGTGCGAACGGCAGGTGGCCCGGGCTTTCGTGCAGCAGCGGGCGGGCAACGGCATGCGGGAACGGGGTTACCTTGTCTTCCATTGCGATCCACCCAGGGCAAGGGAGAGTCTTTCCCGCAGGCCATGCGGCTGGACCGGGCAGGCAGCCGGGTCCAGCCGTGACACGAGCGGGGCGAGGGCACGCAGGTAGGCATCGCGCGGCGCATCCTGCAGCAGCAGGCGGCCCTGGCTGGCGGCAAGGCGCACACGCGGTCGTTCAGGCAATGTCGCCAGCAACGGCAGTTCGAAGCGGCGTGCGATCTGTTCCGGGCTCATGCCGCTGCTGTCGTCGTGGCGGTTGATCACCAGTTGCAGGCGTTTCTCGCGCTCGCGCTGGCCTGCAAGATGCTTCAGTGCCTGGTCCAGCGAGACCAGCGTGGCGATCGACGCATCGGTGACCAGCCAGATCTCGTCTGCCTGGTCCAGCAACAGCGGCGGCAGCTGCCGCAGCGGGCAGCCGCCGGCATCACACAGCACGCTGGCGAACACCCCGCGCAGGCGCTGCAGCAGCGCGCCAGGGTCGGACGGGGGCACGGCATCACTGCCGCCGGCACGGTCCAGCAGCACCAGCCCGGAGTCATGGCGCGCCATCGCGGTGCGTGCAAGGGTGGCGTCGATGCGGCTGGCGTTGCGCAGCGCATCCTCGTAGTGGAAGCGGCTGTCGAGATTGAGGTACAGCGCAAGGTCACCGGTGGGCTGCGCCAGTTCCATCAGCAGGCCGTCCTGCTGCACTGCATCGCCCTGGGCGAGGGCCCGCGTCTGTTGCGCCAGCACCGAAAGATGTGCGGCCAGGGTACTGGTGCCGACGCCTGCGCGCACGCCCAGCAGCACGATCAGGCGCGCCTTGTGCGCATGCTGCGCCACCGCGGCCGGGCGCGGTGACAGTGCGCGCCGCAGGGCCGCCTCGATGCCGGCGTTGTCACTGTCCAGGTCCAGCACATCGCGCAGGCCGGCGCGCAGCGCGATCACCACGCCTTCGACCTGGCCGGCGCTGGTGGCGCCGACCGCGACCAGCGCCAGGTCCGGTTGGGTCTGCTGCAGCTGCTGTGCCAGTACGCTCGAGGCAGCCGCGTGCTCGGGCCGGAAGTCAAGCAGCACCAGGCCCTGCGGGCCGCGTTGCAGGTCCTGCGCGGACGTCGGCGCACTGCTGTCCTGCCAGTGCAGGGTGGTGGTCGGCGGCAGCTTGGCGGCCAGCCGGGGCAGCAGTTCGCGGTCGATGCCGTACAGGACCAGGTTCATCGGCGGTCCTTGCGGATGCAGCGGCTGGGCGGTGGCGTAGGGCATGGGCGTGGTTCTACAGGCATCATGGAAGTCAGCGCGAGAAGCCGGGCACCGGGTCCTGGCTGACCGGCCCCAGCAACCACGATCCCCATTCGGGAAGATGCGGCTTGGCTTCGCGCTCGCCAGGCAGCGGCAGTTCGGTATTGCGTGCCAGCGGCTGCACCAGACGCGGGGTGACGATGATCACCAGCTCCTTGTCCTGGCGCTTGTAGTCGAAGTTGCGGAAGAACGAACCAATGATCGGCAGGTCGCCCAGCAGTGGAATCTTGTTGACGTTGGAGACGATGTTGGAGCTGACCAGGCCACCGATGACGAAGCTCTCGCCATCGCCCAGCTCGACCGTGGTATCGGCGCGACGGGTGGTGATCGAGGGAATCTGCACGTTGTTGAGCACGATCGCGTTGCTGTAGTCCAGGTCGCTCGCCTCCGGCGCCACCTTCAGCGCGATCCGGTTCGGCGCCAGTACCGTTGGGGTCACGGTCAGGCCGATGCCGAAGGGCTTGTAGGTGATGGTGGTGGTGCCAAGCCCCTGCGGCTCCAGGATCGGCAGCTCGCCACCGGCCAGGAAGCTGGCGCTCTGGCCGGACAGTGCCACCAGCGTCGGCTCGGCCAGCACGCGCGCCATGCCATTGCTCTGCAGCAGTTCGACATCGGCATTCCACAGCCCCTTGGTCGAGCCGAACACCAGCCGGAACGCCGAGGAAATCGGCGACACGGCCTCGTTGCTGCTGTTGCCTTCCTTCATGCCGGGCAGCAGGCCGGTATTGCCGGGCAGGCCAGTGCCGGGCCGCGCGAAGCCATAGGCGAAGCCGCCGTTGCGGTTCTGGAAGTTGATGCCGATCTGCTTCATCGCGGTCTTGTTGAACTCGACCACCTTGACCTCGACCTGGACCACGCCCCCACTGTTGATGGTGGACGCATCGGCAAGCATGCCGTCCTTGCCCAGCGCCATCGCCGCAGTGCGCTGTTCCTGCATGTGCGTGAGCATGCTGTCGGTGCTTCCCTGCAGGAGGCCCTGCTGGTCCTGCTGGGTGAACACCAGCCCGGTACCGCCGGTGCTGGCAGCGCCCTGTACGGCGCTCTGCACCCGTACCGTCAACCGCTGTGGCTCGGCCTGTCTGCGGTGCCACAGCAGCAGGGTGGTGGTACCGGGCATCTTGCCGACCAGCAGCGCCTGGCGCTGCCCGCGCAGCATCACGATGTCGGCCACACCCGGGTCGGCAATGGCCACCCGCTCCAGGTCGGCCGGCAGGTTCCAGGGACGCTGCTCGCGCGCCTGCAGCACCAGGTCATCGGCGGCCACGCTCGTTGCCGGCGCCAGCAGCACCAGCAGCAGGGCCAGCCAGCGCTGGCGGAGGGAGAGGCGTGGACGGCGGCGACGTTCGGTCATGGATGCACTCGATGCAGGTCAAAGGGAGGCACGGGATGCGGAACTGTCGCCGCGGATGATCTCGATCCCCGACGCGCGCGGTGCACTGCGACGTGGCGCCGGCGCGCGCGACGGTGAATCCGGGGTGCCGCGTTGCGGTGCACTGCCACGTCCGGCCAGCGCGTCGCTGTCGATACCGGCAAAAGCGTGGTTCTCCGGCCGCTGCAGGGCGAGCTGCTGTTCGGCGTCGAGCCCACGCAGCGGGTCGATCACTCCGCGCGATTGCGGGAACAACGCCAGGTCGGGCAGGCCGGTATCGGCGGGATTGCGCAGGGCCAGGAAAAGCTTGCCCTGCTGCGCACCCAGCAGCAGCCGGTTGGCGTCGGCCACCGGTACCGCAAGCACCGCGCTGCGTGCGGGTTGCGGCGCTTCATTGCTGCTGCTGTGCGTGCTGCCACTTCCGGTGATGTCGGCAGCGCGCGGGTCGTTGCGGGAGTCGGCCTCGCTGTCGGAAGTAGTCTCTGTGGCCACCGGCACGATGTCCTGCTGGCCGTAGCTCAGGACGCGCAGGCGCGACAGCAGCAGGCGCGTCTGCGCGGCTTCGCCAGGGCTGTTGATGTTGGGCTGGGCGTTGCGGAGGTTGAGGAAGACGTCGACGAAATCACCGGGAAGGATGCGGTTGCCGGCACCGACCAGTTCGTCCACGGGCACGGCCAGTGCACGCTCGCCCGGCCGCAGCTGCAGCGAGAAGCCCTGAGCCAACGCGCTGCCGTTGATCACACTGCCTTCGGCAATGTCCTGCACCGGCACCTTGCCGGTCACGGCGGCAATGCTGGTAGCGGCGCCGGGGACGGGTGAGGTGCGCTGGGCCAGGCGCAGGCCGTTGGCGCTGATCGGCTCGCCCGCAGGCAGGCGTGCCACGGCTTCGACCACGGTGATCGCCTGCGTCTCGTTGTGAGCGACTGGTGCGACCGTTGCAGGTGCGGCGGGTTTGCGCCCGATCATGAAGGCGATCAGCGCCAGCAGCACGGCCAGGCCGATCAGGGCGACGGCAGCGATGCGGGTCAACTTGAGCATGGAACCGTCTCCAAAGTACCGATCATCAATTGCCGCTGCCGAGATCGAGCTGCGCGACCGCGACGCTGCGGATGGGGGCCTGCATCACCCACTTGTAGAGCGTGGCGGTGCCGGGCAGGAAGGGATGGTTGGCGTAGTCGTAGCTGACCGTCACGGTCATGCACTGGGCCGTGGCCAGACCGGCGCAGGGCGCCTGTGCCGACACCACGATGGCGTTGCTGCCCCCCGCGCTGCAGTCCACGTTCTGCCTGGAAAACTGCAGCAACCATTGCATCGAGGTGCGTGCGGCGACGCAGGCGGCTGTGCGTCGTTCGCTGGCGGTGCCGTAGCGCAGCGAGGCGCGCGCGCCTTCGGCCGAGGCGGTGGCCAGGGTCTGTTGCGCCGCCATGATCATCACCCCGGAGAAGGTGAACAGCAGCAGCGGCAACAGGCCGAGCATCAGCATCAGGGCGAACTCGATGCTGGCGACACCGCGTTGCAGGCGTGGGCTGCGGATGTTCATGGTGCACCTCCGTAGATGCTGGCCAGCACCCAGCCGATGGCGGCCAGTGCCAGGTAGGCTGCATAGGGAATGCCACGTCGTCCCTGGCGGGCGGCTTGCATGTCACGCAGCACCGGATGCGCTTGCCACTGCGTGCTGGTGCGATTGACCTGCATCTGCAGGTGACCGGGCAGCAGCACGCCCAGGCGGCGACCGGCCAGCACCAGCACGGCATGCAACCCAGCCGCGAGGCTCGCTACCAGCCAGACCGGCAGCAGCGCCTGCCAGCCCAGCATCAGGCCCACCACGGCGAAGAACTTCACGTCCCCGGCGCCCATCCAGCGCAGGGCATGGAACGGCAGCAGCGCCAACAGGCCGATCGCCGCGCCGGCCAGGTGGGGCAGCCACGGCTGGCGCGGCGCACTGAACTGGCCGACCACGATCACCGCAGTGGCGATCACGCATGCGGCGACCAGCCAGGTGTTGGGCACCCGACGGGCATACAGATCACTGATCGCGATCCGCAGGCAGACGCCGATGGCCAACAATCCCAGCACTGTCATCGCACACTCCATCGTCCGTCACTGGACGGTCTTCGCCTGGTTCCATGCGCCCCGCCGTCGCGGCCCTGCCGGCCGCGCGCGGTCGCCGCTCAGGTCGTCGAGCCCGACGCCTTGGTGGCCAGTGCGGAGAGGTTCTTGAACAGCGTTTCGAAGAACCCCTTGATCTGGTCGTTGCCGACCGCAATCAGGACGCCAGCGATGACGGCAGCCAGCAGCCCGTACTCGAGCGCGGTGACGCCGTCTTCTTCCTTCAGGAATTTGCGGATCGATGCGTTCATGACCAATGTCTCCCTCTACCTGTCTGCGGATGCAGTACACCTGCGTTGGGCGGTGGCCCGGCTCCGCCGGGATCGTCCGTGGGCCTCCGCGCGTCCTGGCGGAGGAGGCACGGCGGGACTGGCCCGCTGTGCTCAAGCAGGGTGATCGTTTCCAGGCGGGACATCGGCCGCACGGTCGCGACCGGACGGCCCGGGGCCGGTGGTCGAGGCATCCAGTGATGCGTGCGTGGTCATGCTGTCCCCCTGGGTGCGGCCAGATCAGGTGGCCGGATCACCGTAATGTCGACTTTGCCTGAATGGCGGTTGGCTGCAACCGGAACCTATATGCAAATTCGGCAGAAACCCCGGAAGCCTGAAAATTTCAGATGGTTTCTGTGACGAAAATCCGTTCGCACGCAAAACGATTCATTGTCGTGCAGATAATGTGATTCGCTTTGTGGTCCATGCGAAAACCGTGCCAGCCGCTCCGACATTTTCTTCACTTGTGTATCCATTTTCATCATGTCGGGCCGCGGGTTTACCTTTGCCGATTATTGGGCATACTCGCATTCAAGCTCTTGCATTGATTTGTATGATCGCATCGACGCCGGCGCCGCCGGCGTGGCAACGGAAATGGATTCTGGATCGTTGCGCGCCCTGTCAGGCAGTGGGGGCCGCAGCGGATGGTGGATCAACGGGGGGACAACACTGTCATGGTCGATGGTGGGGTAGAGGACAGCGACGACAGCGGCCTTCGGTCCATAGACCTGGCCACGCTGAGCGGCGTGCTTCGCGTCTGTGATGTCGAACTGCTGCTGCTGGATGGCAACGGGCCACGGGCGGCGTTCGCTTCGCGCGTGCACGAGGAAGCCCTGTTCTGCAGCATCAGCTGCGGCTTCCATTGCCGTGGCCGTTTCATGCTGCCGCCGGACTGGGCGATGCTGGGGTACCTGCACGCCACCGATGAAACGATGAGCTGGTGCCACGGCGTGCCGCTCGCGCCGGGCATGGCGCTGACGATCATGCCGGAGGGCATCAGTGAGTTCACCCTGAGCCCGGGCACGCACATGACCCTGATGCTGGTGCCGGTGGCCCGCGTCCAGCGCAAGCTGACCGAACTGAGCCTGCGCAGCACGCCACCTGCTGGCCAGGCACTTTCGCTGTTCAACCTGGCCAGCGACGCCACGCCGCTGGCGCGCCATTACCAGCAGCTGCACCTGCAGCTGGGACAGGGGGCAGGGCTGCAGCCGGATGAAACCGAGAACCTGCTGCATGAGCATGTGCAGGCCCTGCTGGGCGCCGGTGCGGCGGATCGCCCGGGCTGTACCCGTGCGCGGCGCACGCATTATCTGATCGCGCAGCGTGCAGAGAACTTCATGCGGCTCAACCTGCGTCGCAACATCTACATGAACGAGATCTGCGATGCCGCCGGCGTCAGCGAGCGCGGCCTGCGCTATGCGTTCGAGGACCTGTTTGGAACCTCGCCGAACCGCTACCTCTCCATGCTGCGCCTGTGCGCGGCCTGCCGCAGCCTGTCGATGGCAGACTCCAGCCGTCGCTCGGTGAAGGCGATCGCCCTGAGCTGCGGGCTGTGGGACCTGTCGCGCTTCGCTGACAACTACCGCAAGGTATTCGGCGAACTGCCGCGCGACACCCTGATGCGCGCACCCGCGCAGATCGGCCAACCGGCCTGATCCAAGCCCGGCAAGGGTTTTCGCGGCGTTTATGCCGGAATTGCGTATCCGCTTGCCGATCGTGTTGCCGCTTATGCATAGCCGGCTGCCGATTCCGGCCGTGGATTTGCCGGAATGCGCGATTGCCGTGCCGGATTGAAGTGCACCGCCCTCGTTGCAACCGCTGAAATGTCAGTCACCTGCCTAGCGGCAAGTCCACTGACATTCCAGTTGTTCGCCTACGGGGGAAATGCTCATGAACCGCATCTACCGGCGTGTATGGAACCGCCAGCTCAATGCTCTGGTTGTGGCCTCGGAACTGGCCACCGGCGACAGCGGCGGCAGCGCCGCACGCGATCCGCGCGCCTTCCTGCTGATGCCCACGGCCCTGGCGCTGGCACTGCTGTGTGCGCTGGCCAGCGGTCACGCTGGGGCCTCGGAAACCAATCAATCGCTGCGTGACCTGCAAGCACTCGCGGCAAAGTATGCGCAGCCGATGCCGGTCAAGGTTGACGCGGAGGTGGCCCTGGCTGCCGCCGCGCGGCAGGCGCAGAACAGCCCCGCAATCAGTGCGGATGCTCGTCTGGGCCTGCAGTTGAATACCACGTCGCTGCCGCTGGTACCTGACGTGTTGCCGGCCACCGTGCAGGTGAAGCTGGCAGCTAACACCGTGCCGAAGCAAGTGGCCGTGCCGGCGCTGGCGGCTGATGTCCGCGCCAATGTTGGGGTGGGCAACGCTGCGGCCAGGGCGGCACAGGTGGATGCATCGCTGGCTGCGCACGTTGCGCCCGGCGCCCAGGCGCCGCTGGGCGTCGCTGCCGATGCGCGCGCCAGGGCCAAGGTCGGCATCGCTGGCCGCCAGGTCGCTTCGATCGATACGGGTGCCCGGGCGGCCGCCGGCCTCAGCGGTGCAGCCGCCGGATCACTGCCTGGGCTGAAAGCCACCGTCGACGGCAAGGCCGACACGCATCTGGCGGTCGCTGGCCATCACATCGAAGGGCAGGGCCAGGCCCGGGCGACGGCGGCAGTCACGCTGCCGGCCAAGGAGGAGCTGCCGGGTGAAACCCATGATCGTGCCATCAGCGCCGCGTTCGATGCCGGCGTCGCCGGCAAGGTGCGCGTGCAGGCGCCGGACGGCCAGGAGGTAGTGGCCGATCGCAACCTGAAGCTGGCCGGACAGGCGACCGTCGCGGCGCAGCACAGCGCACTGGGCGTCGGCAACCTGGTGGGTGGTGCGGTGGGTGCTGTCGGTGGGACGCTTCACAGTGCCGCGGGTGCAGTTGGTAGCGCGGTGGGTGGCGCGCTGAACGGCACAGTCAGCACGGTTGGCAGCGCAGTGGGTGGCACGCTCAACAACACGGTAGGCGCAGTCAACGGCGCAGTGGACGGTGCTCTGAACGGCACTGTCGGTACCGTTGGAAGTGCAGTGGGCGGCGCACTGAACGGCACCGTCGGCCAGGTCGGCAGCGCCGTGGGCGGCACGCTCAACAACACGGTAGGCGCAGTCGGCGGCGCAGTGGACGGTGCTCTGAACGGCACTGTCGGTACCGTTGGAAGTGCAGTGGGCGGCGCACTGAACGGCACCGTCGGCCAGGTCGGCAGCGCCGTGGGCGGCACGCTCAACAACACGGTTGGCGCAGTCGGTGGCGCAGTTGGCGGTGCTCTGAACGGTACTGTCGGTACCGTTGGAAGTGCAGTGGGCGGCACGCTCAACAACGCGGTCGGCGCAGTCGGTGGCGCAGTTGGCGGTGCTCTGAACGGCACTGTCGGTACCGTTGGAAGTGCAGTGGGCGGCGCACTGAACGGCACCGTCGGCCAGGTTGGCGGCGCCGTGGGTGGCACGCTCAACAACACCGTCGGTGCAGTCGGTGGCGCTCTGAACGGTACTGTCGGTACCGTCGGCAGTGCAGTGGGTGGTGCTCTGAACGGCACCGTCGGCCAGGTCGGCGGCGCAGTGGACGGTGCTCTGAACGGCACTGTCGGTACCGTTGGAAGTGCAGTGGGCGGCGCACTGAACGGCACCGTTGGCCAGGTCGGCAGCGCCGTGGGCGGCATTCTCAACGGCACCACCGGCAGCCCCACCGGCGACCTGGGCGGCGTGCTGGGCAGCACGCTGGGCAGTGTCGGAAGCGCGGTGGGCAACCTGCTCAACGGCAATCTCAATGGCACCGTCGGCAACCTGGGCAGCGCCGTGGGTGGCCTGGTGGGAGGCACGCTGGGCAGCCTCGGCCTGACCCAACCCTCGGCGATTCCGCCAACCAGCCCGAAGGCGCCCGCGCCGGCCGACCCGAATGCTGGCCTGATCATCGGCACCGGTGGCCTGGTCGGCAATGTCGGCCAGCTGATCGGGCCGACCACCACCAGCCTGTTCGGCGGCAACGGCTACCTGAGCAACGGCAATCTCAAGCTCAGCAACGCCAACGTCATGCAGACCTATTCGACGGTCAATGTGCTGGGCCTGCCGGTGGTCAACCTGTCGCCGGTCGGCAGCACGCTCAACGGCCTGGGCGGCGCAGCCACGGGCGGCAGCTCGCACCTGACCCTGATCGGTGGCGTGACCTCCGACAGTTACATCTACAACATCAACAACGGCAATCCCGGTGGCCTGCTGGGCCTCCTTCTGCCAACCGACTCGCCGGCGTGGGCGGCCAAGTGCCTGGACATCGCGCTGGCCGATATTTCCTGCTGGGCGGTCAACGCGGCACAGGACTACCAGGTGTTGATGGGCGATGGCGCCTTCGCCAACGGGTCCAAGGAAGTGGTGATCGGTGCCAATGCACGCCATGAACTGCCGAAGGTCGATGCCAATGTCGCCTTCCCCGGCGATGGCGTGAACGATCCCAGCAATCCGACCGGCGTGCCGACGGCCGACTATGCCGCCCGCATGGGCCACTCGGTCGTCGTCGGTGACAGTGCCGTCGGCACCGCCAACGGACAGACCCTGCTGGGTGCCGAAGCTACTTCAAACCAGGCCAACTCGGTCGCGCTGGGTTACCGCTCCGCTGCACTGCGCGGCGCGCAGGCCAGCTACAGCGCCTACGGCCTCACCGCACCCCAGGTCTCGGCCGGCGAAGTGTCGGTGGGCACGGCCGGTGGCGGCGAGCGCCAGATCACCAACCTTGCCGCGGGCAGCGCCAATACCGATGCTGTCAACGTGGCCCAGCTGAAGGGCGCCATCAGTCTGATCGACGATGTGGCCTCCGCAGCGGTCACCTATGACCTGGACGGCTCGGGCAACCCGAACTATCGCCGGGTCACGCTCGGCGCAGGCACCGGCACCACCACCATCGGCAATCTTGCCGCCGGCGCGGTCACCGCCGGTAGCCTGGAGGCGGTCAACGGCGGCCAGCTGGCGGCTACCAACAGTGCCATCGCCAGTTTCTTCGGTGGTCGTGCGGCTTTCGATCCGGCCAGCGGCATCTTTACTGCACCGTTGTTCGAGATCAGCACGATCTCCACTGGCGGTGCCATCGCCAAGGGCCTGTATGAGAATGCCACCGATGCCTTCGCCGCAGTCGATGGCTCGCTGGTCAACCTCAATACGCAGATCACCGACATCCGCAACGGTGGCACCAAGTACCTGCGGGTGAACTCGACCGGTACCGAGGCGCTGGCCACCGGCGCCGACTCGATCGCGGTCGGTACCAACGCCCGCGCCACTGCCGCCAACAGTATCGCGGTCGGCGCCGGCAGCCTGGCCGACCGTGCCAACAGTGTCTCCATCGGTGCGGCCGGTGCCGAGCGCCAGGTCACCAACATGGCCGCCGGCACGGCGGCGACCGATGCGGTCAACGTGGGCCAGCTGCAGGCCTCGGAGCAGGGCGCCCTGCGCTATGACCTCAACGCCGATGGCAGTGTCAACTACGCCAGCGCCACGTTGGGCCAGACCGGCACGGCAACAACGCTGCGCAACCTTGGCCCGGGCCAGGTCAGTGCCACCAGCAGTGAGGCCATCAATGGTGCCCAGCTGTTTGCCGCCAACCAGGCGGTGGCCACCCATCTGGGCGGTGGTGCCGCGGTCGATGCCAACGGCGTACTGACCGCACCGACCTACTCGATCAACAACGTCGCCGCCAACGGCACGATCACCAAGGGCAACTACAACGACGTCGGTACCGCCTTCGATGCCGTCAGCAACTCGCTGGCCAACGTCGCGGACCAGACCGGCGAGATCGACAAGCTGGCCGTGAAGTACGACGTCGATGGCAGTGGCAACGTGCTCAACAGCGTGACGCTGACGGGTACCGGCACCGGCGCGGTGAAGATCACCAACGTCGCCGCCGGCAGCATCCTGGCCGGCAGCAGTGATGCCATCACCGGCGACCAGCTGTTCAGCACGAACAGCATCATCGCCACCTACTTCGGTGGCACCACCGCCTACAACGGCACCACCAACGTGTGGACCGCGCCGACGTTCAACATCTCCAGCATCGCCACCGATGGCACCTTCACCAGCGGCGACTACAACAACGTCACCGCCGCCTTCACCGCTGTCGACGGCTCGCTGAGGGTCCTCAACCAGCGCATCACCAATGGCGGTGGTGGCAGTGCGTACCTGGCGGTCAACTCAACGGCGGCCGCAGCCACCGCGGCAGGTGCGGAAGCGGTGGCGGTCGGCCCGCAGGCCAGCGCAGCCGGTGCGAACAGCGTGGCGGTCGGCAACGGTGCCAGCAGCAGTGCCGGCAACAGCGTGGCGCTGGGTGCCGGTTCGGTCGCCAGCGTCGGTGCACAGAGCGGCTACACCGGCGCCTACGGGCAGACCGGTGCCAGCAATTCGGCCGGTGAGGTCTCGGTCGGCAGCAGTGGCAGCGAACGCAAGATCACCCACGTAGCCGATGGCTCGGACACCTATGACGCGACCAATGTCGGCCAACTGAAGAACGGCGTGAACTACGCCATCGACGAGTCGAAGAAGTACACCGACCAGAAGATCCAGAACATCACCAACGTGGCCGGCAGCTTCCGCGCCAACAACACCAACAACCTGGCCGATCCGTCTGCCAGCGGCGCCAACTCGGCCGCCGGTGGTGCAGGCTCCACTGCCGCCGGTGCCAACTCGACCGCGCTGGGCAATGGTTCGCAGGCGCAGGCCGACAACTCGGTGGCATTGGGTGCGGGTTCGGTCGCGAACAGGGCCAACACGGTGTCTGTCGGTGCCGCCGGTGCCGAACGCCAGGTGGTCAACGTGGCAGACGGCTCGCAGGCCACCGATGCGGTCAACGTGCGCCAGCTGCAGGCTTCGCAGCAGGGCACGATCCGCTACGACACCACGGTGAACGGCGCGACCAACTACAACAGTGTCACCCTGGGCAGCACCAGCAGCGGCCCGACCACGGTCCGCAACGTTGCCGCCGGCACCGCCGGTACCGACGCGGTCAACGTGGACCAGTTGAAGTCGGGCATGGCGCAGACCCTGGACTGGTCCAAGGCCTACACCGACGAGCGCATGGGCGGCTTCGAGCGCGACCTGCGCAAGACCGACAATCGCGCTTCGGCCGGTATCGCTTCGGCGATGGCCACCGCAGCGCTGCCGCAGCCGAGCGAGGCGGGCCGCAGCATGGCCTCGATCGCCGCCGGCAGCTACAACGGCGAATCGGGCGTGGCGGTCGGTATCTCCGGTGTCTCCGAAGGCGGCCGCTGGATCTACAAGTTCAGCGGTTCGACCAACAGCCGTGGCGAGGCCGGTGTGGCCGTCGGTGCCGGCATCCAGTGGTGATCCCCGCCGCCGGGCCGCACCCGCGGCCCGGCATCGCGGAAACGTCTACAGGGGGAACGACATGAAACAGCATCGCATCGCCCGCGCCGGCCAATGTGCCGCCACGCTGGGCCTGATCCTGGGGATGGGCCTGCTGGCCGCCTGCCGCAGCCATGCGCCGGCCGCCGATGGTCCTGCCGAAGCCACCGCCGTGCACTTCCCGGAGGCCTCCAAGGCCTCGCTGAAGGAAGGCATCTATCCCGACGTCGCCGACCTGCGCCGCTTCGCGCCGGGCATGAGCAAGCGGCAGCTGTACACGCTGCTGGGCACACCGCACTTCAATGAAGGCATGTGGGGCGTGCGCGAGTGGAACTACCTGTTCAACTTCCGCACCGCGCAGGGCGCGGAGTACTTCACCTGCCAGTTCCAGGTGCGCTTCGACAGCAAGGGCATCGCGCAGGGCGGTTATTGGAAGCCGGAGTCGTGCGCGGCCGTGCTCGAACCGCCGCGGCCACCAGCGCCGCTGGCACCGGCACCGCTGCCGGAGCAGCCCCTGCGGCTGTCGGCCGACGCGCTGTTCGGATTCGACAGCGCGGTACTCAGCGCCGAAGGCCAGCAGGCGGTGCAGGGCATCCTGGCGCAGGTACGCGAGGCCGCGCAGGTGCAGTCGATCAAGGTAACCGGCTACACCGACCGCATTGGCAGCGCCAGCTACAACCAGGCACTGTCGCAGCGCCGCGCCGACGCCGTGCGCAACGCGCTGGTGCAGGGGGGCGTGCCTGCAGCCAGCATCAGTGCCGAAGGACGCGGTGCGGCCGAGCCGATCGTGCAGTGCGAGCAGCGCAACCGGCGCGAGCTGATTGCCTGCCTGGCGCCGAACCGGCGCGTGCAGATCGCCGGGATGGCACAGCCACGTTGACCTTCCTGCGCCGGGGCGATGCCCCGGCATCCCGAGTCCCCCCTGACCGCCGGCAGGCGTGGCAACGTCTCCCCCGTCGTCCACGCCTGCCTGCGGCTCAGGTTTCCAAACGGTGCACGCGATGAATGCCCAATTCCTGCCCATCTCCATGAAGACGGAAGCTACGCTCAGCGTGTATGGCCAGCTCGGCAACCATGCCGTGGTGCGCATCCCCGGGCGGCGCCTGCCGGGCCTGATCCTGCAGGCCGATACCGTGGCCGGGTTCCTGGCCCAGCTGCAGGAAGCCCAGGCCTGCCTGCGCAGTGGCCGCGCACAGCGCACCGATGCCGAGCTGGACATGCTGATCGACGTGCTGCAGCAGTGGTACGCCCTGATCGAATCGCGCCTGGCCGACGCCGGCGAGGCCCTCTAGCAAAAAAGGGGACGGAGGGGATTAAGTCGTTTCCGGCACAGCCGGGGCATATGCGACTTAATCCCCTCCGTCCCCTTTTTTCAAGCGCGGGCGCGGATCAACCAACAGGCGGCATCCACACGAACGCGGTCACCTTCGATGAACGGCGCGAATGCGGCCAATGCTTTTTCGCGAAGCATTGTGGCGCGGGCTTCCGGCATTGATCGCAGGGCCAGTCCCAACGGCCCCAGGTGGCCGACATAGGTCGGCAGGTCTTCGCGGGCGAGCGAACAGGGCAGGTCCACCGCAACCACTTCCACGTCATTCCAGCCGGCGGCCTGCAACAGCCGCTGCACGCGCTCGCCATCGGCAAAAGCGAACTGTCCCGGTGCGCCGGGTACGCGGGGCGGGAGATCCAGTTCATCGCCAATGGCGCGCTCGGCGGTGGTCATGAACGGATTCTCCCCGGCACTGCGCCACGCGATGAAGCGCAGCCCAGCGCCCGGTGTCGTGGCACGATGCAGGTTGGCGAACGCGGCCTGGCTGTCCTCGAAGAACATGACGCCCAGCCGCGACTGGATCCAGTCGAAGTGCGCGGGCGGCAGCGGATGGCGCTGCGCGTCTGCCACGATGAAGTCCGCGTCCAGTCCTGCCGCCTTGGCGCGCTGATGGGCCAGCGCCAGCATCGGCGCGGAGATGTCCAGGCCGGTGCAATGTGCCGCGGGACGCGCTGCGGCCGCGGCCAGCAGGCTGGCGCCGGTGCCGCAGCCGATGTCGAGCAGTTCGGTAACGGTCTCAGGAAGTTCGGTGACCAGCAGGTCAGCCATCGGCTGGAACAGGCCGTCAAGAACAGCCTGTTGCGCAACCCACGCCTGGCCGCCAGGGCCGTTCCACAGGGCGTTCTGATCAATGGGAGATGTGCTTGCCATGGCCTTGCCTCGCCGGGTAGTTGCCCATAGCTTGGTGCTTGAAGGTCACTTGAGGTCAAGCCCGTGCGCGAACTGGATATCGGCGAGGTGGTCAAGCGCAGTGGCGTGCCGGCCTCGACCCTGCGCTACTACGAACAGCTGGGGTTGCTGCAGGCGCTGGGGCGCCGCGGCCTGCGCCGGCAGTACGACGCGCAGGTGCTGGAACGGCTGGCGCTGATCGGCCTGGGCCAGGCGGCCGGGCTGTCGCTGCAGCAGATCGGTGCATCGCTGCCGTCGCAGCAGGGGTGCATCTCACTCGACCGCGAGGCACTGCTGGCACAAGCCGAGGTGCTGCAGCGGCAGATCACCCGGTTGCAGCGGGTGCGCCGGCACCTGCAGCGCGCAGCGGCCTGCCCGCAGGCGGAGGATGCCCGCAAGTGCGGTTCGTTCCGGAAACTGTTGCGCGCGCAGCAGCGGATGGGCGGTTGAATCAATCGCGGGTACTGACTTCCCACGTGGCATGCAGCACGCCCGGCACCTGCTCCATCCGTGCCAGCACCACGTCCAGTTCATCGGCACTCACCGCCGTACTGACCAGCACCGCGATCACATCGGTAGGCGCGTCGGCATGCTCGACCAACTGCACATCGCCCACCGGATACTGCGCCGCTTCCAGCGCATCGACCAGGCGCTCGCGCACGCGCGGCACGGCTTCGGCATCCACGCTCAGGCGCACTTCGTAGGTCGCCTCGGTGGCGGCCTCATTGATCGGAATGCGGTTGATCGCATTCACCAGCGGCCGCAGCAGGGTGTTTCCGGCGATGATCAGCACGGTCAGCAGCACGCCTTCGGCCAACATGTCCGCGCCGGTGCAGCTGCCCACCGCCGCAGAGCACCACAGGGTGGCGGCGGTGTTCAGGCCGCGCACGTTCATGCCCTCTTTCATGATCACGCCGGCGCCGAGGAAGCCGACGCCGGAGACCACGTAGGAGATCACCCGCACCGCCTCGGCGCTGCCGGCGATGCGCATGCCCAGGTCGACGAAGGCAGCGGCGCCGACGGCCACCAGCACGTTGGTGCGCAGGCCGGCGGTGCGCTGCCGGTACTGGCGTTCGGCGCCGATCAGCGTGCCCAGTACGAAAGCGGCCAGCAGGCTGACCACGGTGTCGGCGAAGGGACCGGCCTGGAAGGTCTCAATAAAGCGCATGGCCGGAGTCTACCCGGTCGAGGTGACAGTAGATCCACGCCATGCGTGGATTTCCAGCGGTCCACGCCACGCGTGGTTAGTCAGCGTGCCAGAAACGACTTAATCCCCTCCGTCCCCTTTTTGCGGGGTCAGTCGGTGTCCTCGACGCGCTCGCCCATCAGCTCGCGCTGGCGCTTGTCCAGTTCTTCGGCGTAGCGCTTGCGCACGAAGGCTTCGGAGACGACGCCCAGCACCTGGCCGTCGGCGCCGACCACCGCCAGTTCGTCGGCCTGGGTCTGGTCGAAACGCTGCATCACGCTGACCACGTCCGCGGCCGGTGACAGTGAAACGTCACGGTTCTCGGCCAGCTCGCCGATCATGGTCTCCGGTTTCACGCCATCGCCGTAGACCCGTGGAATCTGCACGATGCCGGCGTAGTGGCCCTCGCTGTCGATCAGGATCACCCGGCTGCCCGAGCCCAGCGGGAAGCGCTGGCGGAACGCGGCGGCATCGAGATCGGCCGGAGTAGTGGCCACGCCCTTGCGCATCAGCCGGCCGGCGTTGAGGTTCTGCACCCAGCCCACGTCGCGGGCGCTCTTGATGGTCTCGCCGCGCAGGTGCATGCGCCAGGTCGAGAACGAGTAGCCGAACCACTGCCGCACCAGCGTACTGGACACCAGTACCGCGCTCATCACCACGCTGGTCAGCAGGAAATCGTGCGTGCCTTCCAGCACCAGCATGGCCATGGTCATCGGCGCGCCAACGACGGCAGCAGCCAGCGCGGCCATGCCGGCCAGCGCGGCCGAGGTGGCGTCGATCACCGGAACGCCGGTGGCCATGCCCAGCAGTCCGGCGAACAGCGCGCCGACCAGGGTGCCCATGAACAGCGAGGCGAAGAACAGGCCGCCACGGAAGCCGAAGCCCAGCGAGATGCCCGAGGCCAGGCACTTCAGGGTCAACAGGCCGCCGATCCAGATCAGCGGCAGGTGCGTGGTCAGGTCCAGATGCAGGGCGCCGTGGCCGGACGACAGCACCTGCGGGCTGGCCAGTGCCAGTGGAATCAGCAGCAGTCCACCGACCACCGGCCGACCCCACGCGGGCAGCGGGCTGCGCTTGACCGTGCCTTCGATCGAGGCGATCAGCCGCATGATGGCGATGCCGACCATCGCGCAGCAGCAGCCCAGCAGGCCGTAGATCGCGTAGTCGGCCGCGCGCACGTCGATGGTCGAGGCCGCTGGCAGTAGATAGGCTTCGATGCCGGCCTGGTCGGCCACGAACGCGCCGGCCAGCGCTGCGACGGCCACCGGTGCCAGCGCAGCGGGGGTGTAGGCGCCGATGACGATCTCGAAGGCGTAGAACGCACCGGCCAGCGGCGCACCAAACGCAGCGGCGATGGCACCGGCGGCACCGGCACCGACCAGGATGCGCACGTCGTTGCGACGCAGGCGCATCACCCGGCCCAGCTGCGAGCCGCTGCCCGCGCCCATCTGCGTATACGAAGCCTCAAGGCCGACCGACGCGCCGCAGCCGTTGGACAGCAGGGTCTGGGTCAGCACGATCAGGTTGTCGCGCATCGACATGCGGCCGCCGTGCAGCGCATTGGCTTCCACCGCATCGAGCAGTGGCCGTTTCAGTCGCGTCGCCGCCAGGCTGACCAGGCCGACCAGCAGTCCGCCCAGTGGCAGCACCAGTAGCGCGGTCCAGGTCAGCGAGGGCAGGGAGCTCAGCCGCATGCCGTCGTCCAGCCCATACAACGTGCCCTGCAGCCAGCGCGCGATGCCCGACTGCAGCAGGGTCAGGTAGCCGGCGATCAGGCCAACCAGCAGCGCCAGCGCGATGAACCACAGGTCGCTGCCGCGCAGCCGCAGGCGCAGGCCCTGGAAGGCCAGATGCAGGCGCGATGGCGAAACGGGTGAAGACATGGTGGCGGCATGATACGCCGCCACCGTGAGCGCCACCGTCACCGCATCGGGCGGCTACCGGCTCAGAAGCGGTAGCGGCCCTGTACGTAGAAGGTGCGCGGCGCGGCCACCATGCGGCCTGCGTTGCCATCGACGTTGCGGGTGTACCAGCGCTTGTCGGCCAGGTTGTTCACGCCCAGCGCGATCTCGCTGTTACCCAGCCCCGGCACCTGCCAGGCCACTTGGGCATTCCACAGGCGTACGCCCGGCACGCGTCCCACGCGCGCGTCAGCGCTCTCGGCCCAGGTGTTGGCGGCGTCGGAGAACTGGCCGCTCTGGTGGGTGCTGGAGACGTTGAAGGTCCAGCCGGCCAGCGCGTAGCGGGCGCCGATGCTGTCGGTGTCGCGCGAGTAGAACGGCACGTCCAGGCCACGGTTGTCGCCGGACTGCTGGATCGCCTTGGTCCAGGTGTAGTTGGCGTACAGCTCCAGCCCGGCCAGCGCGCCGTCCTCGGCGAAGTGGTACTCCAGTGCGCTCTCCACACCCTTGTGGTCGGTGGCGCCGATGTTCTGGAAGGTCGGCGGGGTGATTCCCGGTACCTGCAGGATCTGGTTGTCGAAGCGCATCTTGAACACGGTCACTTCCGCGCGCAGGGCGCCGTCCTGCCAGCGCGCGCCCAGCTCGGTGGTCCTGGCCACTTCCGGGTTCAGCGGATTGCTGGCGGTCTGCGAATTGAGCTGGATGTTCTGTACCGGTCCGAACGAGGTGGTGTAGTTGCCGAACACGGTCAGCTGCGGAGTCAGCAGGTAGGCGATGTTGATCGAGGGCAGGGCCTTGTCGTTGCGGCTGCTGAAGGTCGCCGTGCCTCCGGCCTGGCGGCGGTCCATGTCGATCCATTCCATGCGCACGCCCGGAGTGATCCGCCATTGGCCGATCGCGATGCGGTCGTCGATGTAGAACGCATGCGCATCGGTGGCGTTGTCGAAGCGGGTGGTGGCGCTGGCCACGCCGGTGCGGCGGGTGACGGTGTAGCTGCGGTCGTTGCCGCGCTCGCGCAGGAAGCGATAGCCCGCGGTGATGTCATGCACGCTGCTGCCCCAGTGCAGGCGCTGGGTGTAGCGCGGCTCGATGCCGAGCACGCGGTAGTCGCGCGGCTGCACGGTCAGCTGGGTATTGGCGGCGTTGATCAGCGAGCTGGCTCGGCTGCTTTCGTTGTAATAGGCCAGTACCTCGAACTCGCTGTTGGCCGACAGCGTGTTGGTGTAGCCCAGGTCGACGCCGGTGCGGTGGCCCTTCCAGAAATCGGTGGGGCGGGTGTTCTGGAACGGATCGGCCTCGTACTGGGTGCGGGTCAGGCCGCCCGGGGTCAGCGAGCGCACATCGTAGTAGGACAGCTTGGCGCGCAGTTCCTGCTGCGCATCGATGGCGTAGGCGAACTTCAGCGCGAGATCATTGAAGCGGTCATCGCTGCCCCGGCGCCAGCCGCGACCATCCTGGCCGGAGTACAGCAGCGCCGCGCCCAGGCCATTGTCGCCGGTACCGCCGAGGAAGGCGTTGTACTGGGTGCTGTCACCGCCGCCGTGGTCGTAGGCGGTGTAACGCACGCCGGCTTCGCCGTGCAGGCCGGCCTCGGTGGGAATGGCACGGGTGCTGAAGTTGATGATGCCGCCCACGTTCTGCGGGCCGTAGCGCACCGCACCGCCGCCGCGCACCACATCGATCGATTCGATGTTGGACAGGCTGGTCGGCGCGAACGACAGCTGTGGCTGGCCATACGGCGCCACCGCCAGCGGCACGCCGTCCAACAGTACGGTCGAGCGCGGCGAGTAGCGCCCGGTGAGGCCGCGCACGCCGATGTTTAGCGACACCGAACTGCCCGCAGTGCCGGAGTTGTCGGTGACCTGCACGCCGGGGATGCGGCGCATCGCATCGCCGAGGCTGGCCGCGCCGCTGGCCTCGATGCGCTGGCGGTCGACCACGGTGCGCGCGCCGGCGAAGCTCTTCACGCTGTCATGCAGGCCGGTGCCCAGCCAGCTGCCCGAGACCTGGATGCTGTCCAGCGTGGTGGCGCCGTCCTGGGCGAAGGCGGTGGCGGCCGGGAGCAGGCACAGGGTAAGGGCGGCGGCCAGCGGCAGGCGGGCCGGTTGCAGGGCAGGGATGGGCATCGGTGCGGGCTGTGGAAGGCGGTAAATGAGAATTATTGCTGATTCCATTCGTCAATGGAATGCGCCGCCGGTTCACGCTGTTCCCCCGGTGGTAGAGTGGGCGATTGCTTCCTGACTCGCTGAGATCTGCCATGTCCCAAGCCGCCTTCTACCCCGTCGGAACCCCTGGCCAGCCGTGGGGAGCGGCGGAACGGGAGACGTGGCGTGGCCGCCAGCAGCGCCTGCGTCGCTATGACGAGGAAGTGCTGCCGCGCATCGAGGCGCTGGCCTCGCGCTTCGACAAGGTGGCCTATGGCCAGCTCGACTACGCTGGCGAGACCTACACCCTGTTCGCCCTGCGCAGCCGCGATTGGAACCCGGCGCTGCCGGCTGCCCTGGTTACCGGTGGCGTGCACGGTTATGAGACCAGCGGCGTGATGGGCGCGCTGGAATTCCTCGAAAAGCACGCCGCCGACTACGCCGGCAAGGCCAATCTGCTGGTGGCACCGTGCGTGAATCCGTGGGGCTTCGAGCGCATCAACCGCTGGAACTTCGATGCGATCGACCCGAACCGCAACTTCCGCGCCGACGGCCCGGCGCGTGAATCAACGGCGGTGATCGATCTGATCGCGCCGTACAAGGGCCAGTTCGCGCTGCACATCGACCTGCACGAGACCACCGACAGCGACGAGAGCGAGTTCCGCCCGGCGTTGGCCGCGCGTGACGGCAAGCCGTTCGAACCGGGCCTGATCCCCGATGGCTTCTACCTGGTGGATGACAGCGAGAACCCGCAGCCGGCCTTCCAGCAGGCGGTGATCGCCGCGGTGGAGAAGGTCACCCACATCGCGCCGGCTGACGACAAGGGCGAGATCATCGGTTCGCCGCTGGTGGCCCACGGCGTGATCGAATATCCGCTGGTGAAGCTGGGACTGTGCGCGGGCATCACCGGTGCGAAGTTCACTACCACCACCGAGGTCTACCCGGACAGCTCCCGGGCGACCCCGCAGCAGTGCAACGACGCGCAGGTGGCCGCGGTGTGCGCGGCACTGGATTACGCGCTCGCCCATCGTTGACCGGTAGTGCCGGCCGCTGGCCGGCAACTCGTATCACCCCAACGCGTCGGCCCACCACAGTGCGGCCGGTCCCGGCGGCGCGTCGCGGCGCCAGAGCAGGTCGCTGTGGATGCGCCGCGGCCAGCCGGGCAGCGTCAGTTCCACCAGTCGCCCGCGGTCATAACGTTGCACCAGTGCCCGCGGCAGCTCGGCCCAGCCGATGCCGTCCTCGGCCATCTCCATCACCATCAGATAGTCGGTGGCGGTCCAGGCCAGGCCGGTGACGATGTGGGATTGATCGACCTCCGCACTCAATCGCACCTGCCGGTGCCGCGCCAGCTGTGCGGCGCTGCGACGGCCGGCGCTGGCCAGTGGGTGCTCGCGCGCCACGTACACCGACAGTTCGCTGTGATGGGCCAACGGCCGGGCCATCAGGCCATCCGGATAGCTTTCCTGTTGCGGCAGCAGGCCCAGCGCGGCGCGGCCGCTGCCGACCAGCTCCAGCACGTCATCGCCTTCGGCATCCAGCCATTCCAGTTCGATCTCCGGGAATGCTTCGGCAAAGCGCTGCAGCACGCGCTGCTCCGGATCGAGCTGATACACGTCGGAGAACACTACGGTCAGCCGCGCTTCGACCGGCGCGGCCAGGCGCACACTCAACTGCTGCAGGCGGGCATCGGCGGCGAGGATTTCCTGGGCATGGCCGAGCACCTGGCGCCCGGCCTCGGTCAACCGGGGGTAGCGCCCGCTGCGGTCGAACAGGCTCACCCCCAGGTCGGCCTCCAGATGGGCAATGGCGGTACTGACCGTTGACTGGGTCTTGCGCAGGCGGCGCGCCGCCGCCGAGAACGAGCCCAGCGCGGCGGCTTCCACGAAGGCCTGCAGGGATTCGGGGGAATAGGGCATTGAACCATCGCTCCTGTCGATGGGATCCATTTTGATACCACCGTAAAAGGCGATGATACTGGCCGCCGTCGCCCTTGTCTGCGGGGCGTTCCGGACCCTCCACGCATGCCGTGGACCCATTGAAGAGGCGGTGCGGTCCCCGCCCTGCAAGGAGCTTCACATGTCCCGTACTGTTCCTGCCCGTGGCGCGCTGGCCGCGTGGGTCTGCCTGACCGTGGCGATCATCGCCGAGGTGGTCGGCACCTCGTTCATGGCTCATGCCGCCCGCGACGGCGGCTGGAGCGGCTACCTGATCATGGCCGGCGCGTTGGCGCTGTCCTACTTCTTCCTGGCGCAGTCGGTGCGCCGCATCGCCGTGGGCGTGGCCTACGCGGTGTGGGAAGGCCTTGGCCTGACCCTGCTGACCGTGGTCGGCCTCACCGTGTTCGGTGAAAGCCTGTCGCTGCAGCAGCTGGCCGGCCTGATGCTGGCCGTGGCCGGCATCGTCTGCGTCACCCTCGGGGAGGTGCACTGATGAATACCCTGGCCCTGTTTTTCGTGATCTGCTCGGCGCTGATCGACGTCGCCGCCAACATGATGGTGGCCAAGTCGGAAGGTTTCCGTCGTTGGCGCTGGGGCCTCGGTGCGATCGTCCTGGTCTGGATCGCCTTCGCCCTGCTGGGCCAGGCCGTACGCTACATGGATCTGGCCACGGCCTATGCGATGTGGGGGGCGATCGGCGTGATCGGCACCGCCACCTGCGGCCGCCTGTTGTTCGGTAACCGCCTGCGGCCGATCGGCTGGATTGGCATCGCCCTGGTCACGGCGGCGGTACTGCTGCTCAGCACCGCCAAGTAGCAGCACGCCCGGTCGCGAGCGGGGCGGCGATGATGCAGCGATTTGCGAAGTCGCCCGCGCTCATCGACACTGCGGTTTTCCACATGGAGTGCCCGCATGTTCAGCCACATCACCGTAGGAACGAACGACATGGATGCCGCGCGTCGCTTCTACGACGCCCTGTTCGCTGCGATGGCCGCGCGTGCGGGCGTATTCGACGAGAAGGGACGGCTGCTGTACTTCAAGGATGGACGGATGTTCGGTGTAACCGCGCCGATCGATGGGCAGCGAGCGTGCCATGCCAACGGTGGCACCATCGGTTTCAGTCTGGGCAGTGCAGAGGCCGTGCGTGCCTGGCAGGAAGCTGGAGTGGCTCACGGTGGTACCGCCATCGAAGATCCGCCCGGCGTCCGCAACATGTCCGGTCGGCAGGTGTTCCTGGCTTATCTGCGTGACCCGGATGGCAACAAGCTGTGTGCGGTGCATGTGATGTCGTGATCGGACAGGATGCGCGTGGCCGCGCCGCAGGCGGTGCGCGCGGCCCGCGCAAGCAAGGGTGCGTCGCAGCGCGCGCGTGATACCACGGAATGAGCGGACGGGCCTGCGACCACAGGCCGCAACTTCATGCTCTGTCCACTGCGGTTCAGCCAGAATCGGTCGGCTAACCCTTTGATCTACCGGAGAACGCCGCCCCATGGAAGTACTGGAGCCGCAACAATCCCCGGTGCGCACCCTTCGGCCTGTGTTCGCCTTCGCGGCGATCGTTGTCGTGGCGTTCGCGCTGTTCGTCAGCCTGTTCCCGCTCGGCGCGGGCCGCCTTCTGCTCAAGGCACAGGACTGGGCCGCCCTCAACGTCGGCTGGTACTACCTGCTGGCCATGACCCTGTACCTGGTGTTCGTGGTGGGCGTGGCGCTGTCCAAGTACGGTGGCATCAAGCTGGGTGCCGACCATGACGAGCCGGAGTTCAGTTACCTCTCATGGGCCGGCATGCTGTTCGCCGCCGGCATCAGCATCACCCTGTTCTTCTTCTGCGTATCCGAACCGCTGACCCACTACCTGCAGCCGCCGCAGGGCGATCCGGCCGCAGGCGAGGCTGGCGCGCGCCAGGCCATGCAGCTGCTGTTCCTGCACTGGGGCCTGCACGGCTGGGGCGTGTTCGCGCTGGCGGCGATGGCGATGGCCTACTTCGCCTATCGCCACAACCTGCCACTGGCCCTGCGCTCGGCGCTGTACCCGCTGATCGGCAAGCGCATCAATGGCCCGATCGGTTACACCGTGGATGCGCTGGGCATCGTCGCCACCGTATTCGGCATCGGTGCCGACATGGGCTTCGGTGTGCTGCACCTCAATGCCGGCCTCTCGCACCTGTTCGACATTCCGCACTCCAACCTGGTGCAGATCATCCTGGTGGTCAGCATGATGGGCGCGGCCGTGGCCGTGGCCGTGTCCGGCGTCGAGAAGGGCGTGCGCTGGATGGCCAACATCAACATGCTGCTGGCGATCGCGCTGGTGCTGTTCATGCTGTTCGCCGGGCCGACGCAGTACCTGTTCAGCACGCTGATGCAGAACCTGGGCGACTACCTGGGCAGCGTGGTCGGCAAGAGTTTCGATGTGTACGCCTATGGCGGCCGACCGGAATGGCTGGGCGGCTGGACGGTGTTCTACTGGGCCTGGTGGATCGGCTGGGCACCGTTCGTCGGCCTGTTCATCGCGCGCATCTCACGTGGCCGCACCATCCGCGAATTCGTGTTCGGGGTGCTGCTGATCCCGCTCGGCTTCACCCTGGCCTGGCTGTCGATCTTCGGCAACAGCGCGCTGGACCAGGTGCTCCACCACGGCCAGCAGCAACTGGCGCAGCTGGCGGTGGATGACCCACCGACCGTGTTGTATGCACTGCTGGATGGCTACCCGTGGAGCCGCACGGTGATCGCGGTGACGGTGCTGGTGAGCTTCATCTTCTTCGTGACCTCCGCTGATTCGGGAGCAGTGGTGTTGTCCACGCTGTCGTCGCATGGTGGATCACCCGAAGACGATGGTCCGCGCTGGCTGCGCGTGTTCTGGGGCACAGTGATTGCGGTGCTGACCGCAGGGTTGTTGCTGGCCGGCAGCATCGATGCATTGAAATCGGCGGTGGTGCTGGCATCGCTGCCGTTCTCGGCGATCCTGCTGCTGATGATGTGGGGCCTGACCCGCGCGTTCAGTGACGAGTCGCACCGCAAGCGCGCGCTGCAGTACCGGCCGTCGCCGTTGATCGGAGACGATCGCCATCATCAGGGCTGGCGCCAGCGCCTGAGCCAGGCCATGCACTTCCCGGTGCGCGACCAGGTCTACCGCTTCATGGATGACACCGTGAAGCCGGCGATGGAGGCGGTGGCCGAACAGCTGCGCGGGCAGGGTTGGGATGTATCCACCCGCTTCGAGGCTGGCGACATGGAGCTGACGGTGAACCACGGCGAGCAGCAGGACTTCCTGTACCGGGTGATCCTGAGCGGCTACCTGACCCCGTCGTTTGCCGCGCAGCAGCTGCGCAACCAGCGCTACTACCGCGCCGAGGTGCATCTGTTCGAAGGCAGCCAGGACTACGACCTGGTGGGCTACAGCCGCAAGCAGATCATCAACGACATCATCAGCCAGTACGAACGGCACCTGCAGTTCCTGCACCTGAGCCGGTGATGCGGTGGGTGCGGACCGTTGGTCCGCACACCCCTGCAAAGCCGAGCATGGGCTCGGCTCTACAGGGTTTGTCGCATTCGGCACGCGACGCCATCTACTGCCTGCTCGGCAGCCCGCAGCGCATCCGCCAGGTGGAGCCGCTGATGGTGAGCCGCTGCGGCGGAAAAGGGCGCGGCACGGGCCAGTGCATGGTCCTGACACGCATAAACCGGGCAATCGCCAGGCTGGTCGTGCTGCGGCACGCCATCGAGCGCGTGCGCGAGGATGGCGATGAGGCGCAGCAGATAGGCAACGATGTGTGCGAGGGCCTGCTGCTGGCCTGCCGTGGGCTGTCCGAATATGTGGATGAGCAGGCGCAGGTGACTTGAGGCCATCCCGCCGGGCGTGGCCCGCTGTCGGCGCGGCGCTTTGCAAGATTTTGCATGGCGCGAGCTGGGCAACGCGCACAGCATCTGCACACGTCAATCCGGAATGCCTTCTTGTCCTTTCTCACGCCACTGCATCGACCGACACATCTTCTACTGCTGGCCGTGGCCTGCACACTGCCTGCGCAGGCCTTGGCACAGAATTTTTCGACCAAACGCGCTGCAGATCTGGAGCGGCCTCCACTTCAGATCTTGCAAGACGTCATCCTGTGCCGCGCGTCGTCAAGCAGTTCGTACCACATCCGACAAGGTTTCATCGATGGCCTGGATGACCTGAATGGGAATCCTCGCTATGCCAACTGGAGAGGTACTCCACGATCGGACGGCTCAGGCCTTGAGATCGAGTTGCCGGCAGAGATCAGTGTTTTCGGCATGAATACGCGGAAGGTCCTTCTCAACTATGCTTCATTCTGGGCCATCCTTGAGGGTACGTCGCTTGATGACGTGATCCATCGCGGAGGACTCAAGCATAGGGCCGGACTCTATGACACCCACGATATCGTGGGCACCCGACCCGTGGCGCTTCGGACCATGTCAACTGGCATCGCCAATGTCCGCTCCATTGTCGCGCGGACAATGGACAACTCGGGCAACGTTTATGTTGGCTGCGGCGATGTCAGCGAATCCCGCCAGCGGGCAGGCGAATCAGACGACTTGGATACATCGGCTGATTACCACTCCAACGCGGGCAGGTTGAAGATCATTGGCGATTACCTCTCGTGTCGTCTGGAGCGCGCAGACGCCGCTGATTCTGCCGTTGCGCTGGTCCGCAATTATCACCGCGTCCCACCCGCAACACGGTGGAGTGGGCGAGCACTCAAAGACACGTCGGAGTGGCTGCTGCCGGAGCCCATCATGGTGGACGGCATCTCCGTTTCCAGGATCTGGCTCTCAGGTGAACACGCCTATGGTGTGGTAGAAGCAACGCCTTCGAGCGCGCTGGCCGGTCGCTGGGCAATGACGGCGACCGAAAGCGATGCGGTCGAAGCGCTTTTCGTACGCAGGCTTGACGATCGTGTCGCACCCGACGGTTGGATCGAGGAGCGCGAGCGCATTGCATTCCAGTGGGGGCAAGGCGTCACATTGACAGGCTGCAGCTATGGCCAGTCCTACCCTGCGTATGGATGGTGGCCAGAATGGGACGAGAATCGGGAGGACGATTGAGCTCCCCTCAGCCCACGGCGCGTGCAGCGCCTTTCGGGAGAATCATCAGGTTCCAGAACGGCGTCGGATCACTCCGGCGCCGTTCCAGATGGAGACAAGCCAAGCATGGGCTCGGCTCTACATCGGCGGTCAGAACCGGTAGCGCGCGCCCAGCGAGACGAACTGTCCGCGCAGGTTGTACTGGCTGATGTCGAAGCCGTTGGAACCGCCAGCCGGATCGAACGGCGGATCCTTGTCGGTCAGGTTCAGCACCGACAGCGACAGCGTGGTATTCGGAATTCCCTCGTACGCCACGTAAAGGTCCAGCTGGTGATACGGCTTGACGCGGTCACGCAGGCCCGGGTTGCTGGTCGCCGTCGCCACGCGCTGGTCGTAGCCGCTCACGTACTGCAGGCTCAGCGTGCTGCTCCAGTCGCCCACCGCCCAGTTCAATGAGGTGGTGCCGCGCGTACGCGGCAGTGCGCCGTGGCGGTTGTTGCCGGCGCCTTCGTACGGCGCCTGGCCGGCTACCAGCGGCTGCTTGAAGCTGAGCAGGTGGGTCCAGCTGCCGGCCACGGTGAAGTTGCCCCAGCCGTCGGTGCGGAAGGTGCGGCTGGCATCCAGGTCCAGGCCGGAGGTGGTCAGTTCGCCCTGGTTGGCGTACTGGTTGGTGATGAACTGGATGCGTCCCTGCGCATCACGTTGCACGCGGCCCGGGAACAGGGTCGGGTTGTCGACGATGAACTGCGCGCTGTCCGGCTTGACCAGGTTGTCCTGCTCGATGCGGTACCAGTCCAGGCCGATGCTGGTATCACCATCCGGAGACCACACCGCACCCACGTTGAAGTTGCGCGAGCGTTCGGCCTTCAGGTCGGGGTTGCCGGTGCGGATGTTGGTGACGCCACGGCTGCCGCCGGGCTGCAGCGGATCCAGCGGATCGATCACCGAGCCATAGCTGACGGTCTGGCCGGGTGCGATTTCCGGCAGCGACGGTGCACGGAAGCCGCGCGAGAACGAGCCGCGCAGCAGCAGGCTGTCCAGCGGCTGCCAGCGAAGCGCCACCTTCGGCGAGAACGCCTCGCCGAAGTCGTCGTAGTGGTCGCCACGGCCGGCCACCTGCAGTTCCAGAGTGCGATGCAGCGGCACGCTCAGTTCGGCGTAGGCAGCGCTGACCTGGCGCTCGCCGTTCACCACGTTGATGGCCGGGCGCAGTTCGGTGCCCGACAGCACCTGCGCGCTGGTGCGCGCGTCAAGCGATTCCTTGCGGAACTCGGCACCCCAGGCAAAGCCGACCGTACCGGCCGGCATCTGCCACAGCGAGGTCGAGGCCTTCAGGTTCAACGCGTGCAGCTTGTACCAGCCTGGCCGCTTGGTCTGCAGACGCAGTGCATCCAGCGCGCCCGGCGTGGCGGACGGGTTGAGGAAGTTGTAGCTTCCGTCGCGCAGGATCTGTTCGAACGCATAGCGATTGACGAAGTTGTCGACGTACTCGCGCTGCGCGCTCTGCGAGGTCAGTGCCGCCACTTCCCAGTCCCAGCGTTCGCCGCTGCCGCGCACGCCCGCCAGGGCACGGTAGAACACCTGCGTGTTGTCCTTCAGGCGCGGGCCGAGATCGAAGAAGGTGTACTCGAACGGCAGCGGCGTGCTGCCCGGATTGTTGGGATGGCCGACCGGCAGCACCGCCGGCACGTCGATCAGCGTGCCGCTGGCCGGGTTGTAGGCGCGCAGGCCGGGGCCGACGGTCAGCGGCGCGCTGAAGATCTGGTCGGCCTTGTTGTGGCTGTACAGCACATCGGCGAAGGCCTCCACGCTGTCATTGAAGCGGTAGGTCGCGCTCAACGAGGCCTGCAGGCGCTCGGCGCCGGGTTGCAGGGTCTTGAATGGTTGTGCATTGAAGGCGCAGGCCTGGCCGGGCAGGGTGCTGCCGAAATCGCTGTAGGGACGCAGCTGGCTGCCATCCGGGCAGTTGGCGAACGGTTGCGGCGCGCGCGGGTTGGACAGCCAATTGCCACCGGCGGTGGACCAGCCGGCCAGGCGTCCGCCGGGCTTGTCGCGGAAATCGCCACTGCGGGTATAGGCGCGCTGGTCGGCGTCGAGGCGATCACGCTTGAGCAGGTCCAGCCCGAACAGCACGTTCCAGCCCTGCTGCTCCAGGTTGCCGAAGCCGGCCAGCAGGTTGGCCTTGCGTTCGTCCAGGCCGCCCTGTGTGGCGGTACCGAAGCCGCCGCCCACTTCCACGCCCTGGAAGTTCCTGCGCAGGATGATGTTGATGACACCGGCGATGGCGTCGGAGCCATACACCGCCGAGGCGCCGTCCTTCAGCACTTCGATGCGTTCCACCGCGCTGATCGGCAGCGCGTTGAGGTCGACGAAGGTGTCCTGGGTATTGAGCGCGAAGCCGAAGTTGGACACGCGGTAGCCGTTGACCAGCACCAGTGTGTTCTTCGGCGACAGGCCACGCAGGCCGATCGAGGCCGAGCCGGCGGCGAAGCTGCCGGTGTACTGCTCGTCGAAGCTGTTGCCGGCATTGGCCGACAGGTTGCGCAGTACGTCGGTGAGGGTGGAGCGGCCGCTCTGCTCGATCTGTTCACGGCTGACGATCTGCACCGGGTTCGGCCCGGCGGTATCGCTGCGCTTGATGTTGGAACCGGTCACCAGCACGGTGCCGAGGGTGGTGCTGTCCTTGCCGGCATCGGCGGTTTCAGCGGCGCCGGCAGCGCCGGCGGTGAGGCCGAGCGCGATCGCGCCGGCAAGCAGGTTCAGGGTGGTGCGGTACATGGAAGCGGCGACGCCGAACGGGGGAGGAGCCGTCAGTACCGCATGCAGGTACCTGCGCCTTCCAATGACGAAAGCGCATTCAGTTATACATCACAGGTTCTTAACGACCGGAGCAGGCAGCGGCGGACCGTATCCGGGCGCCGCTACTGCATTCAACCCCGATCCATTCAATCGACTGGGTGAATTATCAGGTCGGAGACGAAAATCCAGAGGCTGTCCGGTATGTCGTTGTGGCAAGCAAGCCCCATATCCGTGATGCTTTCAGGAAACTGGACCAGCACCCGCATGCCACGTTGATGCCTGGTCATGGAAGTCTGGGATTCCTCAAGAACAATGGTCCCGTTGGTACCGATCAACCTCCAGTAGTCTTCGGAGGGCCGAACATCGTCAGGAGGGGATTTGCTCCCGAGAAAGGTCGCCAGCAGCACCTTCCGACCATTCATTCCGCTCAACGTGATTCCTTCTTCAGCAAAGACGATGTAGACATTATCCATTGGGATGACGGCGGCGCGCGGCGCCGCCGGATCCAGTGCCTAGCATCACGGCCGCAGCAGCACCTTGCCATTGCGTCCCGACTCAGCACCGGCCTTCGCTGCCTGGGCGATATCGTCCAGCGCGAAGATCTGCTCCACCGGCAAGGTCAGTTCGCCGCTGGCCGCGCGCTTGAGCAGCTCGCCGACCAGCCGGCGCTTGTCCTCCACCGCCATCGCCTGGCTGACCTTGCTGCCCCAGAAGCCCTTCACCGTGGCCTCCTTGTAGATCAGGCCGCCGGCGGGAATGTGCATCGGTTCGCCACTCATCACACCGAACGACACCAGCGTGCCGTGGTGGCCGAGCAGGTCGACCAGATCGCCACTGGCGTCGCCGCCGATGGAATCCACTGCGGCCGCGGCCTGTGCTTCGCCGGTCGCCTCACGCACGCGATCCTTCCAGCCGTCCACCGAGGTGTCGAATACATGATCGATGCCCAGCGCCTGCAACTGCGCTACGGCCGCGGCATTGCGCACCAGGTTGGCCACGTGCACGCCGCGCGCCTTTGCCAGCATCGCCAGCGACTTGCCGACCGCGCCGTTGGCGGTGTTCTGCACGATCCACTGGCCTGCTTGGACATGCAGGAATTCCAGCAGCATCAGCGCGCTCAGCGGCATCGCGATCAACTGTGCGGCCATCTCGTCCGGGATCGCCTCCGGCATCGGAATCACCATGCGTGCCGGTGCGACGAAGGCCTCGGCCCAGGTGCCGTGCACCGAGGCGGCGGCTACCCGCTGGCCGATCTGCAGGCCGTCCACGCCATCGCCGAGTGCATCGACCACGCCCAGTGCTTCACTGCCGCCAATCGCCGGCAGCGTCGGCTTGTAGCCATACAGCCCGCGCACGGTCAGCAGGTCGTGATTGTGGATCGAGGCCAGCACAGTGCGGATGCGCACCTCGCCGGGGCCAGGCTCGGGCAGGGCGGCATCGGCAGTGGCGAGGACGTCGGCCGGGTTGCCGAAGGAGGAGTACTGGGCAGCGCGCATGAGCGAGGTTCCGGAGAAAGTGATGTTGTACCGAACTGGGGACGTGCGCCGCGTCGACAAGGTGCTGCGGGTGCAACACGGCATCCTGCGACGGATCGTCGCGGCATGTCGTGATTACCGCATCTTGTGTTGACGGCTTGGAGCATCCCCACTATGTTGTGCCCGTCACTCCCGGTCAGCCGCCGCCGCCGGACATGCAGCAAACGTCCCGCGGCCCGCCCCTGAAGGCTTGCCGTGTCGACGCGGCCGCCACCGTGCGGACGCAGGTCGCCCCCCACGGCCCGGATACCGGCCGCAGGCGCAGGCAGATGCCGACGACCTACGTTCCCGTACCCTGGCAATCCACCCGTTCGCCCCGTGCGCCGGTATCGCGTCCAGGGCCGCCATGGCATCGACCGCCAATGCGCGTGCGAGCCTGGAGTTTCACCACCATGACCGACAGTACCTTCCGCGTGGCCGATCCGGCCGGCGCTGGCGACGCCTTGCGCGCCGGTGGCGAGCGCGTACCGACCTGGATCACCAAGGAGGCCGGCAACCGCCGCCTGCCGTTCGACGCCGAGCGCCTGCAGCGCAGCATCGATGCCGTGCATGCCGAGTTCCCGCAGCTGGATGTGAGCGACTACCGTCGTGTGGTGCAGGCAATGGTCGAGCGCAAGCCCAGCATCAGCGCCGATGACCTGGTCGATCTGTTGATCCGCGAGGCCGAATCGCGGGTGGACCTGGTCGCGCCCGAGTGGGAACAGTTCGCCGCGCGCATCTACCTGCGCCGCCTGTACAAGCGTGCCAGCCGCAACCGCTTCTACGATGTCAGCCTGAAGTACGGCTCCTACGTGGGCCTGCAGGAAAGCCTCGCCGATCGTGGTATCTACAGCAACGACATCCTGCGCTGCTATTCCAAGGAAGAGCTGCAGCAGGCCGGTGAGATGATCGATCCGGAACGCGACCGCCTGTTCGCCTACAACGGCCTGTACCTGCTGGCCACGCGCTATCTGGCCAGCGACCGCAGCCGCGAGGTCTATGAACTGCCGCAGGAGCGCTGGCTGACCATTGCGCTGTACCTGATGCAGGAGGAAAAGCCGCGCGAACGCCGCATGCAGCTGGTTGGCGAGGCGTACTGGGCGCTGTCCAACCTGTACATGACGGTGGCTACGCCGACCCTGGCCAACGCCGGCAAGGTGGGCGGCCAGCTGTCCAGCTGCTTCATCGACACGGTGGACGACAGCCTGCAGGGCATCTATGACTCCAACACCGATATCGCGCGCGTGTCCAAGCACGGCGGCGGGGTTGGCGCCTACCTGGGCTACGTGCGCAGCAGCGGCGCACCGATCCGTGGCGTGGCCAACTCCTCCGGCGGCGTGGTGCCGTGGATCAAGCAGCTCAACAACACGGCGGTGTCGGTTGATCAGCTTGGCCAGCGCAAGGGCGCAGTGGCGGTGTACCTGGACATCTGGCATCGCGACATCGAAGCCTTCATGGACCTGCGCCTCAACAACGGCGACCAGCGCCTGCGCGCGCACGATGTGTTCACCTCGGTGTGCGTACCCGACCTGTTCATGGAAGCGGTCGAGCGCCGCGCCGACTGGTACCTGTTCGACCCGCACGAGGTGAAGCAGGCCAAGGGCTGGTACCTGCAGGACTTCTACGATGAGAAGCGCGGTTCGGGCAGCTTCCGCGATCGCTATGCCGAGCTGGTGGCCGATGAGCGCATCAGCCGCCGCACGGTGAAGGCCATCGATCTGTTCAAGCGGATCATGCTCAGCCAGCTGGAAACCGGCAACCCGTTCCTGTTCTACCGCGACGAGGTCAATCGCAGGAACCCGAACAAGCACGCGGGCATGATCTATTCCAGCAACCTGTGCACCGAGATCCTGCAGAACATGAGCCCGACGCGGATGATCCAGGAGATCGTCAGCGGCGACCAGATCGTCACCACGCGCCGTGCGGGCGACTTCGTGGTCTGCAACCTGTCCTCGATCAACCTCGGCCGGGCGATCAGTGCGCCGGATGACCTGCTGGCCACCGATGTGCTGGAGCGCCTGATCCCGATCCAGGTGCGCATGCTCGACAACGTGATCGACCTCAACGCGTTGCCGGTGCCGCAGGCCACGATCACCAACCGCAAGTACCGCGCCATCGGCCTGGGCACGTTCGGTTGGCACCACCTGCTGGCGCAGCAGGCGATCCAGTGGGAATCTCCGGATGCCGAAGTATTGGCCGACCATCTCTACGAACGCATCAACTTCCTGACCATCCAGGCCAGCGCGCAACTGGCGCAGGAGAAGGGCAGCTATCCGATGTTCGCCGGCAGCGATTGGCACAACGGACGCTATTTCAGTGACCGCGGCTACAGCGGCGCGGCCTGGGACAGCCTGGCCCGCGAGGTCGCCACGCACGGCCTGCGCAACGGCTGGTTGCTGGCCGTCGCGCCGAACATGAGCACCGCGCAGATTGCCGGTTCCACCGCATCGATCGACCCGATCTACAGCGCGTTCTACTACGAGGAAAAGAAGGATTTCCGGCGGCCGGTGGCGGCGCCGGGCCTGTCGCTGGAAACCTGGCCGTACTACGAGAAGGGCGCCTACAAGGTCGACCAGTTCGCCAGCGTGCGCCAGAACGCGCGCCGCCAGCGGCATGTCGACCAGTCGATCAGTTTCAACCTGTATGTGCCCAGCACCATCCGTGCGAGCACGCTGCTGGAGCTGCACCTGAGCGCCTGGCGCGAAGGCCTGAAGACCACCTACTACGTGCGCTCCAACGACATCGACATCAGCGAATGCGAGTGGTGCTCAAGCTGACCACCGGCGACCCGCGGTAGTGCCGGCCGCTGGCCGGCAACACGATAGAAAGAGAACGAAGGCAGAAACCCATGGCAACCCCACTCGACCGCATCAAGATCCTCGAACCACGCCACCCCAACCGCAGCACCGGCATCATCAACGGCCAGACCAGCGGCATCCTCAACTGGAACGATATCCCGTACCCGTCGTTCTATCGGGCCTACAAGGAGCTGTCGACCAACTTCTGGATTCCCGACGAAGTGGACATGAAGCTGGATGCGCGCCAGTACGGCGAGCTGTCAGGGCGCGAAAAGAACGCCTACGATTCAATCATCGGCCTGCTGGCCACGCTGGATTCACCGCAGACGCGCTTCATCTACAACGTGGCCGAGTACATCACCGACCCGGCCGCGCATGCCAACGCAGCCATCATCGGCCAGCAGGAAGTGATCCACAACGAGAGCTACAGCTACGTGCTGGCCTCGATCACCGACCTGCCGAACCAGAACCGGATCTTCGAGATCGCCCGCACCCACCCAACCATCATCAAGCGCAATGCCCCGATCATGGGCGCGTATGACGACTTCATGCGCGAGAAGACCGCCGAGACCCTGCTCAAGTCGCTGATCCAGTCCTCGATCCTGGAAGGCATCAACTTCTATTCCGGTTTCGCCTACTTCTACAACATGGTGCGGCAGAACCGCATGAACGGGACCGGCAAGATCATCAGCTTCATCAATCGCGACGAGCTGGCCCATACCAAGTTCATCAGCGAGCTGATCCGCGCCATCATCGGCGAAAACCCCGAGCTGCAGACCAATGAGTTGACCGCCTATGTGCACCAGTCATTCGAACATGCCATCGAGCTTGAGACGCAGTGGTCGTCGGAGGTTCTGGATGGCATCGATGGCATCGACGTGGACGAGATGGTGCGCTACGTGAAGTACCGCGCCAACAAGATGGCCGGCATGCTCGGCATCGAGCGCCTGTACAGCGACACCACCGACAACGTGATGCCGTGGATCAAGGCCTACGCCGACAACTTCACCGAGACCAAGACCGACTTCTTCGAGATGCGCAATGCAAGTTACAAGAAGACCAACGTCGACAACGGCTTCGACGATCTCTGAGCCCGGCGCCGCGCTGAGCATCCTGATGGTGGTCGCCTCCTTGAGCGGCAACACCCGCGAGCTCGGCCGGCAGATCGCCGAGCGCTGCCGCGCGGCAGGTCATGCGGTGCACTGGCAGGAGGCCGATGACCTGCGGCAGGCGCCGCCGCTGGCTGCCGGCGAGGCCGACCTGGTGCTGCTGGGCTGCTGGACCGACAACGCCGGGCGCACGCCAGCGGAGATGAAGGCGTGGGTGGCTGGCATTGCCGAGCGCGGTCAGCAGCCACGCCAGCTGGCGGTGTTCGGCACCGGCGAAACGCAGTGGGGGCAGGAGTACTACTGTGGTGCCGTGCACCGGCTGATCCGCTATTTCCGCAGCGACTACCCGCCGCTGGAGATCGAACAGATGCCGCATGGCGAGCGTCATGCCGAAGCCATCGACGCCTGGACCGATGCGGTCCTGGCCCACTACTGGAGCAACCACGATGCAGATCATCGACGCCACCACGCCTGAGCAGTTCCAGCAGCTGCTGGCTGAGCACCCGCGGGTGCTGGTGGATTTCCACAAGGACCAGTGCCCCGGGTGCCGGATGCTGGAAGTGTCGCTGCACCGCGTGGCCAACAGCGTGGCGGGGCAGGGCACCACCTTGCTTCGCGTGCAGCTGGAAGTGCTGGGTGAGGCGTTCTTCAGGGAACTGGGGCTGCGGCAGACGCCGACGCTGTCCCTGTTCCGTGATGGTAACGAACGCACGCGCCTGGCCGGGTTCCAGTCGCCGCAGCAGATCGAGGCCGCGATCGCGTTGCATTTGTAGAGCCGAGCCCATGCTCGGCTGCCGTTCGCACGGTGAGCGATGAGTCGAACATGGCTCGACTCTACAAGGTATCCACGCATGGCGTGGATCTACCGGGGCAGGGGCCGTGGTTTGGCGTCAGGCTCCGCTGAAGGTATCCACCAGCAGCTTCACGTTCAAAACCACGATCACCAGCGCGATCACCCAGGCGATCGCGCCCAGCCAGCGCGGTGCCACCAGCGCCCCCATCGTCACCTTGTCGGTCACGATCCGCACCAGCGGGATGATCGCGAACGGCAGCTGCATTGACAGCACCACCTGGCTCAGCACCAGCAGCTTCACCGCGCCCTGGTCGCCGAACAGCAGGATCACCACCACCACCGGAATGATCGCCAGTGCGCGGGTGATCAGCCGTCGCAGCCACGGCGGCATTCGCAGGTGCAGGAAACCTTCCATCACGATCTGGCCGGCCAGCGTCGCGGTCACCGTCGAGTTCAGGCCGGAGGCCAGCAACGCGATCGCAAACAACGTCGCCGCCGCGCCCACGCCCAGCATCGGCGCCAGCAGCTGGTGCGCCTGCTCGATGTCTTCCACGTCGAAACGACCATTGGCATGGAACACCGCCGCCGCCAGGATCAGGATGCTGGCGTTGATGAACAATGCGAGTGTCAACGCGAGAGTGCTATCGGTAACCGCCCAGCGCAGCGCACTGCGGCGGCCTTCATTGGTACGCGGGTAGGCGCGGGTCTGCACGATGGACGAATGCAGGTAGAGATTGTGCGGCATCACCGTGGCACCGATGATGCCGATCGCGATGTACAGCGCGTGCGGATCGGTCACCACCTGCGCGCGCGGAATGAAGCCGCCCAGCACCGCCATCACTGGCGGCGCAGCCATCGCGATCTGCACCATGAAGCAGGCGAAGATCACCATCAGCAGCGCGATCACGAAGGCTTCCAGCGCACGGAAGCCGCGGTTCATCAGCAGCAGGACCAGCAGCGTATCCAGCGCAGTGATCACCGCGCCCCACAGCAGTGGCAGGTCGAACAGCAGCTTCAGCGCGATCGCGGTGCCGATCACCTCGGCCAGGTCGCAGGCGATGATCGCCGCCTCGCACAGCGCCCACAGCGCCAGGTTCACCGGCTTGGGGTAGCGCGCGCGGCAGGCCTGCGCCAGGTCCATGCCGGTGGCGATGCCGAGCCGCGCCGACAGCGCCTGCAGGATCACCGCCATCAGGTTGGAAATGAGGATGACCGACAGCAGCAGGTAGCCGAAGCGCGAACCGCCGGCGAGGTCGGTGGCCCAGTTGCCTGGGTCCATGTAGCCGACCGAGATCATGTAGCCCGGGCCGAGGAAGGCCAGCAGGCGAAACCACCAGTGCCCCTTGTCGGGCACGGCGACCGAGGCGTTGAGCGCACCCAGGCTGGCCGGAGTGGAGGCCGAAGGGTCGCGGGGCGCCAGGGTGTTCATGGGTTCGAATATAGCTCCTGCTATAGTCATTAGCAATGTGAAACAATCGTCTTTATCGCGTTACTGGTCCAGAATTCAGGTTCAACACTGGATCACCCCGGAAGGACAGGCGCAGGCGTGGGCAAGACCGACGATTCGACATCGCTGAAAAGCACCCCCTTGATCGAGGCCGAGCGCCAGGTCGAGAGCTTCCGGCAAGTGCGCGAAGCGCACCGGATGGAACTGGTGGAGGACTATGTCGAGCTGATTTCGGACCTGCTGGCCGATGGCGGCGAGGCCCGCCAGGTCGACATTGCCACGCGCCTGGGTGTGGCCCAGCCCACCGTGGCGAAGATGCTGCGGCGCCTGGCCCGTGATGGTTGGGTGGTGCAGCGGCCGTACCGCGGCGTGTTCCTGACCCCGGAAGGCGAGGCGCTGGCCCATGCCAGCCGCCAGCGGCACCAGACCGTGGAGCGTTTCCTGCTGGCGCTGGGCGTGGACGCAGACACCGCGCGGCGCGATGCGGAGGGCATCGAGCACCATGTCAGCGAGCAGACACTGGCTCTGTTCGAGGCATTCGTGCGCAGGGCCGAGGGCGGCTGAGCCACGTTTCCTGTAGAGCCGAGCCATGCTCGGCTGCTGTTCGCGCGATGACAGGGAGTATCCACGCATGGCGTGGATCTACAATCCAGGCGGGCAGCGCGCCTGTTGTTGCGCGCACGCGCGTTTCGTCCATTCCTTCAACACTGGCTGCAGGCCTTCATAGCGCCGGCCTTGCCATCCGTTGGCCAGCACCTTCCCATCCGCATCGATCAGCACCAGGTTCGGTGGTGCCAATCCGGCCAATGCCTGCAGTGCCGGCATGCGCGCGGCACGTCGTGGGTCCAGTACCGGCCACGGCATGTCCTGCGCGTGCATGTAGCGGCGAAGCGCGCTCTCGCTCTCATCCTGGCTGACGTACACCACTTCGGTATCGGCGCCGGCTTGGCGCAGGGCATCACGCACGCTGCGCAGCGTGGGTACGAAGGCATGGCACGGTGCACACCAGTCGGCGCCGAAGTACAGCGCCACCACTTTCGGCGGCGACGACCACTGCATCGGCCGTAGCGATCGCTGCTCCGGCCGCATCAGCGAGGCAGAAACCTGCGCGTGCAGGTCCGCAGCCATCGCCGGTGCGGCCAGCAGCATGGCACAGGCCAGCAACAACGCTCGCAGAGCTTCAGAACGCATAGCGCAGGTTGACGTACCACGAACGCGCGAAGCGCGGCCCGTAAACATAGTCGCTGTCCCGCAGCGCCCCCAATTCCAGGTCTTTCTGGCGCTGGTCGAATACGTTCTTGACGCCCGCAGCTACCGACACTTCCTGCTGCGCCTGTGCGCCCAGATGGCGGTGCCAGCGCGCGCCAAGGTCGGTGACCAGGAACGAACGTGTGCGGTGCAGCTCGCCCAGCCGGTTGTTCAGCACCGACATCGGCCCGGTATGGCGCAGCGCGACGAAGGTTTCCCACGGTTCGGCCGGCATCCAGCTGAGCTGCGCCAGGCCGGTCCAGCGCGGTGTCTTCAGGTAATCGCGGCTTTCGATCACGGTGTCGCCACCGTCGCCGCTGTCGTCGAAGATGCGTTGCGGCTCGCGGAAGCGCGAGCGGTACCACGAGGCACCGGCGGTCAGGCGCCACTGCGGCGAGGGTTGCCAGCCGAGGTTGGTTTCCGCACCCAGCACGTTCGAGCCGGAGGCGTTGTAGCGCAGCTGGCTCAGCTGGCCGTCATCGCCGCGCTGGATCTCGCCCAGCGCGAAGGTGTCGCGGATGCGTGCATAGGAGGCGGTGGCATCCCAGCTCCACACCGGATCGGCCGGGTCCGAACGCCAGTCGAAGCCGAACAGGGTGGTCAACGCGCGCTCTTCTTTCAGACCGTCCGCGTTGCGCACGCGCACCTGTTCGCCGCCCAGCGTATCGACATGCACATCCTCGACGAAGATCTCCGGCGCACGGAAGCCGGTGGCGATACCGGCGCGCCACTTCAGGTTCGGCGTGGCCTGCCAGGCCAGCGCGATGCGTGGTGAGAATACCGCGTTGTCCAGTTCCGAGCTCTTGTCCACGCGTGCGCCCAGCACCAGGTCGACGTTGTCGCGCAGGCTCCACTCGTCCTGGATGAAGGCGCCCAGGTTGTGGAAGGTCGCATCCTCCAGTACCGCAAGACGCTGCCCGTCACCGGTGCGGTTGTCGTCGCGCAGCGCCTCGTGCTTGTACTGCACGCCGAAGGCCAGCGCGTGCGCACCCAACCGCCAGTTCAACTGGCTGTCGATGTAGTGCAGCGGGTTGTGGGTGCGGCCGTACTGGCGCCACGAACGCGAGGCCGCGCTGCCGGCCACGTTGGGATCCAGCTGCGACGGGTCATAGCCGGGCGCGGACGGATCGGTAACGACGTCGCCCAGACCGCCATAGAAGCTGTCGCGGTCAATGTCGGCGAAGGCGTAGGCCAGGCGGAAATCGACGTTGGCATTGACTTCCTGGTCCCACGATACGCTGCCGCGCCGGTATTTCGTATCCAGCGATTCGGCGATGTTGGCCAGGTATTCGGGCTGATCCAGTCGATTGCCGCCACGCCGGGTTTCATCGGTCACCTGCAGGTCCAGGCGCAGCCCCGTGCCCGGCGTGGGCACGTACCAGGCCTGCAGCCCGCCGACCTTGAGGTTCTTGCGGGTGATCTCGGTGTAGCCGTCACCGTTGTAGTCGATGCCGCTGTTCCAGTTGCGCTGGGCAATCACTGAAAGCCCGGCGTCGGCATCTTTCGCCACCAGGTCCAGGCGCACGTCGGCATTCTTCTGCGGTGTGCCCTTCAGGACATCCACGCCGGCCTGCACATGGCCGCCGCTGCGCGCCGGCAGCGGCGGAATCAGGTTGATCACACCGGCAACCGCGCCCGGTCCGTACAGCGCCGAGCCACCGCCCTTGACCACTTCGATGCGGTCGACGAACCCGGCCGGGATCTGTTCCAGGCCGTACACGCTGCCCAGCGTGGACAGCAGCGGGATGCCATCGAACAGGAGCTGGTTGTAGGCGCCGGGCAGGCCCAGCAGCTGTACTTCGCTGGTGTTGCAGTTCTGGCAGTTGCTCTCCACGCGCAGGCCGTTGATCAGCTCGGCGGCGCGCGAGAAGTCGGTGGCCGCGCGCAGCGCGATGTCTTCCTTGCGCAGCACTTCCGTGCGGATCGGCACGTCCGACAGCAGGCGTTCACTGCGTGTGGCGGTGCTGACCTTGACCTGCACACGGTCCAGTTCGGTCGGTTTCGGAGTGTCAGCCAGTGCAGGCAGCGGCAGGATCAGGGCAATGGCGGCGGCCAGCGGCAACCTTCGGAAGCGGTGGGGGATAGAGCACATGAGAGCGTCGTCCTTGGGGGAAGAAAGGCGGCGAGGGCGACCTGGCTGATGCATATGAAAGCAGTGGCTTATGAAGATAGCAAGAGCTATATAACCAAGCCACAGCGATTCCGAGCGGAGCGCCGGCCGAGTCAGATCATGCGAGTGTTATAACATTACATATGACAGCGGCAACCCTGCCGGTGGTCATATGCGGAGGATGGAATAGCCGTGGCGGGGGCAGTGGGGACGGGGTCAGAGCCCTTTCCTTTGGAAAGGGATCCGCCCCGGGAGCGGATCGTCAGCCGCGGCGGAATGCGGCGGGCGTGCGGGCGCCGACGATGATCATGCGGATCATCGTGGAGATCTGTTCGACCAGCTCCGGATCCTTCTCCGGAGGCAGGTCCATGGCGGTGGCGCCCATCGCGAACACCAGCCTGGTGATGGCCTTGGCTACCAGTTCCGGAGCGTGCAGCACCGCGCCATCCAGTGCGGCCAGGCGCACCAGGTCGTGCTGCAGCTCTTCCTCGAAATAATGCAGCTCGCGCTCGACTGCGTGCTTGAAGTCGTCCGAGCCGACCGCGCCTTCGCGCAACAGCACGTGCAGCAGCTTGTCGTCGGCGCGCAGCTGTTCCATGAAGGTCTCCACCGAAACCCGCACCACGCTGGTGGCGGTGGAGGTGGCGCGCTGGCGGGCCTCGCCGATGATGGTGCGCAGCGAGCGGCCGGCTGCGTCGATCAGCGCTACGGCCAGTTCGTCCATGTCGCGGAACTGCCGGTAGAAGCTGTTCGGCGCGATGCCGGCCTCGCGTGCCACTTCGCGCAGGCTGAGCGTGGACAGGCTGCGGTGCGGCCCGATCAGCTTCAGGGCGGCGGCCAGCAGATCTTCGCGGCTCACCGTACGGCGGGCCGGGCTGTTGGCATCTTCGGGCGGCGACAAGGCGGTGGCGGCGGCCATGGGGGTTCCGGTGCGGCGAGGCTGAATCATACCCAATCCGGTTCAATATACACATGTATACACAGGTGTATGTGCGCCCGTATAGTGCGCCCATGAGCGCTGTCGTCCGTCCGTCCCTGTTCTCTCCGTACCGCTGGGTCTCGCCGTCGCTGTTCGATTTCTGGGCGGGCCAGCTCAATCCCCTGTGGACCCTGCGCGAGCCGGTGGCCCGCCTGGTCCGGCGCGAGCCGGCCGGCGAGGGCGCGGCGACCCTGGTCCTGCGCACCAACCGGCACTGGGCCGGCATGCGCGCGGGCCAGCACGTCACCCTGGGCGTGGAGATTGAAGGACGCCTGTGGCAGCGCAGCTACAGCCCCACCGTGCTGGGACCGCGCGAACTGGCGATCACCGTCAAGGCGGTCGACGGCGGCCGGGTCAGCCAGCATCTGGTGAACCATGCGCAGCCGGGCGAGCTGTTCCGCCTGGAGGCGGCGTTCGGTGAATTCCAGTTGCCGGCCGCAGCGCCGGTATTGCTGCTGGCGGCCGGCAGTGGCATCACGCCGATGCGCAGCCTGCTGCGCGAAGCCTGCCAGCGCTCGCTGGCCGCGCCGGTGGACCTGTTCTACTGGGAGCGCAGCGCCGCCCACCTGCAGTTCCGTGATGAGCTGCAGGCGTTGGCCGCCAGCCAGCCGAACCTGCGTGTGCACCTGCTGACCACCCGCGAAGGTGATGTGCCTGCCGCACGCATCGATACCCACGATCTGCAGGTGGCAGGCGATGACACCCCGTTGGCGCAGCGCCACGTGCTGGCCTGTGGCCCGGATGGATTCGTTGCCGCTGCGCGCCAACGCCTGGCGCACCAGGTCGCGGGTTTCCAGGCGGAAGCGTTCACTCCGCCGGCGCCGCTGCGTGACGCCAGCAGCGAGGGCGAAGTATCGCTGACGCTGGCGCGCAGTGGCCGCCAGCTGAGCGTGCCGCGTGGCCGTTCGCTGCTGGAAAGCCTGGAAGCCCATGGCATCAAGCCCAAGCACGGTTGCCGCATGGGCATCTGCAACACCTGCAGCTGCGACCGCGTCAGTGGCGCCACCCGCCACCTGCGCACTGGCGACCTGCAGTCCGAATCGGCACAGCCGGTACGGATCTGCGTGAGCGCACCGACCACCGACCTGACCCTGGATCTCTGAGGACGCCTGCCATGACCCGCGCTACCGACCGTGCCCTGAGTACTGCCGAGATGCATGCCTTCGGTGAGGAACTCGACGCGATCCGCGACCGTGTGATCGGCAGCCTCGGCGCCTCCGACACCCGCTACATCCGCCGCGTGGCCGCCGCCGTGCGCTGGTTCGGCGTGGGTGGCCGTGGCCTGCTGTTCCTGGCGGCGTTTTCGCCGCTGTTCTGGATGCCGCTGCTGTGGCCGGCCGCGATCACCGGCACGCTGCTGCTGGCGCTGTCGAAGATCCTGGAGAACATGGAGCTGGGCCACAACGTGATGCACGGCCAGTTCGACTGGACCGGTGATCCCAAGCTCAATGGCAATACCTACGAGTGGGACATCGTTGCCACCGCCGACAACTGGCGCAAGACCCACAATTTCCGCCACCACACCTACACCAATGTGCGTGGCATGGACGATGACATCGGTTATGGCCTGCTGCGCATCTTCCCGGAACAGCGCTGGAAGCCGTTCTACCTGCTGCAGCCGATCATCGCGCCGATCTTCGCGCTGCTGTTCCAGTGGGGCGTGGCCGCGCAGGACCTTCGCCTTGGCCGCTGGCTGAAGGGCCGCATCAGCGGCCGTGCGATGTGGCTGCAGACCCGCCCGGTGGCGCGCAAGATGGCCCGCCAGGTGCTGAAGGACTACGTGTTCTTCCCGCTGCTGGCTGGTCCGTTCTTCCTCACCGTGATGCTGGGCAACCTGGTCGCCAACGGCCTGCGCAACATCTGGACCTACGTGATCATCTTCTGCGGGCACTTCACCGCCGAATCGGAAACCTTCCCCAAGGAGTGCCTGCGCAATGAGTCGCGCGGCCATTGGTACCTGCGCCAGCTGCGCGGTTCGTCCAACATCAGCGGTGGCTTCCTGATCAACGTGCTGTCGGGCAACCTCAGCCACCAGATCGAGCACCATTTCTACCCGGATCTGCCGGCCAACCGTTATGCGGCCATCGCCAAGGAAGTGAAGGACATCTGCCGTCGTTACGGCCAGCACTACAACAACGGCTCGCTGCCGCGCCAGTTCGGCCAGGTGGTCTGGCGCATCCTGCGTCACGCGTTCCCGAGCAAGCCGCGCCGCCTGCCGATGCCGGACATCATGTCCGCACCGGCATCGGCCAACGCGGGCTGATCGACTCAGCCCGCTTTCGCCAGGTCCGCCTGCTCGCGGTCCAGGCGTCGCAGGAACACCTGCATTTCCTTGCGTGCCTGCTGGTCGCCCTTGCTGCCGGCCACGCTCAAGCCACGCTGCCATGCTTCGCGCGCCGCCTGCGGCTGGCCACTGGCCAGCCAGGCCTTGCCCAGCAGCTTCCACGCCGCCGAGTACTGCGGATCAAGCACCACGCAACGGCCCAGATGGGTGGCCGCGCGCACAGGGTTGCCGGCATCCAGCCAGCCCTTGCCCAGGCCGAAGCGCAGCAGCGCGCCGTCCTTGCCGGCGGCGAGCATGCATTCCAGGGCTTCGATGTTCATCCGCGCACCTCCACCAGCAGTTCGGTGGGGCCGGGCTGGAAGCGGCCACGATGGAACAGCAGCGGCGCGCCGCCGTTCTCGTGCACTTCGATGATGCGGCCAGCCAGCAGCAGATGATCACCCACCGGCCACTGTGCGTGGCGGGTACATGTGAGATGGGCGACCGCACCGGCGATGCGCGGTGGGGCGTCCTCGTCGTCATCCAGCAATGCCAGGCCATCGAAGCGGTTGCGCACCTGCGGATCGGCAAAGCGCCGGGCCAGCGCTTCCTGGTCGGCCGCCAGCACGCTGATCGCAAAGCGGGTGGCGCGCTGGAAGGTGGACAGGCTCTGCGCGTGCAACGCCAGGTTCCACAGCACCAGCGGCGGCTGCAATGACACCGGCACGAACGAATTGATGGTCAGGCCGATGGGTTTGCCCTGCGCATCGCGCGTGCAGACGATGGCCACGCCGGTAGGAAAGTGGCCGAGCAGCCGCCGCAGGGCCCGCGGCGGCATCTTGACCGACGGCACCGGGGGCGGGGCGGGGAAAACCCCCGCCCACGGCCCGGCGTACGGCAGCGTTTCGCCGCTCATGAGGCCCTGGCCTGGCGGTAGCGCCGGCCGACCTCGGCCCAGTTGATGATGTTGAAGAACGCACCGATGTAGTCCGGGCGACGGTTCTGGTAGTGCAGGTAGTAGGCGTGTTCCCAGACATCCAGTGCGAGGATCGGGGTGTTGCCCGACAGGCCCACGGCTGCACCCATCAGCGGGCTGTCCTGGTTGGCGCTGCTTTCCACCTGCAGGCGGCCATCGCGATCGCTGGTCAGCCAGGCCCAGCCGCTGCCGAAGCGGGTCTGCGCGGCCTTGGTGAAGGCGTCCTTGAAGGCATCGAAGCCGCCAAGGTCACGGTCGATGGCGGCGGCCAGTTCATCATCGGGTGCACCACCGTTGGGGCTGAGCACGGTCCAGAACAGGCTGTGGTTGGCGTGGCCACCGCCGTTGTTGCGCACCGCGCCACGCTGCGCCTCGGGTACGGTATCGAGGTGGGCGATCAGCGCCTCGACGGGCTGTTCGGCGATGCCGGCCTGCTCGATGGCGGCGTTGAGGTTGTTGACGTAGGTCTGGTGGTGCTTGCTGTGGTGGATCTCCATCGTGCGCGCATCGAAGTGCGGCTCAAGGGCGTCGTAGGCGTAGGGGAGCGGGGGAAGCGAGTACGACATCGAAGCAATCTCCGTGGGGAAGGCCAGAAGGCTGGCCGTGGGGAGATCGTTATCGCACCTCAACATTGGTTGAGGTCAAGGGCCGGGATTGAAATGCGTAAAAGGGGCCAAGCGCGGCGTGGTAGTGGCCAACACCGGCCCGCAACCC